>JAQUKQ010000050.1 GCA_028718985.1 Desulfobulbaceae bacterium | reverse complement strand
ATCATGCAGCAGAGGAACGTCAGCAAAATTGGCTATCACATGACAGCTCCCAAGCCCACGCAACTCATTGAGTAGCGCTATCGGATTGCTACCGCTCAACAGGAGCTCCCGGTTAGGGCGAAAGCGGATACGCCAAGTCTTCCGCTCTGTATCAGGTGAACTTGCGGTCTTGGGCGCTACCGGTTTTACCGCCGTAGGCACGACTGAGGCCTTCGGAGTATCAAGAGATGACACGAGTTGATGGAGGTTTTCGATGATTTCATCGCCCTCGTTTTTGTTCACCTCACCCAAACCTGCCGAGGCATCAAGCAGGACGCTGATATAGTCGCGTGACTTCAAGGTCAAGTCGAGCAGGCGTTTTGTCACGACCATCTTGCCATTGCGGACCATATCGAAGACCGTCTCTACCTCATGGGTGAAGGCGGCGATATCATCGAAGCCAAACATGGCGCCAGAACCTTTAATCGTATGCATGGCCCGAAAAACTTGATTGACAAGCTCCATATCGTCAGGCCTCTCCTCAAGTTCCAGCAACGAGGTTTCGAGTTCGGCCAACCGTTCACAGGCTTCTTCCCGATAGGTGTCAATATAAGGGTCGGTCATGATGGAAATCCTTAGTTTGATTGTTGGGACTGACAGGCTACACCCTCTCTGGCTTCAACCTGTTTTACCCCAGCACTTTCTTAATCACCGCGATCAACTGCTCAGGTTTGAATGGTTTGACAATCCAACCGGTAGCGCCTGCGGCCTTGCCTTCCGCCTTTTTTGAATCCACTGATTCCGTCGTCAGCATGATGATGGGGATGAATTTATTTAAGCTGCCGGCACGCACCCCTTTGATCAAGCCGATACCATCCAAGTTGGGCATATTGAGGTCGGTCAATAGCATATCGACTTTTTGCGTGGCAAGCTTGGTCAGGGCGTCTTGACCATCAACTGCTTCAATTACCTCATAGCCATTCTGTTTGATTGTAAACGCCACCATCTGCCGGACGCTGGCCGAATCGTCGGCCGTCATGATTACCTTTGCCATTACACCCTCCCTCCAGACCAGAAACAACGGCCACCTTTATTATGCTTGCATACCCCGTGGAACTCAGCCCCGGCAGCAGCCACCAAATCAATCAAGGCCTTGGGCAATTCGCCACGACACGAAAGCACCTTCTTCTCTACCACCGCTGTTTTGCAGGCTGCGCAAAGAACCTGTAAGCTCGTAATGTCCACCTCAATATTCGGGTCGAACTGAATGGCAACACTTTTGGACTCTGCCAGCCCTGCCCGAATCTGTTGGGCAAATTCAGCCGTGTTTTCAATGGTAAGTCGCTTACCACTGGCAATAAGCATGCCCTCCTGCTGGGGTGAACTGCTCAGTGTCGTCTCTTCCATACTCTGCTCTCCTGTGTAGTTATGCCCCGGCAATCATCCTTAAAATAAATCCACATTGTCCCCAAATTCTGAATCACTGCCGCTAGCACTGTCCACAGTTTGAGCAGGGACAACCTCTGTAAGCTGCTGCACCCCATGCTTATTGGCAATGGCTTCATGGATGCGACGTTCGCTCTCCATAGTATATTTTGCTTCCATGAGGCGCAGATTCTCTTTAAACTCGCTACTTGCCGGTTCCAACTCTCGAACTTCGATAACTATCTGATGCAACACGGCCAGAACTTCATCCGCCATGACCTTAGTCCGCTCATGTACGTCAATCTGGGAGGTGATGCTCTCTACCTCCTCGCTCAAGGCATTGACCATCGCCTGCACCTCAGACAAAATCGTCAGTAGCTCGACGTTCATCTCGGCAAGCATTTTCAGAATTTCGTTCAATGCCCCTTCCATGCTCATGAATTTGGAACGGAGTTCGACCTCTTCAGCCCTCTTCCCGTCCGAAAGTTGCTCTGTCGCAGTATGAATCTCCGTAAGAGTTGCGTTAACGGCAGTGGTCCGCTCTACCGCGTCATCGGAAAGCCGATGGATTGCCTCCGCCAAGACCCCAAGGCCTGCTCCTCGCTCACCAGCATGAGCGGCCTTGATCTGAGCATTCAGGGCAAGCAGAACAATTTCGAAACCGATATCATCTATATCGTGTACATAGCTGGTGATTTCATCAATATTCGCCGCTACACCCTTCATGGCAGAAGTCATCTCATGATCTTTGCTGATGCAGTCTGTTAAGACAGCTGTAACGGTGGACATGCCCTGGCTGATAGCATCAAAAAATGAGCTGTCAGAAGTATCCAAAACCCCCGTTACAGCAAGCGTCTCCTGACCAAGCGCCATCTGTTTGCCACTGACCTGCTGCAGGTTTCCGACAATTGATTCAACCGCAGAATATAACTCCGTCGAGGCAAAATTGAGTTGAGCCTCTTGCAGTTCACAAACATTGCCCACCTCGGTTATCAATGCCCTGTAGATATCGTCGCTACCAGCCACAGCTTTGCCATCAGACAGCGCCAACAATAGGTGTTCTAACGCCTCAATGACATGCTCTATCTGCTGACGATTGATATCATGAAATTGTAGTGATGAAACAACCTCTCCAATGTTAGAGGTAATCTCTTTTGAAGTGGCAGCAACCCTAGCTCCAAGTTGAGTGAACCGATCGTTGACGACTTCAAGTTCATGCATCCCTGCCGAGGTGCTGTTCAGTGCCAGAGCCACCTCTTCATCGTGAATCGATTCGGTCGCATGAAGAGAAACCATATTTTCTAGAAGCATCAAACGCAGGTCCTGGCGATGCTTAAGGATCGCATTCGACTTATCATCGACCTGAAGGGAGAGTTTTTCGACATCAATAGCTAGATTGATAAATTCGTTTCCCAATAATCCTAAGCAAGCACTCTCAATCTTAATGGAAACACCTAACATGTGGAGGGTCATGTTCATCCCTTGAAACCCCTCTAAAGGCTTTGCAATGTGATCAAGCAGATCCAACACGCCTTGCATGGTCAGAGAGTTCTCGTTACTTCTTGTTCGAGACCCGGAAAGATAGGCCTCGATATCACCAACCATCTGTTGGAGTCTCTCGATAAGTGATTGCATACGCTGACCGGCGGCGACTTCAACCAGATGCTCGGCTTTCTGGGAGATTTTGGCAGCACGTGTATAAATCCCCTGCATCTGTTCGCCTATTTGCAAAAATTCATGCTCAGAGGCACTAGCTAATTGCTGAAGCGTTTCCAGAGACGAACCAAGCAGAGACAGCCAAACACCAAAAGATTCCTTCCTGTTTAACGTCTTGGGAATCAAAAGATTCTTTTTGAAAGAAAAAAACGACATGTTGACCCTTTATGAGGATTGAAATAAAGCAAAAGAAACTGCTCAGAAATAAGAGATAAGTATTTATCCCCAGTTCTTCACATTCTCCTTAAGTATGCGAAAAACATCTCCGAAATGTCAAGCGATTAACCCGTATTTTTTTAGCCATTCATCAAGCCATTATATGGGTTACTGGCATTACCTATTGAACCAGCAGGGAGGATTCTCTTTCGTAAGCAACGCCTCCGATGCAGAAAAGAGAAGCTGATCTGTCAAAATGGGTTGGTATTCTTTTCTTGTATTTCTTCCCTTCGGTTTTTTTACGAGAGGGATGTCGTTTCGCTCTTTGATAGCCTTGAGGGCTGGATCACCAAAGTAACCTCGATCGGCACAGAGACGTTGTTCTGTATCAGGGCGATCAATAATGATTGCATCCCACACGAGCTCAAGTTGAGTCAGATCGTGCCCGTTTGCTCCGGTTACGACGATCAGATACTCACGTCCACCAGGACGTGTCTTTTGCTGCCGTTTTCTTCCCCTGTCAGCCGGATTTCGTCCTACAGACTCTTGAGCAGGAGGTCGAGAGTTCGAATCCCTGCGCCAAGACCATTATTTTTTGTCACAAAATTAAAGGGTTGCCTTTTTAGGGGCAACCCTTTAATTTTGGTTCATCCGGCAAATGAGTATCCTTGACTGTGCAAGTGATAGAGACGGATTTTGAAATAGGCCATATCCCTGAACCCATACGCCTATTAACAACAATAGGCGGGGAAGGTCATGACCCTGAGAATTGGGCAATAAAAAAGGCGCCAGACCCTCGGGTCATGACGCCTTTTTTATTGGTAAAGCAACGAAATATCTATTGTCCAGGGAGTCCGCTTTCAGAGAGAAGATTGATCAGCATCTTGTCTGCCACTCGATAGGGGTCAACCTGATACTCTCCACGCTCTATCTGCTCTTTCAGGGCCTGGACCCTATCCATCCGCACGGCGGGGGTATCTTGGACTATCATCTTCATTTTTTGAACATCGATTGAGCTGGCCGACAACTCCACTCTGTCGGCTCCACCTGCCACGGCAGAGGTGTCGGAGATCGGTCTCTCTTTTGCCTTCTGCACCCTTGTGTCGGTTTTTATCTGCGGTACAAAATCGCTGATTTTCATACCGTACCTCCTGCTTGCCAAATGAAACATCTTTTATTGATCTAAGGCGCTGGCAACTCTGAAACCAATCCCGCCTTGTGAAATCTCAGTTATTTTCCTCTAATTACCATATCGGCCGTCCCAAAACAAACTTTAATCTTTTTTTAAACGTGATGGGAAATACTCGGCAACGCAACAGAGAAAACTACGAGAATAAATAATATACACACAAAAACAAATAGTTACAGAGACGCACCTTCTCTCTCAAGACGGATATAATCAACACCAAGCGCAAGTGGCTTAGGCGGAGAGGTCTGAAAGAACATCACGGCCTCAATATGATCCAATTTCAGTGGACGCTTCCCGCCAGAGGTTCGGATCTGCTCCAGGTTCAATCGCAAATGATTTTCACCTGGTTCCAAGTGGAAGCTACCGTTGACCCGATCTCCATACTCTGCATCTTTTTGATCGTCTATTCGATAGTGCAGAAGCAAAGATTCACTGCCGGAGTTGATGACATCGAGCGCCAGATAGCGATACCCCTGCCAATGTCGAAGCCCTGGCGTGAGCAAAAGCCGAAGGCCGGGATAGGCATCGGGATAGAGCGTCATCAGCAATCCAGAATGGCCATGACTGCGATACCGTTCGGACAGACTGAAGGTTGTCCGGCAACGCCAAGCGATCAACTGCAGATCTTCCTGCCCCTCAAAGTCATTCAAAATCAAGGGGGATGCCGCATCTGGTCGTTCACAATGCCAAAGCGATGCCGCGGCCCACAAGACAAGAGAGGAGAGCCACCAACTCCGCCATAATCGCCCCCTATTCTTCACCCCCATACCGCTCCTTATTGTTCACCAAAGGTGATGACCACAATTTCGGGTGGCACCCCGAGGCGGAAAGGGAAACGAGCTGTTTGGCCAATGCCTCGATTAACCAAGAGCCAGCCCCCCCGCCCGTTCCCATAAAGACCGCCCATGTGGGCCGTGTCTGGCTTATAATGGATCATCCTCCAAAACCAGTCTGGCATTCTGATTTGACCACCGTGGGTATCCCCGCTCAGCCACAGAGAATGCACGGCAAAGGGGTATTCACTCCACGGCCTGCTTTGGTGGCTGAGAATCATCAGCGGGTTGTCATCCTCGGCCATCTTGGACTGTAACTTCTTGAGCCACTCCATACCCGTTTCATCGGCATCGACACCCGCCACAACAACCGTCTTCCCGCGCCAGTCGATTTGCCGGAGTTCATTTTGCATAATGACTGGCCGGGTCAAACGTTCGGCATAGCGGCCACCGGGGTGACAATAGCCACAATCATCAGAGCCTTGCACCTGATCGGCATCACCAAGAACACCATAAACCCCAAGCGGTGCGGAGAGTTTCGCCATGAAATTTTGAGCAGGTCGCGGATTCTGGGCCCATTGCCTAAAATCGCCACTCATCACGATCAAATCCGGGGAGATCTCCTGAATTTTGGCAAGGAGTCTAGCCTCCTTTGCTCCCTCCTGCGTGATATGCAAATCTGACAGATGCACAATCGTCAGACCTGACCAGGCATGATTGAGCGTTGGATCGTTAACCACCAAGCGCTGGACGCGCAAAAGATTCGGTTCAATCTGCCAAGCATATCCAAGCAGTAGGAAGAAAACAAAAATCAGCAGGGCAAGAAGACGAATGTTTCTCATGCGATGCAACTGCCTTGGCAATCAAAAATAGTGGTGCAACACATTCCAGGTTCCTTCTCGCACAAAGGTGATAGTCCCCGCCCTACGGCAAGGCAATTTCTTCGCCACTGTCATCCTGCTTGTGTGGGTAAACATGTACATCCCTTTGGTGACAGGGGATCTCGACACCATGGGCATGAAATTTATCCCAGATCGCCAGGAGTACATCGCTCTTGCCATTGGCAATGCCATTCTGGGGATCGTTGATCAAAAATCGCAGGCTCAGATCGATGGATCTCTCTCCGAGAGCGCTCAGCAAACAGATTGCCTCCGGCGCTACAAGGATTCTTTTCGTCTCTTTAGCTGCCTCAAGACAGGGCCTCATGGCCAGACGTACATCCGATTGTTAGTATATCCCAACCGGCACCTGCATCCGCACCTCGTTCTTGGCAAAAGACCAATTTTCGACCTTCTGGGTGACAAGATCGTCCATGCATTGCTTCAAGCTGGGACCAGTTGCCGGTTTTCTCGTGACCAAGTGAAGTTGATTGGCAAGCAAAGAGAAGCTTGCGCCACTGGTTATCGGCTCATTTCCGACTTTGAGCGAGAGTGCCTCCAGCAGACAACCTCTTAGCTCTTGCGCCGGAGTATAAGTCGAGATAGCGATTCATGACCTTGCCCCAGGTATATCGGGCATGAATCAAGGCGACAGCCGCTCTCTGCATCGCCATGATTGCGGGCCGTGACGAATGATAGGTGTCAAGCGCTCTCTGCATCGCTTCGACCAGAGCGGCACCACTGTGCTGCTGATAGGCGAAGCCAGTCTCGCCATCCACCACCTTGACCAAGCCGCCGACGTGATGCACAATCGGCAGATTACCAAAGAGTTGGGCGATGAAATCGGTCAAACCGCAAGGCTCGTACTTGGATGGGATCAAGAAAAAATCGCCCGCCGCATAGACCCGGTTAGCCAAAATATGATCGAAGCCCCTGAGCAGACAGATTTTCCCCTGATACCCGGGGGCACGGGTCATTTCGATTAACGACTCTTCGATCTCTTTTTGCCCGTTACCTAAAATGAGTACTTGGAAGGTAGGATCGGCAGACAGGAAGTGCCTGAGGGCCTCAACCATGATATCCACCCCCTTCTGAGTCGACAAACGGCCGATAAAGGTAAAAAGGGGGTGATCCGGCTGGAAGGCCAGGCTACCATTTTGACGAACCCCGGTCAGACTGTGGCGGGCAATGGCAGCACAAAGATCCTGTTTGCAGAGATCTTTGCCAGACAAGACCTCTGTCAGAGACGGCCCCTTGCTTCGCACCGAGGGTTTCTTTGATGACCCGACAAGCGGTGGTGAAGCGATGCCCGGTTGGAAGTCGGTCGGCAAACCAAGCTTTTTATGCTCACGGAGATCAAATTCTGTTGGGTCGATACCATTGGTCACCCCTTGCAGGATCACTCCGCGCTTGAGAAGGGCGTGGCCGAGGAAGCCGGTCAGGGCATCATCGGCTGTCTCTCGTAACTCGCGGGCATAATTTTCGCTCACGGTGTTCATCTCGGCGTAGGAGGCAGCGGCAAGAAAGGGATCAAAATTGCCATCGAGCAAATGCCCATCAATCACTCGCTTTGGCAAGCCTGTGATGACCCGAGCAAAGGCCAGGTCGCCGATCTCTTGGTGATACCCCTGTCCAGCGTTATGGATAGTGACCACAAGGCCGGTCTTGTTGAAATAGTGCCGGAAGCCGTCCACCTCACGAACCATAGCCGGGATCAGAGCGGTATGGCCATCATGGCAATGAATGATGTCTGGTTTCTGCGCAAGCGCGATTATCAAACAGAGGGCTGCCTTTTGCAGGAGAACGTTCATGGCGAAATAGTCGTAATGACCCGTCCCCTGGCGATGAAAGGGGTTGTGCGCTTCGTCACTGGAGGTATAGGTATAGATGCCGCTTTTTTCGCGGAAGCGAGGCGCATCGATGAGATAGATATCGATCTCACTTTTTTGATGCCAGATAGCAACTCCCTCCCGGCGCTCTTCTTGCGGGTAGGACATATCCAGGTCAAAATTCAGCTCCAGGCGGCTGAATCCCAAATGCTCCGGTGCCATAAAACCATAAAGAGGCAGGACGACGCTGACGGCATGTCCGGTTTTCGCTAAGGCCATGGCCAGTTGCCGCGCCACGTCCTTAACGCCACCTGCCCCGGCAAGGTCGCCATATTCGCGAGTGATAATCCAGATATTATTGATGTCGGCAGCAGCTTTTTTCATGATGAGAGTGTCCAATTTTCGCTGAGGAGAGTGGCAAGTTAGCCTGTACCGATTTTTCAATCGGCCACGGCACTACTGATACAAATAGCGCTTGATTTTCTGGGTAGCGGTCTTGATGAAGGGTTCGACCCTCTCGGCCACTTTGTGCAGTTTGGCATAGGGGGGAAGGTCTTGGTTGACCTCCATTTTGATCTTGGCCAACAGTTGCTCAATGGCGTACCGCTGTTCTTCCTGGGTTTTGGCTTGCCGATCCACTTGATCGTAGTCGAGGTAGACTAAGGCGAGAAGCCGATCCTCATTTGCCAGCACAAGAGACTCTACCACTTGCGCAAAGGCGTTGATCTTTTCCTCAATGGCCTCAGGGTAGATGTTTTCGCCATGCGACAGAATAATGACACTCTTCGAACGGCCCTTGATATGGAGGTTACCACTGTCATCAAAAAAACCGAGGTCTCCGGTGGCAAGCCAGCCCTGCGGATCAATGGTTTCTTCTGTCAGCTCAAGGTTTCGATAATAGCCTTGCATGATGTTTGGGCCACGGGCCATGATTTGTCCAATGCCGGTGTGAGGATCGGCATCGCTGATCACGATCTCAACCCCCGGCACCGGCGGCCCGACTGACCCCAAAGCGACAGAGGGGTCAGCCAAGGCGCCGGCGGCCAGCAACGGAGAGGTCTCGGTCAGGCCATAGCCTGTCATGTAAGGGAACCCTGCTTCACGCAAAAAAGTTTCGGTTTCGTGGTTAAGGGCAGCTCCACCAATCGCCATCACGACCAGCTCCCCACCAAAAAAATCAAGCAGGGTCGCGCCAATCTTTTTCATCAGTAATTTTCGGCTCCACGAGAATTTTGCCATCTGCCGCAGCCAGACCTTTTCCTGAATCGCCGGGAGCACTTTTTTCTTATAAATTTTGTCAATGACCATGGGTACCACACACATGGCATTCGGACGTTCATGGCGACAGATCCTCTCCAAAACGGTTGGAGTCGGAGCCCGATCGGCATAGACCACCCGTGCACCACGGCTCAGGGGCAGAACAAAGCCCATCGTAAACTCGTAGGCGTGAGAGAGCGGCAGGATAGACAAAAAAGTCGCGCCAGGGGGGATGACAATCACTGCCTGGGCCGAGTGAACATTGGCTGTGATGTTGGCATGAGAGAGCATCGCGGCCTTCGCGTGTCCAGAGGTACCCGAGGTGTAGATGATGGCGGCGGTATCGTTGGCATGCAGTGGTGTCGCCTCGGCCACGGCAATGGCATCAAGTGGCAGAGAGGCACCCTCGTGCAGGAGATCGCTATAGGTTGCCGTGCTATCACGATGCTCCGGGTCTTTGTCATCCAGGCTAAAGATCCCTCGTAATTGATGCCGATTGCAATCAAGGACTTTATCAATCTGCCGATGACCGACAAAGACAAACTTCGTGTCGGTTTCTGTCAGGATATGATGAATATCGGCCTCGGGGAAGTCTGGTAAAATGGGGACCACAACTGCCCCGCAACCGGTGATCGCCAAATAAACCACACCCCAGTGGCATGAATTTTCGGCAAGAATAGCCACCTTGTCGCCACGCAACAGCCCACGACTCACGAGGGCGGCCGTGACAAGACGGATGGATTCTCCCAGCGCTGCGTAGGTCAGCGGTGACGCAAAGGCCATGCCGAGCGCTGGACGTTGAGGATAGCGTCGGATGGTTGCGGCCAGCAGACCGTTAATGGTGCAGCGGTCGGGCATGAGTTCAGCTAATCGCCCGTTGTCGCAAGAGATGGTCGGCCAGGGTCAAACAGACCATGGCCTCGCAAACTGGAATGATCCGTGGAATAGCGGAGATATCGTGACGTCCACCGATCTTGATGGTGACCGGCTGCCCGTCTCGGTCGATGCTTTGTTGCTCCATGGCGATAGACGGAATCGGCTTGACCGCTACTCTGGCTACAATATCGTCACCGTTCGAGATGCCGGCGAGAATCCCCCCGGAACGGTTAGAGGCAAAACCTGAGGGGATCAGCGGATCGTTATTTTGCGAGCCGGTAAGGGCCGCTGCCGCAAAACCATTGCCGATCTCCACCCCCTTTACCGCACCGATAGACATCAAAGCCCGTGCCAGTTCGCCATCGAGTTTGTCAAAAACCGGCTCCCCTATGCCTGCCGGGCAATTCTTGGCCACAATCTCAACAATCCCGCCCAAGGTATCACACGCCTTTCTGGTTGCGGCAATCTTCTCTTCCATCTGTGCCGCAGCCTCGGGATCAGGACAGAAAAGGCGATTCTGGCCGATGGCAGCCATGTCTCTCTGCGTAATGGCAATGCCCCCTAAGGCTACGGTAAAAGCGGTCACCGTGATCTGCTGTTTGGACAACAGCAAACGGGCCACTGCCCCAGCCGCCACGCGCGCGGCCGTCTCTCTGGCCGAGGCACGGCCACCGCCCCGATGGTCGCGAATACCGTATTTCTTCAGATAGGTGATGTCACCATGTCCAGGCCGGAAGATCTCTTTCAGGTGGTCATAAGACTTGCTGTGAGCATCCTTGTTAAAGATGGCCAGCGAGATTGGAGTACCAGTGGTTTGGCCAGCAAAGATACCCGAGAGAATCTCTACCCGATCCGGTTCTTGCCGCGGACTGGCAGCACCGCCGGTTCCAGGACGACGCCGATCCAGATCGTGCTGAATCAGTTCCGGGGTCAAAAAAAGGCCCGGAGGACAACCGTCAATGGTCGCACCGACCGCGGTGCCGTGCGACTCGCCCCAGGTTGTTACTCGAAAAACTGCACCAAAGGTGTTTCCTGCCATGCTCTTTTCCTCAATGGTTTGGCTAAAAGATTGCTATGTTGATTGGACGCGTAAGCCTGTCGATGTAAATCGGCTCGACCACCGTGGGGTTTTACATTGCTTCCTCTGGATAGTTACGACGTTACCGCATTGCCCTGTTCAAGGTTTGCCTTGGCAAAGACCGTATTGTGTTTGGCGATGGCGGCAATCAACTTACCTGCTTTCGTGGGGATGGCAACCGTTGTCGAACTTTGCATCTCCTTACTGATCTCGTAGTCAAAGAGAAACTTTTCTACCTCGTCCCCATAGGCAGACAATGTGGCCTTGGTTAATTTACACAGATCATTGTAGGGGAACGGCTTTGGGTAATGGCCAACCAAACTGTCGATAAAGATCTTTATCTTCCTGAGATCGGCGTGAGAACCACCGTAGAAGTATTTACAGTTATTGATGCCATTTTCGAGGGTCAATTGCAGTTCAGCCTCGTTGATGGCCCCTTGACCTTTCAGCGACTTCACCATCAGTTTGAAAGAACGCAGGAACCCGGCGGCGCCCACAAAAAAAGATCGGGTCATCCTGGTGGAGATGGTAATTGGGTTGAGCGCAGAACCTGGCACGGTGACCTCTTTCTGCAAGCTGACAAGAAGCTTATTTTTAAGAAGACGGTGAAAAATACTCAAAAGATCCAAAGCCTCATTGACCTTGGCCAGAGAGTCTTTGAGCTGTCTCTTGTGGTAGAGGCCAACGACGAGCGCCCCTAAAAGCTTGCCCTGTTCGATGATGCCGCTGAGCAGGGCCGCCGTGTTCTCCGTGAGCAGGGCCTGTAGCCCCTGCTCGATCACGGTAATCGACTTCAGTTCGCTCTCCATGCGCTCATTAACCAAGTCCAAAAAGAGAGCAATTCCTTTGGCGGTGCAAACGGCCTCGCCAATATGGTGAAAGAGAATTTCCTCAACAATTCTTGGCAATTTAGCGATATCCAGCCGTTGAAAGCTGGCTTCAAGGATGGCAGGTTCTTGCAGCAACTCGGCAAAAGTTTTTACGCCATCTTCTTGACCTATCCCTTTCAAAAGCAGGGAAAGCGTCTCAAGCCCACCATCAAACAGTTCTCTCTTCCCAGGCGTCAAGCACTTGGCAATTGCCAACAGAGGCTTGATTTGAAGCTGCTGCCGGAGAACCTGATCCGCTCGAATCAATTGACTGGAGTGGGCCAGAAGTTCTTCCTTCATACCGGTTATGGCTGCTGTTTTGGCTTCGAGTTTTTTAGCGGCTGAGAGGGCCTGGCTCGGCTCAGGATGGGCAATGAGATCGGCAAGCTGGTTAGCCACCTCATTGCTCCAATCGCTTATCTGCTTACCAATTTTCTTCGCCTGCTTAGGATAGTCCCTTAAGGTTTTACTGATGAGCGCCGGATCAATCCCCACCTGCACCAGCAGCAGCTTATTCTTTACAAGATCAATGGATTGCCATTCAGCGACCTTGGGATCCTTGAGAATAGCGATGACAGAGTCCTTCTCCCGCTTCAGGTTGGTGCGAATGGCTTCGAGAATGCCTTTTGTTTGTTCTAGCTCGGTCATCGAAAGTGTTGGGAAGTTATCCCAGTGTATGAGTGAGGTCCAGGGATTCGCGCGCAAAATATGCTATGATACATGAAGTCCGTCAATTTTGAAATCCAAAAAAAAGGTCCCTAGCTGGAACCTTATTGACAAAAAAAAGAGTTTCGCATAGGGTAGGCGGTGGTTAAAATTACAGTGAGCGCTTGGTAACTATCCAGCAGTCCCGCATCTTTTGTCATCGGCCTGCGGGCTTTAAGCCCGTCGGCCGATTTCAAGTTTATGCCCCTGGGGGATATCTCTGCGCCCCCCCTGCAAGCGCTTTCTTTCTTGCTCGAACGTAGCCTGCCGCAAAAGACCATGTTCCTATACCAATCCACCAGTATCACTTAGGAAATATGGAGCTTGTTTGCGAGAAGTATCATCAACACATGCTAGCGGAAGGGGCCTACTGCCGCCACCCTCAGGACTATTGCAAGTTCAGGTCTGCCTGTTTGATTCAATTCATGTCCAAGGGAAACAGGGCCGACGGCGCAGCTAAAATGCCATTATCAAGTGAGGTGATTAAGATGGAGACATTAAATTTTGCCAAAGGCGACGGGTTGCTCCCTGCCATTGCGCAAGACCATGCCAGCGGCGAGGTCCTGATGCTGGCCTATATCAACGAGGCGGCCTGGAAACAAACCCTTGCTACCGGAAAGGCCCATTATTGGAGCCGGTCTCGCAATCAGTTGTGGTTAAAGGGCGAGTCGTCCGGCCATGTTCAACTGGTGAAAGAAATCCTGGTAGATTGCGACCAAGATACAGTGATCTACCGAGTGGAACAACTGGGTGGTGCCGCTTGCCACAAGGGCTACCACAGTTGTTTTTTCAGACGCGTGGACGGCGAGACATTGACGATTAAAGACGAGCTGGTGTTCAATCCGGCGGAGGTGTACAAAAAATGAATGTGCTAAAGTTAGGAATCCCCAAAGGCAGCCTGGAAAAAGCAACCATCGAGTTGTTTGAAAAATCAGGTTGGAAGATAAAGCTCTCCTCTCGTAATTATTTCCCAGAAATCGACGATCCGGAGTTGTCCTGCTCCATCTGCCGCCCGCAGGAGATGTCGCGCTACATTGAGCGCGGCATTATCGATGCTGGCATTACCGGTCTCGATTGGACCATGGAGAATGAATCCGATGTCGTAGTGGTAGCAGACCTGGTTTACTCCAAAGTCAGCCGCAAACCGACCCGCTGGGTGGTTGCGGTGGCAGGAGACTCCGACATCAAGAAGCTGGCGGATCTTGAGGGGAAAAAAATCTCGACCGAGTTGGTCAACTACACCAGGCATTTTTTCCAAGAACAGGGGATCAATGTCGATATTGAATTTTCCTGGGGTGCCACCGAGGCCAAGGTTGTTTCCGGTCTGGCCGATGCCATTGTCGAGGTAACCGAAACCGAATCCACGATTCGAGCCCACGGGCTCAAGGTCATCCACGAGATGCTCGTGTCGAACACGCAATTGATCGCCAACAAGGAGGCATGGGCCGATCCATGGCGACGGGAAAAGATCCAGAACATCGCCCTCCTGCTCCAAGGAGCCCTGCGGGCCGACAACATCGTTGGCTTAAAACTGAATGTCTCATCAGAAAACCTCGACCGGATCATTGCCCAGTTGCCCAGCATGAACGCACCGACCATTGCCCATCTCTACCAAAAGGAGTGGTATTCAGTGGAGACGGTCATCTCCGAACACGAAGTCCGTGATTTGGTGCCGAAACTTCTGAAGAGCGGTGCCGAAGGCATTATCGAGTATTCACTGAACAAGGTCATCTGAGATGACTATCAACTATTCGGAGGTGGAGTTTCTGATCAGTGCCTATGCCCTGAAGCAGCTCCCCCCTGCTGAGTATCCGGAGATAGCCTTTGCCGGACGCTCTAACGTCGGCAAATCAAGCCTGATGAACAGGCTGTTGAACCGCAAAGGCCTGGTCAAGGTCAGCGCCAAGCCGGGGAAAACCCAAAGCCTTAATTATTTCACGGTGAATAACGCCCTCTATCTGGTGGACTTGCCGGGCTACGGCTATGCCAAAGTGCCGAAGGCGGTCAAGGGCATGTGGCAGGGCCTGATCTCCGATTATATTGAGACAAGAAAGACCCTGTGCTGCGTGGTGGTGATTCTCGATATCCGCCACCCCTTAAAGGACTTGGATCTTGAGTTGGTCAACTGGTTGCGAGAGAGTGTGGTGCCGTACCTCCTGGTCTATACCAAGCTGGACAAGATCAGCCGCGGGCAGCGTCAACAGCACGCCAGTTCCTTGGACGCAGGCCTCAGGGTATCACCGAGTGAACGGCTGCTTTTTTCGGCCCAGACCGGTGAAGGCAAAGAGGAACTGATCAGCCGCCTGGCAAAATTCATCGATGCCGGCAGCAGAGAACACGCGACTGAGAGTGCAGACAGGCCGGAGGCACCTATCAGCTAAGGGAATCGTCTTTCTCATCATATCGCTTTCATGCCCTCCGATCTCTCTCTGCCTTAGCATCAAGAAAAATTTCGTATCCACCGTGCGTATTGTGGTATACTTTCTCTACTGGTCAGAATAAATTGCGCCGCCCGGCCATGGGAAGCAGAGCCCTGAAAGGCTGCCCCACTCAGAGATTGTCCCTTCCCAGCCTCGACTTATTGTGAATGCAGGAGGTAACACCATGCAAATAAATTCACCCCAAAATGCAGCGGCCCTTTACAGCTCTCAGCAGGTCGCCGCCCCTCAGGTCCAACCAGCAAAATCTGCCACAAGCGTCACAAGCAACAAGGCCGATAACGCCCTGACGGTCTCCATTTCACCTGCAGCTCAAGCCCTGCAAAAAGAGGCCGCAAGCCAGCAAATGGCGGTCAGCAAAAAAACCGATACCGATCAAGTCGTGCAGCAGCAAGTCCAACAGCAGCTTCAATCCCAGCGCCCGGCAGCCAAGGCCCAACGCATCGACATAAGCATTTGATCCAGCCGTGAAGATTGTCGAAGCCCTTGCCGCGATCCCGCTCTTTCAGGGGATGAACAGCGAGCAGTTGCAGAAGCTGGCGCTGATCGTTGCCGATCAGCGCTACTCACGTGGACAGGCTATCTTTGCGGAAGGTGATGCAGGGGTTGGATTTTACGTCGTGATAAGTGGCAAGGTCAAAATCTTCAAGCTTTCATCGGAGGGCAAGGAGCAAATCCTGCATGTCTTCGGTAGCGGTGAGCCCTTTGCCGAGGCGGCAGTCTTTGCAGGCTCTTGTTTTCCGGCCCATGCCATGGCCCTGGAAACAAGTCGCATTTTCTTTTTCCCCCGCCTGAAGTTCACTTTGTTAATTCAGGAGAACCCCGCCCTAGCCATGAATATGATGGCAGCCCTCTCGATGCGGCTCAAGAAATTTGCCAGTCTTATCGAATCTCTCTCACTGAAAGAGGTCCCTGGCCGCTTAGCGGTGCACCTTTTGCTCCTCGCCGAAGAGCAGGAGCGGGACGAAGTTCGACTCGATCTGACAAAATCCCACCTGGCCAGCCTGCTTGGCACCATCCCCGAAACTCTCTCCCGCATCCTCACAAAAATGACCAAAGCGGACATGATTGCCACCAACGGTCCTTCCATCACTCTGCTGAATCGGGACGCACTAGAGGCCTTGGCCTCCGGCGAAGAGCGCTTGTAGCCTCAAATTTTTCAAACGTTACAAAGCCCCCTGAATGGTCTTCAGAAGGTACTCCGGCAGAATTTTGTATGCGTCAAGTGGGGAAATCGGCGGTTTACGCCGATCCACCTTGAGTCCTGCCGCCTCGCTCTCCTTATCCAGCACCATGATATCGGGTTTCCCTTTCAATGTCTCCCCATGCACATCCGTCACCGGCAGCAAGGTCGGCCCCTGACTGTCCAGCACATAGGCGAGCTGGCCATTGGTCAAAGCGATAATACTCCCCGGCGGATAGATGCCAACCGACTTGACAAACGAGTGCAGGATATACTGCAGCAAGGGGTCTTTCCCTGCATACTTTTGGAAGATATCCGTTACCACTCCCACTGGGTTCAAGGCCTCTTTGTAGCAGCGTTTCGAGGTCATGGCATCATAGATGTCGGCGAGTTTGCAGACTTTGGCATAGGGCGGGATGGCGGTGTGATTTTTCCCCGAGGGATAGCAGCGAGGCTCGTCCTGGTAGAGATTTGCATGGTGGTAGACACTGATATTTGAGATATAGGGGTTGCTCAGCCTGTTTTTTTCAAGAAGCTCCAGTCCTTTTTCCGTACTGTGGGTCTTCATAATTTCAAATTCAGCTTCAGTCAAACTGCCTGGCTTATGCAGAATTTCCTTGTCGATCAATGCCTTGCCAAGGTCATGCATGAAAAAACCAATCGAAATATCCCGCAGATCATCCGGCAGAAAATAGGAAAATGATTTTTCGTTCTGTTGACTCTCACTTAAATTGTTATTGGGGACGTTATTCAGGAACGAGTTGACCACGGTATTAAAGCTTTCGTTAAACTTCTTCATGATTACCGTGCCGATCGTGCAAACATTGATCGAGTGATTATACAGATAGTCGTCTGAGGAGAAAATCTCGCGGGTCAAATAGGAGAAAGCGTTATCGTTTTTCGCCAAGAAATCGAGCAGGCTAGTTACCGTCTCGGCAATCGGTGCATAGTCAATCTCGCCACCGCTTTCCTGAATCGAAACAAGCGCCTCTTTGATACAGCCCTTGGCGTGTTCGTATTTTTTGGCGGCGATCCCTTTCAGCTCGCGAATTTCATTGATTTTATGGTCTATTTCAGAGACCTGCATCTTCGGCGGTGGCTGCGGCCGTTCGACAACTTTCGGTATCGCACCCGGCAAGCCGATCTGCTTGCCATCCTTATCCCAAAGTCCCCCAGCATTGCCATTGACGATGGGAATCCATTCCGCCCCCAAGCGTTTAACGTTCTCCATGATCTTGACATCAAAGACCAAGACATCCTTTTCCAGCAGCAGTTGCCCCTGTTTATTGAAGATATCAATCCCGGTACGCACCCGGCCACCGGCCCGAACAATATCGATGAGTTGATCAATGGCTATTTTAGGAACAGATGCTTGCATAGAGTATGTGTCTCAAAGGTACGAGTGTTTACAACAAAGGCCTTGATGTGTCTGGCGGCAAATCCATCATGACTACCCAACAGTATCGAAAGGCGGCGGGCCTGCCGCCAGAATCTCTCCACTCGTCTGCTCACTAAATTTCTGGGAGTTCTTGCGGAATAAAGCCGCCAACTTCTGGGCCTGACTATCGTAATCAGCAGCATTAGGCCAGGTGGTACGAGGGGAGAGAATCTCGTCCGGCACCCCTGGGCAGGCAATGGGCACATGCAGACCGAAAAATGGCTCCTGCCTGGTCGATACACTTCCAAGTGTGCCGTCGAGAGCGGCGTTGACCATGGCGCGGGTATGAGCCAACGATATCCTCTTACCGACACCATAAGGCCCTCCACTCCAGCCGGTGTTGATCAACCAGACCTGCACATGATGCTTTTCCAATTTCTCCCCAAGCAATTCCGCATAGCGCATCGGGTGTTGCGGCATGAACGGCGCGCCATAACAGGCGCTAAATACCGGTGAGGGTTCAGTGACTCCGCGCTCTGTCCCCGCAACCTTGGCCGTGTAGCCTGACAAAAAGTGATACATGGCCTGATTGGTGGTCAATTTGGCGATGGGTGGCAAGACTCCAAAGGCGTCGGCGGACAGAAAGACAATACTCTTAGGATGACCGCCCAAGCCACTCTCACTGGCGTTGGGGATAGACGAAATGTGATATGATGCCCTGGTGTTTTCGGTGAAGGTGTCGTCATCCAGATCGATGCGCCTGCTCTTGGCATCCATGGCGACATTCTCAAGCACCGTGCCAAAACGCTGGGTTGTCGAAAAAATTTCAGGCTCACCAGTGGGAGAGAGATTGATCAATTTAGCATAACAGCCACCTTCGATGTTGAAGATACCATTTTCACTCCAACCATGCTCATCATCACCAATCAAGACACGACTCGCATCGGCCGACAGGGTCGTTTTCCCTGTGCCGCTCAAGCCAAAAAAGAGCGCCGTATTCTTGTCTTGACCAATATTGGCTGAACAGTGCATCGACAAAACCCTTTTTTCAGGCAGCAGATAATTCATCACCGAAAAAATTGATTTTTTGATTTCACCGGCATAGCTGGTCCCGCCGATCAACACCATTTTTTTCTTGAAATTGATAATAATAAAGGTCTCGGAGTTCGTTCCATCGATCGATGGTGAGGCGTGGAACCCCGGTGCATCGATCACCGTAAACTCCGGAACATGTCCCTTCAGTTCATCTGCCACAGGTTGGATAAACATATTACGGGCAAAGAGACTATGCCAGCCATATTGCGTGATAACCCGCACCGGCAGACGATATTGCCGGTCAGCACCGGCAAAACAGTCCTGCACAAAGAGATCCTGCAACTCTAAATGCTGCACCATGCGCTGGTGCAACCGGTCAAAACACTCCTCACTCATAGGGGTATTGATTGCCCCCCACCAAATCTTATCCTCAGTTGACGACTCCCGAACGATAAACTTATCATTGGCAGAACGCCCGGTATGATGCCCTGTGCGCACCACTAACGGCCCAAGATGGGAGAGCCTCCCCTCGCGTCGAGTCAAGATTTTTTCGTATAAACGAGCGGTTGGAATATTCCAAAAAACAGAATTCAGGTTACGAAGACCGTATTGGCTCAAATCGTCATCACAGCGGATCGGGGATGATTTTTCCTGCATTGTAGCGCTCCTGTTTTTGAGATCTCATTACGAATGTCTAAACGCTTGCACGGCAGAGCAGGACATATTCAGAACCCATCTGTCCACTCGCACAAAAAGTGCTCACACTCCTTACAAAGTCAATCACGCATCAGAAAAAATGTCAAATTTTCTCGTAACGCTCCACCGCCCCGCTGCTATCAAAGAGTAACGATATAGCCTTTGGAACCCTCCGGCGCTTTCTCTACTGGATAGACTGCCAGGTCACGCTGCGCAGGGCCAGCCAATCGTTTACCGGACATATCGAATTGGCTGTGATGACAGGGACAGACAAGTAGCCTAGCCGCTTCGTCAAAGGCCAGCGTGCATCCCAAATGGGTACAGCGTCTGGAAACGGCCCAGGCACCATCCTGATTAGCGAAGAGGATGAACTCATGCTCCAAGGCAAAGCCCCTGAGCCCCAGCTCTTTCTCAATCCTGACATGCACTGGTTTTCTTGGCACACGAAAGCCCAAAAAACGAAACAGTGGATACGCCATGGCACCTAAAATTATCCAGCCAAAACCCCTGCGCAAAAATCGACGCCGGCTGCCAGCCTCATGTTCCATACTCTTCATTTTTTCCAACATACCTTAGAAAAATCCATCGTTTTAAAATTGCGTGCGTTATCGCTAAATATTAGGTAACTATTCCGCAGCACCACATTTTGCGGCACTGCGGAATAGCTACGGTTTCCCAAGATACGCTCCATTTTCGGCAGGGGCTGGAGCGCTGGCGATAGCAGCTAAGAATAACCGTTAGAAACCAGTTTGACGAGAAGAAGATCCCCATAAGCATCCAAAGCTCTCAGTCCCGTAAAACTCCCACCAGAGAGCTACGCACCAAACATCCAGGAGAACGAACATGAATCGACCACTCGGCGTTACCGTAAGCCGCCATATTCTCGATAGTCAGCGTATGCATCCGGAAGCAACTGGTGAACTCTCCGGCCTGCTCTCCGAACTGATCGTCGCCGCCAAAACCATCTCCGCCGAAGTCAACATGGCAGGGCTAGCCGATGTCATCGGCCTCTCCGGCAAGACCAACATTCAGGGCGAGTCTGTCCAGAAGTTAGACGAATTCGCCAATAACACCATCAAGAAAAGAATGGCCCGCTGCGGCTATGTCTGCGCCATGACCTCCGAAGAAGAGGATGACATCATCCCAGTCGCCGAGTGTTATGAAGGCAAATACACCCTGGCCTTCGACCCGTTGGACGGTTCGACCAATATCGATGTCAACGCCTCCATCGGCACCATCTTTTCCATCCACCGCCGCCGTTCATCGCTCACCATCGGCCAAGGCACGATCGACGACCTCCTGCAGAAGGGCACGGCTCAAGCCGCAGCGGGCTACATCATTTATGGTTCAAGCACCATGCTGGTTTTCTCAACAGGTGAAGGTGTGCATGGTTTCACCCTCGACCCCAGCGTCGGTGAATTTTTCCTCTCCCACCCGAACATCCAAATCCCGGATCGTGCCAAATATTTCAGCATCAACGAAGGCAACACCGCCTACTGGGACGAAAATATCCGGCGTTATATCGCCTACATTAAAGAGGTTAACAAACAGGATGGCCGACCCCTCAGCGGTCGTTACATTGGCACCTTGGTCGCCGATTTTCACCGCAACCTGATCAGCGGCGGCATCTTTCTCTATCCGAAAGACAGCAAAGACGCAAACAAACTGAGCGGCAAACTCCGCCTCCTTTACGAGGCCTCACCCTTCGCCTATCTAATAGAACAGGCAGGCGGCCGGGCCATCACCGGGGACGGTCGAAACATTTTGGACATTGAGCCGGAATCGCTGCACCAGAGGGTACCGCTGATCATTGGCAGCAAATACGATGTCGATATGGTGGAAGATTTCCTGCTGGGACGGAGATAACACCTCAATCTAACTTGCCGCACCCGATAATATCTTACCAAAACCAAACTTACAGAAAAGGGGAGACTCAGATGGCCAAATCAGAAGACGCAAAGAAAGAAGATAAGAAAAAACCACTCAAAACACCGAAAGAAAAGAAGCTCGCCAAACAGGAAAAGAAGAAAAACAAATAGCTAACGCAACACGAACCGCCCGAGAGATGGCAGATCCTCCGGGCGGCAACAAACAGCAAAGAGCGATCTGGCGCTGAGGTGTCGAAGGAGGGGAAATGGATAACTGGTTGACAACAGCGTTCATCGCCTTTCTGCTGTTTGGCTTGTGGGGCTTCTTCCCTAAGCTTGCGGTCAACGAGATCAGTCCGGCGAGCGCCATTATCTACGAAGTGCTGGGGACGGTTGTCGTAGGACTCTTGGCCTTGAAGGTTATTGGCTTCCGGCCTGAAGTCCACCCGAAGGGAATCTTCTATGCTGTCCTCACCGGTATCACCGGCATGCTTGGCACCCTTTTCCTCTTCTACTCAGTCAAAAACGGCAAGGCCAGCGTCGTCGTCAGCCTGACTGCGCTCTATCCGCTGATCACCATCCTCCTCGCCACCATTTTTCTGCGAGAACCAATTTCACCCCGACAGGTCGCCGCTATGTGTCTGGCGCTTGTCTCCCTATACCTCTTCGCCAGCTGATGCCCGCCCTCCCGATCGAGATCTTTCCACGCTTCGACAAACCGGAGAGGATTGCCCCCTTCCCCACAAAACCGAAAACGGTCCCCAAGACCGCAGATGCTTTGGGGAACGTTTTCGCTTAGACCCCTTGCACCTTGGCCCAAGTATCACGCAAACCAACCGTCCGATTAAAAACCAGCTTGCCTCCGCTCGAAACCACGGGGTCGGCATAAAAATACCCCTGTCGCTCAAACTGACAGTGCCGCCCTGCCGCCTCCAGTGCCAGTGATGGTTCCAGGAAACAACCGTCAAGAATGGTCAATGAATCCGGGTTAAGGTTATCCTTGAAGTCCACGGCCTTATCGGCCTCCGGATCCTCAGTGAAGAACAGTCGATCATAGAGACGAACCTCGGCCGTAACACCATGGCGCGCACTAACCCAGTGCAATGTCCCCTTTACCTTGCGTCCGTCCGGGGCTGCCCCCCCGCGCGAAGCCGGGTCATAGGTACAGTGTAACGCCACAATTTCACCGGTTTCCCCATCTTTTTCGACGCTCTGGCAGGTAACCAGGTAGGCTGAACGTAAGCGCACCTCACGGCCCACCGCCAGCCGGAAAAATTTCGGGGTCGGATTCTCCATGAAATCATCCTGCTCGATATAGATCTCCTTGCAAAATGGCACCGTTCTCGTGCCCATCTCCGGACGCTTTGGATGATTCTCCGCCAGCATCTCCTCCACCTGTTCCTCCGGGTAGTTGTCGATGATGACCTTGAGCGGCTTCAACACCGCCATGGCCCGGGGGGCGTTCTCGTTCAAATCCTCCCGAACGCAATTCTCCAAAACCCCCATGT
>JAQUKQ010000049.1 GCA_028718985.1 Desulfobulbaceae bacterium | reverse complement strand
TGCGGGCGCTGATGGATTATAACGAACTGGGCGGTGGTTTCAAGTTGGCCCTTTCTGACCTGCAGATTCGTGGTGGTGGAAATATCCTGGGAGAGTCGCAGAGCGGCACCATTGCCGCCGTAGGCTACGACCTCTACCTGGACCTCCTGCAGCGCACTGTCGAGGACCTCAAACGCCAAGGAGATTTTACCGATGACGGCCCCTCCGAGAGCAGTGATATCGACCCAGAGATCAACCTGAAAATCTCGGCCTTCATCCCGGAAACGTACATTCCAGACCTTGACCAGCGATACATCGCCTACCGTCGGATCGCAAGCGTCACCTCTGACGACGAGGCGCGCGACCTGCAGGATGAGTTCACCGACCGCTACGGCCATCTGCCCCCAGCCACCCTCAATCTCTTCGGTGTTGTCACTCTGAAGCTCGAATTAAAGAAACTGAGAATCTGTAAACTGGAAGAGGCCCCAGACGCCCTGGTCTTCTCGTTTACCAACAACACTCCGGCCTCGCCAGAGCGCATCCTCCTCTATGTCGAGCATCATAAAAAAAAGGCCCGCCTTACCCCGGACAGTCGCCTGGTAATCAGAATCCCCACCGCGTCGAGCGAATCCATCTTCGAAACTGTCAGAAAAATATTGCACTCCCTCGGGTAGCGGGGTAAGAGAAAATGCGTAAGTGATTGAGATATTGTTTGAAGACACAACGCTCATACAACAGCAGCAATCGACCCTAGTGTAAAGACAACTATACAACTTCCCCCGAGCCAGCCCATGCGCAAAATCACCATAACTGCCATCACCCTGTTCTTCTTCTCCATCACTCTCGCACCAATCGCCAGGGCTGAAGTCGCGGATCGCATCGTCGCCATTGTCAATGACGATATCATCACCCTCTCTGAAGTGAATGAAGAGGGCGCCCCCTATTTCCAGGAACTGATCAAACGGGCACCAAGTGAGCAATTGCCTGCAGAGATGCAGAAGCTCAGGCAAGAGATACTCTCTCACCTTATCGATCAGCGCTTGATCGAGCAGCAGGCGGCCAAATTCGAAATCAAGGTAAGCGATGAGGAAATCAACCAAACCATCGACAGCATGCTGGCCGAGAATCATGCCACCAAAGAGGATATGAAAAGGGACCTGGCCAGCAAGGGGTTATCCGAGGCACAATACAAGAAGCAACTTAAGAATCAGATCCTGCAATCACGATTGATTGGTCGTGAAGTCCGTTCGAAAGTCGTCATAACCGACGAGAAGATTAACGAGTATTACAAGGAGCACTACACGGCCAAAGCAGGCGCTTCTGGCTATCACCTCTTACAGATCGGGTTTCTCTGGGGTGACAAATACAAACAGAAGAGTGCGGCAGAGGCCAGGCAGGCTGCGGAAAATGCGCGCAAGCAACTGGCGGCGGGAGAAAATTTTGCGGCGGTGGCAAGCGCCCTCTCCGATCTTCCTTCAAAAGAAGACGGTGGAGATATCGGAGTCTTCGAAAAGCAAGAATTAGCGGCGCACATGAAAGATGCCGTTCTGTCACTGAAACCGGGTGAGACCAGTGACATTATTGAGACCCCGGACAGTTACCAGATCATCAAGCTGGTCTCCATCCAAGATGGCAGCGAGCTCAGCGGCCCACCCATGATCGAAGTCAAAAAAGAGATTGAAACCAAACTTTACCAGGAAGAGGGAGAAAAACTCTTCAAGAAATGGCTCTCCGACCTTCGAGGGCAAGCTTTCATCAAACAAAACCTGTGAGCAGGCCTCTATGTTTACCAAGACTAGCACCGCTGACGAAACCTCTGCCACCGCCAAGGAAGAGACCTTAGGATCTTTTCTGAAAAATGCTCGGGTTAACCAAGGCCTCAATCTTACTGCTATCTCCCAGGCAACCAGAATAAACTATAACAGCCTGATCGCACTAGAAGAAAACAATCGATCTGCCCTGCCAGCCGATGTTTTCAGCCGCGGTTTCGTCAAGCTCTACGCCTCTCACCTCAAACTCGACCCACATGAAGCTCTCCGCTTGTACGACAAGCAATGGGACGCAAAAAACCCCATCATTGCAACCTTTCCTCATCAAAACACCTCCCCGTCGCTGGCAAAACCAGGCATCATCATCAGCTTGCTGCTCATCGCTGCTGTTTTAGGGATCAGACTATACTATCCAGGCCAAGCAAACGAGCCAAGCAGCACTCTTCCGCCAGCCACTACAGCCTCCAGTAGCAGCGCGGTTACCCCTCAACCGCCGTTACCTTTAGCCCTCAGCACCGACTCGGAGAACAAAAAAAACGCCACAGATAAGGTAGACAATGCGGTGCCGGCTGCGACCACCACAAATGACATGCCGGAAACTTCTCCCCCACCCTACGAAATTCAACTGCAATCGGCGCAAGCCTCAACCATCAAGTTGGTCCTCGATGGGCAAAAAACCATCGAAAAGACTCTCCAACCCGGCAGCAAGCAAATCTGGCAAGCGGAAAAAGCCTTTGAACTGACAGTCGACGGCACATCCGAGATAACGCTCACCGTCAACGGCACCATCATCCCAATCCCAAGCGAAGCCGGGCAAAGCGCCACCATCCATCGCCCCTAAACCGGCATGGCATTACAGCGAACTGCAGGTGTCGTCATCCACCTGACTGATTACGGCGAGGCAGACAAAATTGTCACCCTCTACAGCCCCACCCTCGGACAATGGACCGGAATCGCTAAAGGCGCAAAACGGAGCATCAAACGCTTCGTCAATAAGCTTGAACTTTTCTCTCACCTCGATATTGACTACAGCGACCAGTACGCCCTGCCCATCATCAATCAGGCCGAACTGATCAACAGCCACCTGGCACTGCGCCAGAACTACCAAAACTATACCGCCGCCACTCTCGTTTGCGAGCTCTTCCGTAGCTGGACACACGCCAATGACCACGACCCACAACTTTTCTCCTGCCTGATTTGGATTTTAGAGCGCCTCTGTCAACACCACGCATGGCAAGAAGCCATGGTACTCTTTCTGATTAAATTCTATAGCCGCCTTGGCTATCAACCAAACCTTCTGGTCTGCGCCACCTGCCAACGACTAGAGAACCATAGCGGCCCCTTCCGCTTCCAAGCCAGTCACGGTGAGATTGTATGCAGAAAGTGCCAATCCGCCACTTCAGCAGTTATGCTTTCAATCAATACCGTCAAATTACTTAGCAAGGCTTTAGTCCTGCCGCTGGACAAACTGAATCGCCTGCGCTTCACCCCATCCTCAACAAATGAGGCTCTCGCCCTCTTCAAACATTACGATCGCTATCTGCTTGACCGAGAGGGTCCTTCCTGGAATTTTATCAAGACATAAAAACACACCCTCCTCTTCAAAAAGAGAGGTTTGAGGAGGGGACTCGAAAGGTACAACGACGACAAAGGGACTCAACCAATCTCTGTTGCAGAAACCCCTGGCGAAGTGCCTTGACACGCGGACTCTCCAAAATTGCGCTGAAAGGTTGAGTATGGATATTCCCTAAGTTAATATCGGCCTCGGCATCAAGGCAGCAGGGAACCACCGTGCCATCAACCAAAATCGCCACATGATCACGCGCCCCCCTACAGGTGCCGATAGCACCCATTTCCGGTGCATCAGCATGAGGCCAGGTGAAACGGGGATTCTGACTCAAAAAAACTCTGGGAGCCAGAGTAATCCCTTGTCCTGGGGTCAGATCATCGGCAAGTTCGAAGGGCAAGGAGAAAAATGCTTCAAGCTGCCTCAAAAGAGTTTGGCGCCGAAGGGAGATATCGGGGTCAGCTCCCTTGATTATGTTCCAGAGCCGCAGACAGATATAAAACGAGTGAGATTCCGTTGCCTTCGAGATAAAATCAAAGATGTTTGCCAGGTACGCTCGAATGCCCGAACTTGGCTCATCATTTTCAAAACTGTGCAGAGAAATATTGACCTGACGAAGAGCGGGACTGGTAAGCAGAACATCTTGACGCCGGCCCAATAGCGTGGCGTTTGTCGTCAAATTCACCTGCAGACCGTAGCGATAACAAAGGTCAAGAATTTGCCCCAGATCTGGGTGAAGAAGAGGCTCACCCAAGACATGCAGGGACAGATGATCAGTATGAAATTTGGCCTGCCGGACTATCTTGGCGAAGTCCTCTAAGGCCATGAAGGCCTTGGGTCGATTACTTGGAAGACAGAAACTACAGGAGAGATTGCACCGATTGGTGATCTCGATATAGATTTTCTTGTATTTTTTCAAGCGGATAGAGAATGATTATTCATCAAAATCAAACAAGAAAATTCACCTACTCCCCGCTCTTTTATCTATCCGTTCAAGACGAAGGGCAGGAGGATCATAGACGAGAGAAAAAGAGTCTTTAATATCTGGAATTGCTTGTAAAAATTCAGGAACAAGCTCAGCAAGAGTTCCAGGGGAAGAATTATGTTTAACTTCATAAGCGGTTAGGGCTTCCCGCACCAGCTTTGCTTGCTCGAATATCTCTATTTCATGTTGATAACGGGCTCGCACTATTTCATCTTTTTCAGCAGCCAGCATGGTTTTCAACGCTATCAAACCTGCCAAGATATCTCCGCCCTTCGCTGACAACAAAGCCTCGAGACGACCAAAGATCAGCGGGGCATTCGGCATCTTTGCTGCCTCGCCAAATGCCTTTGCCGCTTTGAGGGGTTCATCCATCGCAAGGAAATAATTCGTTCCGTAGAAAAAACGAAAGATAAAATCATCAGGAAAAGCATTAATGCCGGTTTCGAGAATGCTATTGGCCTTACTCGCCTCCTCCCTGGAAATATTAGGAAGAAAGGCCTGGCAGAAAAAATACGGGTCGATGAAACGGGGATAAAGCGTAGTCATCACTTCAAAATTATTGCCAAGTGCCTTAGCATATGTCGTTGGCGGGAAACCGGGTTGCAACCCACCCAAGAAAACGCTTGTTTTAATAAAGAGCATCTCGGCAGCAAGTTGAAATAAATAGCCGGTAGTTATTTTCTGAAAGTTTGCCGGTAAAGCGATCTGCAGGATTGGTGACTGACTCCGCGCTTGATGCTCTTGAGCAAAAAAGACAACTCCATACAAGCAAATCAGCAGAGAGAAAAAAAAGCTACGTAAAAGCATTATTGTAAATCCCGCCGCTGGTAAATGGCACAGGCAAGCCAAAGCACAAGGAGGGTATAAAGAAGACCTAAAGCAAAGGGAGTGACAATTTGCCCCATTGCAGGAACCGGATCACTAGAGGCAACGAACATCTTAAAATCAAATCTCGAGAAATCAGGGAAAAGCACCGTCAACCCTTTGAGCATCGGCTCAACCCAAGGTCCCACTGTATTAGATACCGCCTGGTGCATCGCCTGCCTTACCACAGGTAATCCTGAGCAAATAAAATAATAGGAAAGGGATAAAAGCAATACAGGAAAATTCCCACGCACCGCACCGGAGAACAAGAGGATCACGGCCAGAAACATCAGTTCAATACAATAAAGACCGATACTGGCCAATAAGAAGAATGGAAAAGACAGGTGCTGGAAGTAGCTAGCACTATCAACTGAGTTGTGGACAAAGGTCAACAGCCCAAAACCTATGCCACCAAGGATAGCGTTTAAAGCCAGAAGTAAAGCTGCCAGCCCCAAAAAAACAGCCAAAACATATTCGGTCCTGGATATCGGCCTAGCGAGGAAGGTATGGAGTACCCGGCGATCGTCATCCCATGCCATCACATGCACGGCATGAAAAAGTAGGAAAATAAACCCCGCGAGCCAACTGATGGAGAAAAGAAAATCATTTGTAGCCCGACCAATGTCCCTGGGAATAAAATCAAAAAACAGCAATCCCCCTATTTCTCCTGCTAAAGCAAACAGTATCAGACCAATTAGGGCATGCCGCCTCAGGCCATCAACAACTATCAGTCGAGCAAGGCTTTGCATGCGGTGGACACGGCTAAACATGACCCTCCTCCCTATTGACCACACTCACAAAAGCCTCAGACATCGATGTTTTCATTTCCTGCGCGGCCAGTTCTGAAGGGGGGCCATAAAAAAGTTTTTTCCCTTTATGCAAGAGCAAGATATTGTCAACTAACCTATCCACGTCTTCCAAGATATGTGAGCAGAAGAGGATCGTTTTACCCGCACCCTTCAAACGCTGGATCAAATCGCCGATCTTACCTCGACCAATGGGGTCAAGACCACTCATCGGCTCATCAAGAATCAACAATTCAGGATCATTAACTAAGGCAATAGCAAAGTTTGCCCGCTGCTGCATACCCTTGGAGTATGTGCGCAGGGGACGACAGCGCACGCTCCACAAATCGAGCATAGTTAGCAAATCGTGACAGCGTTTATCAAGTATTTTTTTGTGAATATTACAGGTTGTCCCGGCGAAGTGAAGCATATCTAACACAGTAAGATTGGCCGGAAAACTGGCGGTCTCGGGCAAATAACCAACTTTTTGACGAAGCTGATAATGGCAGGGAGTCCCTTGCAACAACGTAATCACACCCTGATCAGGACGAATAAAATCCATTAGCAAACGAATACTGGTACTCTTTCCTGCTCCATTCACCCCGATTAAACCCAGTGCCTCACCTTGTTTAATATCAAAAGAAAGCCCGTCAACCGCAGTATGGGCTTTTGCACCAAGCTCTTTGGTATAATTTTTGGTAACCCCACAGAAAGAGACCACCGTACCCATGTTAGAATCATTCTCATCAGTTGACATAAAGCTATAATTCCAACTCCCCATAAAGTTAAAAAAAAAGCGGCCCCCGCCCTAGAAGGGTAGAGGCCGCCGTCTCTCATGAATCTGAGAACAAATTCGAATTACATGCCCACAAACTGGGCAGTATTAGCATTTATCGCAGCGGCAGCTGTCAGGTCGGTAGCCGCTGTAGTTGAAGCGGGAGCATCAGCAACGGCTAATGTCACACCTGCATTAAGATTCCCAGTACCAGTCGCAACATAAGTCGCAGTTGTATCACTCTCAACGCCATAGTAATTACTTCCACTCATATGCTTGGAGACCCCTAAAAATGTTTGAGCAGTTGGATCACAATTAGCGACAATACTAACACCATTGCCAAGCGGAATAGCCAATGAACGGTCTGCAGCATTAACAAACTGGTTGATGGTCGTGGCGGCGGTACCAGGACCGGTCAGCAGACCGCCTGCTTGCGTGAGGGCAGCTAAAACAGCACCCGTACTACTAACCCCATACATACTATTATCGTTAAAGAAGACCTGCTCGGTTGTAGAAAGATTTTTGACATCACTTACGGCGGAAGAATTAAAAGCCCTCATTCGATATGCCGCAAACTGCGGGATAGCAATAGCTGCCAGAATGCCGATGATTGCCACAACTATCATTAACTCCACAAGGGTGAAACCTTTCTGATCAGCTGCCTTTCTCATAAAATTCTGCATACACTGCCTCCTTGATGTTTTAAAAAAGTAAAATTAAGAAAAATCAACATTCGATTTTCTCCGCGATGCTTTTCAGCATATCACATGCCATGCCACTAAGAGAAATAATTTTATTATTTTTTACATTCACACATATTATCAGGTAGATATATTATGCGCAGCCCGGCACTAAAAATAGTTTTGCATCAAAACGCCCTCTCCACCTAACAAATTTTGGCATTTTCCGAGACCATTTTTTGTCATCTGACGTTTCTTGTCACTATTAATTTTTTTTATAGACAAAAATCAATAGTCCTCACTGGAGGTGATAATATCAACTAGACAAATCTCCTTAATTATTTATAAAATATACGTCTTAGCAATCAATGTGCAGCATATCTAAGCAAATTACATACAGACAAGTCCTTAATGCCTCGCCTCTATTTCCCCCGGCCAAAAGGATGCTATTCAAGCGTAAAAACAGAACAATATATCAAAAAAAGTAATATTACCGTTTGTGGCATGCACTGTGCTATGCTCTCTAATATGGAGACACACCTTAAACAGACAAGACTCAGATGATTACGAAAAGACCAACTAAGCAAACTGCAGGCTTCACCTTGGTGGAGCTCCTTGTCGCCATCGGGATCATCAGCCTTCTCTTGGCTATTGCCACTCCAAACATTATTTCATGGCTACCTAACTTACGACTCAAAAGCGATGCTAGAAATTTGGTATCCGACCTCCAAAAGACGAGGCTTGAGGCCATCAAACGCAACCAATGCGTTGGCATTATCTTCACAACCGTAGCTTTCCCTGCAACAGGGGGCGGTTACACCATCTTCTTAGACGATGGAAATGGGCTAGGAACTGCCTGCAACAGAGTCATGGATGAAACCATCAGCCTCCTGGACCCAACACTGCTTCCTCCACTGGCAACCGTTACGATGAGCCAAAATGTCTCCCTTACTTCGGCTGCAATTGGCGCAGGCGCATTCTCATTCACCCCCAAAGGGGTTGTCCGTGGTAGCCAATCCGGCAATATTCAACTCCAAAACAGTAACGGATTGACATACAGCGCTACGGTATCGGCAGCAGGCAATATCCGCCTTCAATTACAATAGATCAAAGAAAACTGACCATTGCCCACATGAATCAGACTGTAAAAAAATATGCCGACATGCAAGGATTTACTCTAATCGAAATCCTGATCACCATGCTGATTTCAGGAATTGTCATGGGCGCCATCTTTTCCATTCACCAATCCCAGCAGCAGGTTTACATCATACAAGAGGATGTTGTGGCAATGCAGCAAAATGGACGGGTTGGCATGGACATCGTAGCTCAAGACATCCGAACGGCAGGGTATAACCCCTCGGATTCAACAGCAATAGGGTTTGTTACGAATCAGAATTTTTCAAACGGTGGTGGTTTAAGCGAAGCGGTCACGACAGGAGCCTCTACCATAGCCTTCACCTCCGACCTAGATGGTGACGGCACTATCGATGCGGCAGCGCAAGATATCAATGGAGATGGGAATACGGATATCACTGAGATGGAGCAGATAGCCTATCGCTTGAACGGCACAAACCTGCAGCGCTATAGCACGACCACAGGGATCATTGAGTGGCAGACAGTCGCTGAAAACATCCAGGCCATCGAGTTCTTTTATACATTTGCCGACGGCACCCAATCCACGGCGCCAACCCTAGCCGATCTTCCGAATATCCGCGCCGTCACAACAACGTTACTTGCCCGCTCAGCCAACCAAGACCTGAAATTTATCGGCCCTGCAACCTTCACCACCCCTTCGGGTGCGGTATGGAACACCCAAGCAGGCTTCCGCTATCAAATGCTAACCTTGACCGTAGAATGTCGCAACATGGGATTATGACAAAAAAAATACTCTACGCAGAAAATGGTTTCACCATCATTGAAACCTTAATCGCTATCACCATCTTTGCCATCGGCATTTTAGCGGTAATCACCATGCAGACAACCAGCATGGGGGGAAATGGCCATGCCCGTCAACTAACAGAAGAGACATCGTGGGCTGCCGATCAGATGGAGCAGTTGATGAGCCTTACCTACGCAGCATTGGTCGATGGGCCTGGCACAACGGCTGGCCTAGCAGGCCTTAACGACGGCGGCATAACAGCAGCCACTGTCGCGGATGGCGGGCCTATCGTCTCTCCGGATGGGGCATATAGCATTTATTGGAATGTGGCAGTCGACCAGCCTGCACCCAATCTTAAAACTATACGAGTGATCGTCACTCACAACACAGCAAACACTCCTCCAGTGCCAATAGATTTTATAAAAACCAATGCCATCTAGCAAACAAGTCAAAACACCTGTAATCGCATCTCACCCCTCAAGCACTCCTGAGGCTCTTTATGCCATTAAATTTCGGCAGATAAAGCGGCGGATTCGAGATTCAGGCCTCTTATGCCCGCTCGCGAACGAGGAGGGGTTTGTCCTAGTTGCGGCGATCATGACACTCTTAGTCCTTATTATCCTTGGGATATCATCAACCACTACCACCAATATCGAATTGCAAATCGCAGGTAACGACAAAACCAACAAACAAACTTTTTATGCAGCAGATGGAGGGACTGAAGTAGGCGTTAATCTCCTTGAAGAGAATGTCGCTTGCCCTGAGGGCTTTGCTGTTCAACCCTTAACTATCGGCACAGTCGAGGTTGTCAACCGAGATTTCTGGCTTCAGGAAACCTTAGCCATTCCATCCAACACGATGCGCGACATACGATTGCCGGCCAACGATGCCGTCCCTCACACCAACATAACAATCTCAGGAAACACAGCACTATCACATGGTAGCGCCCTGCAGATGATCGCCGGTTATGAAGGCTTGGGTAAAGGAACGGCCAGCGGCGGTGCAGCCATCATGTATGACATCAATTCACAGCACCTTGGAAACAACAATGCCGAATCCACAGTCTACCTTTTATGGCGTCACGTAGTAGGCCTTGAAGGGGAATGCAAGTATTGAAGAACTCACACAATAAGCAGGGGGGGAGAAATGAAGAGAACACTCCAGAGCAAGATATCCATGGCTTTCCATTTTGGAAACAAAGAGTTGCTGACAGTGTCCCTATTTCTTTTCTGTCTGCTTTTCTTTCAACCTCACTTGGCAATAGCCCACAGCCCAAATGCGAAAGATGATGCCTTTACAATCCATAACGACGGCACAACGCACTCTTTAAAGGTTTTTGCCGCTAATCCCTATAGTGCCGACAGTGACAGCAACAGTCATCATAGTTTCTGGATCCAGACCATCAGCACTCCCAACAATGGAGGAACAGCAACCATTAGCGATGCCGCTGCTGGCCTTATCAACTACAAGCCAGCTCAAGGTTTTGTAGGTACTGAGAAATTCAATTATACAATCAAATGTACCGGCAATGACACGGATACTGCCACCGTCACCATCACTGTCACCAATGCCGCCCCTCAAGCTGCGAACGATTCTATCTCGGTCGGAATTAACAGTGGGAACACAACAATCAACGTTTTGTCTAATGACACTGACAGCGATGACCTCGTCTGGGCCTTAAAAGTTTCTGCAATAACCCAACCAATCTGTGGAACTGTTACGAATAACACGACAAGTGTAGCCTTTAATCCTAGCGGCTGCACTAACGGGGTCAAGTCTTTCACATATACCATTAAAGATCCCGGTGGCAGGACAGACACAGCGTCCGTCACTGTCAATGTGACCAATACAACCCCAGTAGCCTTGAACGATACAGCTTCGGTGGCCAAAAATAGCGCCGGCACAACGATTAACGTCCTAGGCAACGATAGCGACCCTAACGGTGCTGCGCTGACTGTTGCCGCCGTAACCCAACCCGCGCAAGGAAGTGTCGTCAACAACACAACGAATGTCTCCTATACACCGCCAAACGGCTACACAGGAGTCACATCCTTTACCTATACTGCACAAAATCCAGGAGGTGGCACCAGTACCGCCACCGTAACCGTCACAGTCGGCACCCTTTCTGCCGTAAACGACTCCTATACCGTTGCCAGCAATAGTGGAACTACCATCCTCAACCCCAGTGTGCTCATTAACGACTCAGACCCGGATGGCGGCTTACCCTTAAACATCAGCTCAATAAACACCAATAGCACTCTTGGCACCGTCACCCAAAACGGCAACATTTTGAGTTACAACCCAAACACTTTCATTGGCACAGAGCAATTCACCTACACCATCGCCGTTGCCGACGGGCGAACCGCGACAGCGACAGTAACCATGACTGTCACGTCGACAAACAACGCCCCTCAGGCTTTTGATGATGCCTATACTGTCAACAGAAACAGCGGCGCAAACATCCTTAATGTCTTGACTAACGATACCGATCCAGACGCTAATGATACAAAAATCATCCAGTCGCTAACTCAACCAAGCTTTGGCACAGCAACCAGCAACAATAGCACTGTTACCTATACCCCTCCGACTGCCTACAGTGGAACCACCACCTTCACTTACACCATGGTAGATTCTGGCGGGCTCACCTCCACCGCTACCGTGACAGTCGTGGTGATCAATACCGCACCGGTATCAAGTAATGACACTGCGTCAGTCATTAAGAACAGTAGCAACAATGTCATCAGCGTGTTAGCCAACGATACCGACGCCAATAGCGACTCCCTGACGGTCTCCTCGGTCACCCAACCAGCCAGTGGAAGTGTCACTAACAACGGCACCAATGTTCTCTATACCCCACCTAGCAATTATACCGGCACCACTACTTTCACCTATACCGTTCAAGACGCCGGGGGGCTAAGCAGCACTGCCACGGTGACAGTGACTGTCTCTGAAGCCTCGAATTTGCCTCTGACGCTCCCAACTTACTCAATGAACGATTTCACCTTAGACCCAATTAACATGACAGAATCTGTCGCCCCCCTGGTAATGATCGCAACGTCTAACGACCACCAGCATTTTTTCAAAGCCTACGATGACTACTCAGACCTTGATAACGACGGCGCAATCGACACCACCTACAAGCACTCTATCAATTACTATGGCTACTTCGACAGTTACAAGTGCTATGATTACAGCACAGCCAACAAACGCTACGAGCCAAAGGCTATTACCGCAGACAAATACTGCACTGCCTCTAACGACTCCTACTGGAGTGGGAACTTCTTGAATTGGGCCACCATGGCCCGTATCGACACATCACGCAAGATGCTCTTCGGCGGCCACCGCAGGATAGACACAGCAACTGAAACCGTATTAGAGAGAACCTATCTTCCCCACGACGCCCACTCCTGGGCCAAGCACTATAACGGCTCCGATCTAGAGAAACTCACCCCTTACTCCACGACCGCCGTAGCCCCCATGAAATACATTGCAAGCAATCCAGGCGATAAAAGACTCGAAGGTATCACCATTTGCAACACCACTGATGTAGCGAACACCAACATCTTCTCCCAGAATGTCACAGACCCACCTCTCATGAAGGTTGTTAAAGGAAATTACTCCCTCTGGGCCGCCAATGAACGTTGGCAATGCACTTGGGCCTCAGGTTCTCCTTCTGACAACCACGCGGCAAGTAACGGCAACGATCCAGCACTTTCCGGGATCAATGCCTATTCGAGCAGCCCTATTTATGGCACAGACGGACTTGGCGAAAAAAACTATGTCATGCGGATACAAGCCTGCGTCAACGGCCTTATTGGCCAAGAAAAATGCAAACAGTATCCCGACGGAAATTATAAGCCCATCGGCTTGCTCCAGGTATATGGAGATGACGACCGCCTCATGTTCGGCATGATCGGCGGCAGCTACGGCGGTCATGACGCCGGTGGTATACTGTTGAACGATATCCAAAGCATGGCCACGGAAGTCAACATTGCCACCAATGGAACGTTCAAACAGGTCGCTGTCTTTGCCGGTGGCCCCGTGGCCAACAACAAGGCAGACGGTTCAATCAATGCTTGGAGCCTCTGGCGAATCTTTGGCTATAACCACTCTGACGGCACGTACAACAGCAATCAAGGAGACAACTGCTCCTGGGGTTTATCGGCAAAATCAGACGTCACCGGCACTAACAAATGTACCAACTGGGGTAACCCTTTTGCGGAGATCTACCTGCAATCACTACGCTATATCTCTGCCGCGGGGGTAGCTGGCACCTTCCAGTTTAACGACTCCACCCGGATTTCAGGCCTCAACACGCCCCAGGTCTGGAAGGATCCACTAAGTCAAACCAATTATTGCGCCAGAATCAATGTCGTCGCTTTAAACAACTCCATCATATCCTACGACAACGATCAACTGGATGGCAACAACTACGGAGTACAAGACGTATGGAACCCTGCGGACCTCCCCGGAGCCAAAACTGCTGCGGCCATGACCGATGTCGTTGGTGCTGGAGAGGGTATTCACAGCCATTCGTATTTTGTCGGCGAACTCGCCGTTGATACGTCAAACGATGGCGACGACCAATTATGTACAGCCAAGACGATCAATAGTTTTGGCAATGCTGGAGGACAATGTCCGGACGCACCCAGACTCTCGGGCTCCTATCGTCTTGACGGGCTGGCATACTATGCCCACACCAAGGATATCCGCTCCAGTGTACTGAACGGACAGCGTCCTATGGACGGCATGCAGAAAGTAGAGACATACGCCGTCTCCGCCGCTACCGCAGTGCCCAAAATGGTTGTCAAGCATCCCCTCACCGGAGCTGATGCCGTCACCATAATGCCAGCCTGCCGCGACTTGTGGAGCAATAACACCCAAACCCCGGGCAACTGTGCTGTAGTAGATTTCAAGGTCGTAAGCCAAACAATCAACAACGCCGGGGGCGTAAATGGCGTGGGAAGCGGTCGACTTGCCGTAAATTGGGAGGACAGTGAACAAGGTGGAGATTATGATCAAGACATGTGGGGGATGATCGATTATACGATTGATGCCAACACCAACACCATAACCATCACTACTAACGTCATAGGCAAATCGACCCCCTACCGCATGGGTTTTGGCTATATCATCAGCGGCACTACCCAAGACGGCTTCCATACTCATTCAGGCATCAATGGCTTCACCTACACCGATCCTGCAGCCATCGTCACGGGAAGTAGTTGCAGCAGCGGTTGCGATGTTGGGAATACCCCCTCTGCTGCCCAATACGCACTTGGTAGCTCAACGGCAAAATTGTTACAAGACCCCCTCTGGTATGCCGCCAAATGGGGAGGCTTTCAGGATAGCAATGGCAACAGCCTGCCAGATCTCCAATCCGAATGGGACAAGGAGGATAACGTTACCGGTGCCTCCACTCCGGACGGTATCCCCGACAACTACTTCTTCGCCAGTAACCCCGCCCAGTTGGAAGACTCCTTGAATCGAGTATTCCTCGCCATCTTGCAAAGAGTTTCTTCAGGAACAGCAGCCGCAGTTGTATCGAATAACGTGAGTGGTGAAGGTGCACTTTATCAGGCCTATTTCGAGCCCAAAAAACAGGACGCCAATGGCAATGAAGCGACCTGGTTCGGCACCATCCAAGGTCTCTGGCTTGACAGCTATGGATATCTTCGTCAAGACGATGGCGACCAGACACTCGAAGGGTACCAAACAGACAAGGTAGTCGAAATGTGGTTCGATGATGCGGCAGAACGAACCAGAATCAAAATCTGGGAATCAAGCACCGACGACACCTATACCTCCAATGGCTACAATACAGGAGAACTCTCTGACTTGGGCACCCTCTGGAGTGCCAGAGAGCAGCTGTACCTCTCCTTGCTGGCAGACAACGACATCATAAACCAGCGCAACTTTGCTAGTTCGGCGGAAAATGGCCGCTTCATAAAAACATGGTTGGACGACAACCACAACGGCGTCATTGACGTTAACGAGTACCAAGATTTTACTGCGGCAAATATAACCGCGGCAGACAGAGGTTTTTTCAGCCTAAGCACTGAGGCCGAGGCAGACAATTTAATCAACTATATTAGAGGGGTTGAGATACCAGGTTATAGAAACCGCACTCTCGACTACAACGGCGACGGCACGTTGGAAGTCATGCGCTTGGGTGATATTGTCAACTCGACACCAACCGTGGTCGGTAGACCAGCCGAAGCCTTTGACCTTCTGTACAAAGATGCATCCTACGCCACATTCCGTAAGCAGTATGCCAACAGAAGGAACGTATTATACGCAGGTGCCAATGACGGCATGCTCCACGCCATCAATGCAGGCTTCTTCGACACCCATGCCTTGCAATACTCTGCATCAGGGCAAAAATATGATGGCTCAAACGCCATCGCTCACCCATTAGGCTCCGAACTGTGGGCCTACGTACCAATGAACCTTCTCTCCCATCTGCAATGGCTCAAACGACCAGATTATGCCCATGTCTATTTCATCGACGGCAAACCGAAGGTTTTTGATGCCAGGATATTCAATATTACCGGAACCAACGCTGCCAATTGGGGGGACGCCGATCACCCTGGCGGCTGGGGCACTGTCATGGTGGTAGGAATGCGACTAGGAGGCAACCCCATGGTTGTTGATACTGGAGCAGACGGCTACCACCAAGGGGTCGGGGACAGCAATGACCAATACCTGCGAAGTGCCTTCATGATTTTTGACATCACAAATCCCGAGGTAGAACCAACTTTGCTCACCGAGTTTCAAGTTCCGGATGGCAGTTTCACGACAGTGTATCCATCCATCATGTCCTTTGTGTCACTGGGTGATATTGACGGCCCAGGCGCCAACGACGATTCAGCCTCCAACAAATGGTACATGGTGTTCGGTTCCGGGCCAACCGCCTCTGTCACTGCCGAGTCTAGCAGCAGCGCCAAAGTTTACATCCTTGACCTTATCGACAGAACAACCATCACCACAATCGATACAGGGGTGGCAAGTACTTTTGTCGCCGCACCAATTACTGTCGACTGGGATATCGACTTCAAGGCTGACGTCGTCTATTTCGGCCTTACCGGCTTATCCTCAGCATCTAACGGCTACCTCATGAGGCTCGCGGTAGACGAGGATTCTGACCCTAGCCATTGGGCAACCAAAATCAGCACCGTGCTCAACAGCGAACGACCCATTACAGCTCCCCCAACAGTTGCCTTAGATAACGCCACTCCTCCAAACAAATGGGTCTTTGTCGGCACTGGTCGCCTATATTCCACCACAGATCAAACATCAACCGACCAAGAGTACCTTTTTGGCGTCAAGGATTCTTATATAGCAGGGAACGCCGCTCCAGCCACAATTACCACAACCAACCTTCTCGACATGTCTGAGGTAAAGGTCTACACTGACGGCAGCATAGATCCCGGTAGCAACGTAAACGGGCCCATAGGCATCACTACCTTTTCCGATTTAAAATCATCCATTGCCTCCCTGTGGAGCGGTTGGTATGTAAAACTTCCACCGATCACTGGGGTGTCGGGGGCGGTCCCCGCAACCCGTTCACTTACCCAATCTTCACTAGCCGGTTCGGTTCTGTTCACCTCTGTTTATCAACCCAATAGTGACCCCTGCGTGTCGGAAGGGTACGGACGACTGTATGGTCTTTATTATCAAACAGGCACCTCATACCCAAGCGAAAATTCTATTTTAGGAACAACAGACGTCACTGTAAACGGAGTAGCTAAAAAAGAGACTATGACCTATGTTGATCTTGGCAAAGGCTACGCCACTTCGCCAGCCCTGCACAGTGGCAGCGGCGAAGGAGACAAAAAGGTAAGTGTCTTCACTCAGCTTTCGACAGGCACAATCTTCCGTAAACAAGCAGACACCGTCGACTCCGTCCGCAGTGGCAAACGAGCATGGCGTGAGGCTCAATAGTCCTTGATTTGAAACAAAGATATGCCTTTCTCTGCACGATAGCAGACCAGAACAATCTTTTTATGACAAAGATGGCCAAGTCATCCCAATGAGAAATTTCGTTCTGGAAAACCCGACCAAGATCCTTTTCGGTCGTGACACTATTAAGCAGATCGGTGCTGAAGCGCAAGCCTTTGGCACCACTGCTCTCTTGGTCACGGGTTGCCATAGCCTGCAAGCGAGTGGCATCCACAATATAATCTGTGCGTCACTCAAAGAGAGCGATATCAGTATCATCCCGCACCCAGGCGTGAAGTCGAACCCCATCTTGAGCCATGTCAGGAAAGGAGTTGCTCTCTGCAAAGCCCATGGAATTGAACTGATTATCGCAGCTGGCGGCGGCAGCGTCATTGATGAGGCCAAAGCGATTGCCGCCGGCAGTGTGGTTAACCATGACGTCTGGAAATTCTTCAAGGGCAAGGCCAGCATTACAACGCCTCTGCCGATATGTACGGTATTGACACTCGCCGCCTCTGGTTCTGAGATGAATGGCGGCATGGTTATCACCAATGATGAGCTCAACCTCAAACTTGGCACCGGCAACAAAAAACTTTGCCCAAAGGTCTCGATCCTCGATCCTAGCGCCACCTTTTCGGTGCCACCTAACTACACAGCCTATGGCGCAATCGACGCAATTGCCCACACCCTGGAATTCTACTTCACCGCCCAAGATCCAAATACGCCAGTACAAGACCGCTTTATGGAAGGCCTTATTATTAACCTGATGGAGGCCTGTAACCAAGCACTGAACGAACCGACCAACTACCCGGCCCGTGCCAATCTGATGTGGTGCGCCACCATGGCCTTAAACGGTTGGACAGCCGCCGGTCTCGGCTTGGTTGGTTTCCCCATGCACATGATCGAACACTCGATGAGTGCCCTCTACGATGTACCACATGGGGCCGGTCTGTCGGTCGTGATTCCCGCATGGATGCGTTGGGCAGCGACCAAGCAGCCACGAAAATTTGCCCAATTTGCCGAACGAGTGTTTATGATACGCAAAGGAAGTGTAGCAGAGAGAGCGCTGGCAGGCATAGAGCATTTACAGCGCTGGTTTGAGCGCATCAAAAGCCCCACCAAACTTGCAGCCCTAGACATCCCAAGCACAGCCATACACGCCCTGACCACTCACAGCCTGGCCCAAGCAAAACTTTGGCGTCTCGACGGCTATCACCAGGCCACAATTGAAGAAATTTTACAGCTTACAATTTGATCATGAGAGCAGAAAAGTGACGGAAACGAAGCCAACCAATATTGTAGTTTTTGAGTACCGTGACTCCGGCCAAAAGAAAATAGAGGGGATCCGTCGGCACGGCAGAAACATCAAGATCGTAGCCACCTTCAATATCACCGACCCTTTGCCCGACTTTATTGACGATCCTGAGCATTTCATCAACCGAGATTTCGAAGCGGATCTCGTGCTCAGCTTCATCAAACATGCGGATCTCTGCCAGTATCTTGCCGATCTATGCAAACAAAAAGATATCCCAATGATCGCCTCCGGCACCAAGGCCGAAAACGCCTTCACCCCTTTCACCTGCTGTGGTCTTGGCAAAACCGACAGGCTTGGAGCTTACGGCGAACAATTCGGGGTCCCGGAATTTGAAGCGACAATCGAAGGGGGGAGGATTACATCACTGAAAGTAAAACGGGGGGCATCCTGTGGGGCAACATGGGAGGTAACGGACAAGGTTATCGGCATGACACTCGACGAGGCCTTGCCAACGATTGCCCGCGAAGTGCAATACCTCTGTATCGCCGATCCCAGCGCCTTTGACCCGATCTCTGGCCACAGCGCCCTGCACTACGCCGGCGAAGTCCATATCGCCGCCCTCAACAAGGCCGCTAACAAGGCTCTACACAGATAACCAGGCAAGTAGACGCTTAACACCCTCCTCAGTCGACACTTTCGGCTCATAGCCAAGATCACGCCTGGCAGCGTCAATAGAGAACCAATGAGACTTGGCCAATTGCTGAGCCAAGAATCTGGTCATCAGCGGTTCAGTACGGAGTGCCAGTAATCGATAAAGACTCTCCAGCATCAACCCTGCCCAATAGGCCTTAGCAAAACCCATTCTCTTTTTTACCGGCGGTATGTCAAGCTCGACAAGCAAGCTATTGATCCAGGCCCAGAGGTTGACGGGTTTCCCCTGAGAGATAAAATAGGCCTTGCCCGCGGCCGTGGCGCTGCTCTCCAGATTCACCGCAGCCAACCAATGGGCATCGGCGACGTTTTCAATATAGGCGATATCAACCAAATTCTGCCCATCACCCACCTGTGTCAGCAGCCCTTTTCGCCCTCTCTCCACCAATCTCGGAATCAAATTGTTGTCTCCGGGTCCCCACACCAAATGAGGCCGCAGTGCTACGGTACGCAGATCAAAATGATTAGACTTCAGCAGCAGATCTTCTGCAAGAGCCTTACTGTGAGCATAATGGCAGAGAAAGCGCTTGGCATAGGGTGTTCGTTCATCAACGCCAGCTAAATCACGATTAGCAAAAACCACACTTGGGGTGCTGGTATAGACCAAGGTGCCAATACTATTTGAGCGGCACGCCCGCACAACCTGCTCGGTACCGTTCAGGTTAATCGAAAAATAGTCTTGCCGCCTTCCCCATATCCCAGCCTTCGCCGCCACATGAAAAACTGCGTCACACCCCCGGGCAGCACGCGTCAAAAACTGCCCATCTCGAATATCCCCAAGCCTAAGCTCCACCCCCAAACGTTCCACCTCAGGATACCGATGTCGGCCAACCACTACAACCTCAACCTGCTCTGACAACAACTTCTTCACGATAGCCAAGCCAACAAAGCCACCACCACCGGTAACCAAAACCTTTTTCATAGAGGGCACTATTTACGAGTCAAAATTATTCCAGGTTAGCATGAACGCATAATATCAACTTTGGACCTTTCTCCGGTCCACAAAATGTTGTGCCGCCCCATTACTCATCTTCATACCCTGTAAACATGGCCTTAATGTGAGCCAGAGGAGTATGCCCTAAGGTTGCAAGATAGATGTGGCCAACAATAAAGGCCGCGAAGAAAAAAAACAGGACAACATGAATTAGGTTAACAATCCGAATGCCGCCCATAAATTGAATATAATTCTCGAACCGTTTGATTTCCCAAAGAAAAAGACCGGTAATAAGCTGTAAAGGCAACAGAACAAACATGAGTATCGCATAAGTCTGTTGTTGCATCACGTTAAATTTATTCTCAGGTGTGATAACATGAGGATTCTGGTCTCCTCTGAAGATCCCATAGGAATAATAAACAACCTGCTCTCGAATCTTCTGAATCATATTTTTGCCACTCGGAATATACAGGCGAATCTGCCCGGACACCAGACTGTAAACCAGCCATAGGCAATAATTCGAAATCACCATAAAGCCAACATAATTATGAAGATGAATCGCCTCCTCCAGGGAGAACCAATCAAGCTGCTCGGCAAATCGAATCTGCACCCCAGTCGCCAAGAGAAAGATAAAAGCGGTAGCATTCACCCAGTGCCAAACCCTGATCGGCGCGTGATGGATATAAATCATCTTATGCTTCACAAGGCCCAGCGGCTCTTTCCTCCGGATGACTCTTCGATCGTGACTGACAACTTTTTCCTGCGCACCGTGACCAATTGTAGCGAGAGCTTCCATAGTGCACCTCTTTTCAAATATAGTTAATCTGATTAAGCCTCGTCGCCATGCGTGGCACTTTCTTTGCGCCTCTTGCGAAGTGGTGCCGTTACGGCTCTGCCTAACAGGTGTAACATAATCCCCACCCCTGCCCCAGCCACAGCAAGAATGCCAAACCTGTCAAGCTGGCGCATCCTGCTTCCACCAGGCACGTAGAAATTATTAACGCTGTAGGACTCCAGCACCTTACGATCAACGGCATATTGATGAGCCTCTCCATCCCGATCGACAAAATATAGCGCTACCGATTCAAAAAATTTAGAATCGGGAGCATGGCAATCCTCACATGTCCTCTTGGCTGCGACCTTGGTTATCTGATGAATACGTGGGTCCCGTTCTGACACCAACTCCGCATGAAAGGAAGCCCGCAACCCTCGCCGATTGAGGGCGAACACCATATTATCAAACTCTTCGGCATTCAAATCATCTGTCTTACCATCCTCATCGAACTTAGCTAAAAACCCGTCAAAATCGGTACCTAGGGCTGAAAGTACGGCCTCAGGCTGCAAAAAATTCTTCTTAGCCAGGTCGTAGAAACGCAGATGAATGCGATGCGGTGTGTCCGGTGCATGACAGGCAGTACACTGCACAAAGGTAAAATGCGTCTCCTTTTGTGGAAGCCAGTTATGAAATTTAGCAGGCTCATGGCATTTAAGACAGGACTTGTTCTCACGCTCAAGTACCGGCAGATTCCCGCTACTCACCACGTCATGGTAGCCATGACAGGCATAGCATTGTATGGTCAACCCCTTGCTGCTGGCTTGCTGGTGCACCCCTTTCCCGTATTCAACGGCTTCCTCCTCGTGGCATCCGGCACAATTAACCGCTCCTAAAGTAAGGCTATGAGGAACCTCCTGGTCCATCGCCAACTCGGTGACATCGGCGTGACAATCGATGCACGTAATGCCGTTAATGTTATGGATAGAGTATTGAAAACCCTTCCCCTCCACAAAAAGGCTGTTTTTGATCCCTTGAGAATTTGTCCTGACCAGTGATGAATCACCGTGGCAATCCATACATTCGCTATTTTCAAGGGCATTAGACGATGAAGGCAAGAACAACGGCATGCACGAAAAAATGATCGCCACAAAAACACTTCTCATTTTATTCATTGTCGGCTCCTCAAAATAATGGGGGCAGATAGCCATTGTCCTGATCCGCCCCCTTTCGCTTCCCTCGTAATATCCATTGAACCCGTCCCCAAACCGTGCTCACGTCCTGGCATCCTGCAGGGCAAGCAGCGTATCAAGTTGCTCAGGTGTCAAATAATTCCGCTTAATGGCAATTTCACCAAACTTACTGCCACACTCACCACCTTGGCAAAATAAGATCTGGGCAATATCCTCAAGAGTCAACCATTTGTTCATTCTTGCCAATTCACCAATCTTATTTACTTTCGCGGCATTTTCCAAGGCCGTTACATCAAGTTCACCTTCGAGCATCTCTTCGACTGTCCTTTCGCTTGCTGTTGCATCGTAAAATTCACGCTTCAGATTCACTATCCAAGCAGGTATCGAAATGGCAAAAAAGATCACACCAGCAATAACAGCCTTCTGCCACACATACCCTTCCATTGCGACTCCAAAGGGATAGGCAAGCATGGCGAAATAGAACATGGACATCGCGATACACAGTGCAGTCTTCTTCTCTGGACTCATAGTCCTGATAGTCTCTGTCGTTTTCATGGCACACCTCCTTGGTTTGTGTGTTTCCTTTCGTGGTTTACAACTCACTCTCTCTTGCCTACTCAACTTAGCAAGTATAATGCCACACAACGGGAAAGAGACAAAGTACCAAAATAATGCCTGTCGTGCCTCAAAGACTGCAAGCAAGGAACAGAATCCACCCCATGTAATCCTATCATTTTTTGTAATTGAAAAAAACAACTGGCTACTATAGGCTATTTAAGTAAAGGGAATGTCCACAGGTCAACACTCACTCACAAGCATCCGAAG
>JAQUKQ010000048.1 GCA_028718985.1 Desulfobulbaceae bacterium | reverse complement strand
CAATGGGGCATGCCGCGGGTGGCCATACCTTGGAAAATGTTGGCGCCCTGCTCCGTCAGGAGATCAGCGAGGCTGATTCCGCAGCCCGATACGGTGGCGAAGAGCTTCTCCTCATCTTGTCAGAAACAGAACAGTGTTGTGCCTGTATCGGTTTGGAACGAATTCGTAAAGCCGTAGAGCTAAAGGCTGGGGTGGCCATCAGCATAGGTGTCACCTCTTTTCGTCCGGGATGCTGCTCTGCCCAAACTCTCAGGGAGGCGGATGATGCGCTCTACCTGGCCAAGGCCAATGGTCGTAATCGGGTTGAGTGGTCCGCCCTGACACAAAATGCATGTCATGAAGCGACGACTTGATAGCCTTTTGCTAGACCACAATCTGGCGGCAAGTCTGGAAAAAGCGAGAGCGTTGATTTTGGCGGGACAGGTGCTTGTTGCTGATCATAAGGCCGATAAACCAGGTCTGATGGTTGATGAGACCTTACCGATTACGCTCAAGGAGTCTTCGTGCCCCTATGTCAGTCGGGGTGGGGTGAAGTTGGCCCATGGTCTTGATTATTTTGCTGTTCGGCCACAGGGCCTAATTTGTGCCGACATTGGTGCCTCGACCGGTGGCTTTACCGATTGCCTGCTGCAAAACGGCGCAGTCAAGGTTTATGCGGTTGATGTTGGCTATGGACAATTGGCTTGGAGTCTGCGTCAGGACAGTCGGGTGATTGTCATGGAGCGAACCAATGCCCGCCATTTAACTCAAGAGATGTTTCCGGCACCCTTTAATCTGGCGGTGATCGATGCTGCGTTTATTTCGCTGAAGCTCTTGCTGCCGCCACTGATCCCTTTGTTTGCCGAGGGTAAAATTGCCATACTTGCCTTAATTAAACCGCAATTTGAGGTGGGGAGGGGGGAGAATGCAAGTGGCGTGATCACGGACCCCCTTGTGCACGAACAGGTGATCAGTGAAGTCTGTTCTTTCAGCCAAGGTTTGGGGCTTACTGCGCACGGCGTCACAGCCTCACCGCTCTTAGGCCCCAAGGGAAATACCGAATTTTTGACTTTTTTGACGGGCTAGCATGTATCGTATGAAAGAAATCTTGTTTGTTCTCCTTCTGCTTCTACCAGCGATTGTCAACGCCGCCAACGGTGCAATCCTTATCGATGATTATCAACACGGTCTGGCCAAGGGTTGGAAGGAGAAAAAATTTAAAGGGCAGACGCATTACACGGTTGTTGAAAAAGATGGGCGTTTTTGTGTGGAAGCGGTCAGTAAGGCATCGGCTTCAGGCCTTTTTTACGAGATTGATGTTGACACCGACATCATGCCAATACTCACTTGGCAATGGCAAATTGAGGATGTCCTTGATAAGGGTGATGCTACGAAGAAGAGTGGTGATGATTATGCCGCGCGTGTTTATGTTGTTTTTCCAAGTTCTTTTTTCTGGCGTACCCGTGCCTTGAACTATATATGGGATAACAGGTTGCCTAAGGAGACGGTTATCGTGAACGCCTACACCAAGAACGCGATGATGATTGTCGTAGAAAGCGGTGCGGGGCAGAAGGGCAAGTGGGTGACGGAAGAGAGAAATATCAGGGAGGATTATCTCCTGGCCTTTGGTGAACCCCCACCTGCCGTGGGCGCTATCGCGATCATGACTGATACTGACGATACCGGTGAGAGCGCCAGGGCTTGGTATGGCCCGATTTGGATCAAACGTGCTACCCGTTAGGCGATAAGGGAGTTACGGAAGCTTTTATGGGGAGAACACTTGAACAAGCATGATGCATCATGTAGTTAGTTCATTGTTTGTGGTGGATGCAGAGCTAATGTTTTTTTGCTGGGATGAGACCCGGCGAGAGGAAAGGGCTAAAACAGTAATTTGGATTATTTTGGAGATGCTATGGGTATTCCGCGAAAAATCATCAAGGTCGCTATCTTGCTTACGGCCTCTTTTTCACTGAGCTTTGGGGCGGCTTCGAGTTTGGCCGCAGATTATGTTTCGGTAAATAAAGATGGCGCTAATGTCCGTTCAGGCCCTGACGTTAAGAAGGATCTGCTGTGGGAAGTGTTTAAGGATTTTCCTTTGCAGGTGATCAGTCGGCAGAAGGAGTGGATACAGATTAAGGATTTTGAGGGCGATCAGGGTTGGATCTATGCCAATCTGGTTAGCAGCAAGGACAAGCGAGTCATTGTCAAAGCCAACTCTGTCAATATGCGCAGTGAGCCGAGCAAGGACGGCAAGTCAGTGGCGACAGTAAAATACGGCGTGGTCTTTACCCCTTTGGAAAAAAAAGGTGAGTGGCTGAAGGTGAAACATGAGGATGGCACGATAGGCTGGATCTCGAAGACCTTAGTCTGGCCGCCGGATATCTTGTAGGGAGTGGATCTGCTGCGTCATTCTTAGTGGCCTGACGAGGGCATACCCTATTTTTGATCGTTGGCAAGCGGTCACAACAGGCGCTATACAAAAGAAAGCGGGAGTATTGTTATCGACAACAATACTCCCGCTTTCTTTTTTGTGTTCCTGGCTAAGTTAATTGCCTTTCTCGTTAAGCTTCATCTCTCGCCAGGAGAGGAAAAGGAATACCGCAAGCAGAGAGATTGTATTCAAAGGGGCAAACCAATAGGGGAAATGTTCCCCGAAGGATTCGAGGATCATGATGATCCCTAAGAAACCAATGGAGTACATGGCGCCATTTTTAAGGTATTCGAACTTGGCAATGAGGTCAATGCCGCGAATGGTCACCTCTCTTACCACAAAGGCGCCGATGCCGTTGCCGATCAAAATGATCGGAACTGAAATGGTAAAGGCGAATGCTCCGACGACACCGTCGATTGAGAAGGAGGCGTCGAGGACTTCCAGGTAGAGGATTTTGCTCCAGGCGCTCATCGATGAATCGGTGAGCAGTCTTTGCTCTTGGGCCTCGGCGTTTTTTTTGAACCCATCAGTAATGAAAAACAGCGTGGAGCCAATGGAGGCGGAAAGCGCCAGCAGGGGATTGATCTGCAAGGCGATATAGATGACAAGTGTCATGCAGAGCGATGAGATGGCATAAAACCAGACGCTGTTCCTGTGGATGAAGCCTTCTACCAAAAAGGCGTATTTTTTTTCTTCGAGAAAGAGCCACGAGAGGGAGACCAGGAAGAGATAGACCCCTCCACCCAAGAGTAGCAGGGGCTTTGAGGCCTCGACTGCTTCTCTGATTTTTGGATCTCCTGAGAAGACAAAGGCGATGACCTCAGCCAGGGAAAGGGAAGGGTTTACCATCCAGACAATCAAAAACGGCAAGACGCCTCGCACCACGAAGACTGCCAGAAGCAGACCCCAAACCAGGAAGATTTTTCGGTATTTTTCAGGTAATGTTTTTAAGACGTGGGCGTTGACGATGGCGTTGTCAATGCTTGAGATGATCTCGAAGACAACGAGACCCAGGATGGCTATTAGGGTGTTTAACATACTTATGGTCCGGCCTGCAAGATGTGAAGAGGGTCAGGGGAGAGTCGGCGAAAAGGCATGTAATTCATGGCAAGACGCCTCTTGTCACGTTTCGCGTCGGCGGTCTTTGGATTTATCGTTTGCGCTTGACCGCTATTTTGCTGGTTGAGGGGCCTCCTCAACGGTTTCACCACGTTGTTCAATCTTTTTGATATACTTGTCCGGGTCGGCAAGGACTGCACCTTCGCAAGCGGCACAGCAGATGTAGATGCGTTTGCCTTTGATGTCGACGTGCAGGGCTTTGTCTTTGGGACCGATCATGCCACCCATCACAGGGCATGAACTTTGTGCTTTGGGGAGAGGCGGCGTGTTTGCTCTTTCAGTGGGGGGATCCATCGCCAGAATGAAGTTGGCACTGAAGAGGCTGAACGCCAAGCCAAGCATGAGGGGCTTGGTGAGATGTCGCATGCGCATGAGTTAGGTCTACCAGGAGAAGAGATCAAAGGAGAGAAAGTCGATCCCCAAGGGGGAGAGCGTCTGCTTCATGCTTTGGTGGATATCACCGACCAGAACGACTCTGGTTTGCACATCATCGAGTGAGGCCCCTGTTTTTTGGAGCGTCGCCTGGAATGCATCTTTCAACTGCTGGAGGATGAGGGCTTCAACGGCGGCTTGGGGGGCTAAAGCTCCCAGGCTCTTCACCAGTTTGGCGGCATCTTCTATTCGGTAACGAACCTGGCAGCCTATCTTGATGGGCTGTTGATTGGGCCCGGCAATGATAAGGCTTTTGCTGTCGGTTAGTTCGTAGCGGATTGGTTTGGCGGTGAGTTTGACATAGTGCTGGATGCCCGGGATGACGAACGGGCTCTCACCCGCTTGATATACTGTGATCTTTGAGCCTGGGGAGATGACGACACCTATCTGGTCTGTACCGACGATTTCACGTTGTCTGGTTAAGATAAATCCAGCTCCGAAGATGCACAGCGTAAGGAGTATCCCAGTGATAGTTTTTGTTTTATTGGCCATGGTCGTTTTCTTCAGCGGCTTAGAGATAATTGCGTAAGGTATTCTTGAATTCTTCGCTGTTCCACTCTTGGGGGCCGATCCAGTATTTCTGGATGATCCCCTTGCGATCGACTAAAAAGGTAGTTGGGTAACTGGTCACCTTGTACGAGTCATGCGTTCTCATCTCGGGATCGTGCAGAATGAGAAATTTGGTGTTGGTGTCTTTGATGAACTGTTTCACCTGGCCTAGGTCATTGTCGATATTGATGCCGATAATCACCAACCCTTTCCCCTTGTACTCTTGTTGGAGGGTGTCAAGGGCTGGCATCTCACCGCGACAGGGGGCACACCAAGTGGCCCAGAAGTTGATGAGCATCACTTTGCCTTGAAAGGACTTGGAGGAAAGGGGGGTGCCATCGGTGTCTGGTAGCGAGAAGGCTGGAGCCAGGGTCGTGGGCAGGACCTCGATGTCCCAAGGAGAGGTGCGCGCCAGGCTAGATTGAGGAACGAGGAGCGTTGCCATGAGAGTAAAAAGCACAATTATGCTTTGCTGAGAGAGCTTCATGTTGCCTCCGTTTAAAAAATAGCCAGGGCCAAAACCTTACCCTTGCCCTTTGCAAGGGTGATATTCTCATTCTGGTGACAAGAATCACAGAGTTGCATTCCCGTTATCGTTCTTTTACTTTTTGCATCGATGACAGCCAAGGTAGCTTCGGTATAGTCGGGCATTTGGCTGATCGCAGCATAGACCTTATTCTTGTCGTGGGGGATAGCAAGATCGACGACATTGCCGCCAATCATGATGAAGTCGCTTTGCTTGCTGGTCTTCAGGTCGATAATATTAATGCCGCCTGGCATGGCGGGTCCTTTCGTGGCATAGCCTACCCCGTATGGTTCACCGTTTCTGTATTCGTTGCCTTCAGCGACCCACAACTCATTGGTGCCCGGGAATGAAAAGCCATGGTGGACGGAGTTGCCAATGTCGTCGATTGAAGCGCCGAGTGTTTTTGTGGTCAGATTTAAAGGGGTGACGGAGGATTTCTTGCGGCTGACGAGCCAGATTGTTTCGGGCCCTTCGCCAAAGAATAGAGACGAGTACTCTTCAGCAAGAGGGATGCTCATGCCAAGCCCTTGCCCAGGCACGAGGGTTTGTAATTCTTTTTGCGCGAGAAGCCACAGGCTATTGTCTGGACCTGCGGTCATGGCCACAGCGCCAGGCAGGCCTTTTTGCCAAGGGGTTAAATTGGTTTCGTCCTGCAATGAAGCAATGCTACCGTCTTCGGCGAGGATGTAAAGTTTGCCATTGGCAATGGCGAGATCCCGTCCCTGTTTATTCATTTTGATTCGGGTAAGCCTTGCGTTGGCAAGGTCAACCACGGCGAGATGATCGGCAGCGGCCAGCACATAAGCCTTGCCGCTGAGGGTGGGTGGGGAATAGACCTGATCAGGTGTCTGGTCGCATCCTGCAAAGAGGGTTACGAGAAGCAGGCTGAAAACTATTCTGACGGACATGATCGACCTCACTGGGGGAAATAGTTGGATTTGGTTGAAGGGTAAATGCTCTCTAAAGCGTTTGCCAGTAAAAATGTCTCGAGCTAATGTGGGTTGATTTTTTCTTGCCGATTAAGTTGGTTTACAAGGCGAACATACCAGATATGCGAGAGTTATTCATGTTGTACGTTAAATTTGGTTGCTGCGGAAGGCATCATAGGGATCCATGCGAGAGGCTTTGATGGCAGGATAGAGGCCGCCCATGATGCCGACAAGGGCGGCAACGAAGAGGGTTAGGAGGGCAACTTGCAAAATGATGCCCGGTCCCGGCCAAATGTAGAGTAGGTCAAGGGAGAGCATGATCTTGTTCTTGAAGAGGATGAGCAAAGCGCTACCACTTAATAGACCAAAGATGCAACCTAGGCCGGCTGTTAGGCATGATTCCGCCAGGAAGAGCTGGAAGATTTTTTTCTGGGTAGCACCAAGCGCTCGCAGCAGGCCGATTTCGCGGCGGCGTTCGTTGGTGCTCATGCCGAAGATGGCGGCAAGGATAACCGTTCCCATGATGATCAGGATGATAATTGGCAGGAAAAAGGCGTCTAACATGGCGGTGAGTTGTCTTTTGATCGAGAGAGTGGCCGCTTGGACATTTACCGCCGAGAGACCGGGGAAGTTGGCAGGGATGGATTCGGCGAATGACTTGACGTCGATATTATCGTTTACTTTGATGAAGATGGCGGAGATGCCCTCGGGGTCGATGTTGTTCAATTGAGACTCTTGGGCCGCTTTATCGTCAAAAAGATGGGATAAGGATAGGTCGTTAAATCCTTTGCGGACGTGCAGTTTGTCGGCCTCGGCATTCGCTTTGATAGCGCGGATGAGCTCTCTGGCTTCTGATATGGGGAGAAAAGCTGTTTTGTCGTAATAGCCAAAGCCGGTTACGTCGAGGCTTGCTACGACCTTGAGGAGTTTGCCGAGCATGGCTATCTGCTGACCAGGATAAAATTTCACCCTGGCACCAACCACCAGTTCGTCATTACCTTGGCCTTTGTTGAGGAAATATTGTACCCAGGGAGCTATGGTGAAATCGGTGACCGGATCATAGCCTACCATCAAAACTTTTTCAGTGGTGCAGCAGACAAGATAGGAGAAAGGTCTAAAGAAAAGTTGGGGCGAAAGTTTTGCTACTCCGGGCAAAGACTTGAGTTTACCCACAACCGATTCTGGCATGAAAAAGGAGTTTGGCGTTCCTTCGAGCAATACATCTTGTGCCTCCTTTTCATGACCTTTTGGGACTACCACAATATCAGCTCCCAATCGGCCAACTCCAACTTCCAGGGTGTTACCTATAGAGCGAGTCAGGAGGACATCGGTAAAAAAAGCACCGATAACGACAGCAAGCGCTGTCACCAAGGCAACGGAGCGGAATGGTTTACGGCGCAGATTGGCAAAGGGAAGGCTGAAAAAGGTTGGTTCCCTTCTATCTTGGCGGCGGCTCAGAAATTCATGCAGGGCAAGGCAGGCCAAAAGCAGAAGGGAGAGGGTAAACAGAGTTGGCCTGATGTTAGCGTGGGCCCGTAGGGAAATGGTTTGGCCGAGGATGACCAGATTTTCAGTTGAGCGAAGGTAGTAGCTGAGAGGTCTGAGGGCAATTGCTTGGATGAAGCCCATGATGCCGCCAAGCGCTACCAGCCAGCGACCGCACTTGGATTTAAGCGCTAATAAGGTTCCTAGAATAATAATGGAGCCGATCAGCCAGGATGGATGATAGTGAAAATAACAGTCTGTGTTGATCCAGCCATTTCTGCCAGCCTCAATCATGTGCAACGGTAACAGAAAGTGTGGCACCATCAGAAAAAGAATACCGAATACAAGATAGAGGAGGATGAACATAGAATTGTCTGGGGCTGGATGTCTTGTTAGAGTGATTCCAGCCGACCGGAGGTCATGCGGAATTGGCGATCTGTTTTACCGGCCAGATCCGAACTATGGGTGACAATCAAAAAGGTGGTTTTCTTTTTTTCGTTGAATGAGCGGAAGAGATTCAGGACCTCTTTTTCGGTCTCTTCGTCGAGGTCGCCCGTTGGTTCGTCCGCCAGGATGATGGTTGGGTTATTGATAAAGGCTCGGCAAATGGCAACTCGACGTTGTTGCCCGCCGGAGAGTTGCGACGGATAAGCCCTCAGTTTATTTGCGAGACCCATCATTTCCAGCAGTTCGACGGCCGTGTCGTAGAGGTCGGTTTTTTTTGCTTTGCCGAAGGTGGCGGGCAGGAGGACATTGTCGACGACGTTCAATGTCGGAATCAGACTGGAGAACTGGAAGATGAAGTTCATCTTTTCGTTGCGCAGTTCGGAAAGCTCGGAGTCGCTCAACTGCCAGATGTCCTGGTTGTCAATCTTGACCGTGCCGCTGTTTGGTTTGGTAAGACCACCGATCAGGTTCAAAAGGGTAGTCTTGCCGCTACCGGAGTGGCCCAGGATGGATAAGAATTCACCTTGCTTGATGGTCAGGTTCACATCGTCAACAGCTTTGAATTGCTTGCCATCTATGGGATACGCCTTGTGTAGGTGTTCAACTTGAATCACGGAAAGGGCTCCTTGTAAGAAAATGTTACTGCTTAGGGGGATTTTTTATATGCCGATCTTCACTGAAAAGGACAAGTTCTTTACTCTCCACCTCTGACGGCCTCGTACGGCTCGAGCATGGCGGCACGGATAGCTGGGCCGAGGGCGGCGATAACCCCGGTCAAAAGAGACAGGAGCATGCAAAAAGAGATGAGCCCAACAAAACGCGCTGTGTTTGGCCAAAGATGGGGGATATTCAGGCTGGTGTAGATGGCTTCCTTAAACATATAGAGGACACCTCCCCCCAAACCGATGCCGATGAGGCCTCCTAAGAAGGAGAGGATGGCGGCCTCCAGCATGATGAGTCGAAAAATGTGGGATTTCTTTGCCCCCATAGCCCGAAAGATGCCCAACTCTCTTCGTCGTTCATTGACAATCATCGAAAAAACAACGCCTACAAGGAGCAATGCCATGACCCAGAGAATTGCGCTGACCGACAGGACGCTTCTTAGGAGGATGAAGAGCTGTTTGCGGACGGAGGCGATAATCCTATCGGTGACAATAGCCTTGACACCATCAAGTTTGGCCTGAATGAAAACAGCTACCCGATCCGGGCTTAATTCAGGGTCAACTTGCACAAGGACGGTGGAGACTTGATTCCCTGAAATAGAGATCATGGTTCCGTCTTTTTTGGCGTTGGCAAGAATGCGGTCGATACCGGCGTAGGAAATAAAAATTGCATTGTCGATAAACTCCATGCCTGTTTCTTCCAACATGCCGACAATGGTAAAGGGCTGGTTGTAAAAATTTAGCGTAAAACCTGTAGCGTAAGCGGTGATTCCACGCCCCATAATAACTTCGTCAGCCGCTAAAGGGCGGCCAAGTGTGTTGGTTAGCCAGGGCTTGATAGTGAAATCATTTTCTGGGTCAAAACCGATCAAGAAAAGGTCGCTGATGTCGCAACAGGCATATGGGGATGTCTTCAGGAAAATTTGGCTCGTAACGCTACGGACACCGTGAATAGCTTTGATTTGCTCTACCAGGGACTTATCCATGTAAAAGGTAGAGGGTTTTCCTGACAACAGGGCGGAGCGGGCAGCTGATTCTGACTTGGCAGGAACGACCATGATGTCTGCACCAAGGCGAGCAGTACCTCTCTTCAAGCTTTGCTCAACAGAATCCATAATGGTAGTGACAGAAAACAAGGTTGCCGCCACTACCATGACGGTTGCAATAATAGCAATACTACGAAAAATCTTGCGGCGTAGATTTTTCTGGGCTAGGGCAACAATTTTCCACTCCATAGGGTTCCTCGCATAAAAAAAGGGGGGATAATTCCCCCCTTCAGTGTAGCTATTTAGTGATTAACTGGCAAGCTTATTTCAAGTCTGCACAGGTCGGGCTGACCTTTTGAGTGCCAACAGCCTTGGTCTCCATTTCTGCTCCAGCAGGAGGGGTCTTACGGTTCCAGTCAACATCAACTCCGCAGAGGAAAGGACGACCGCCATCTTTATCCTCAGCAATTTCTACGTCCTCAACGCCGTGGCAGGATTTACAAGCTGAGTAGACTTTGACAATTCGTTTCGTCTCGGTGTTGATGACCATGAGTGCCGAGTCGTCACGCTCAGGCATCTGGCGAACGGCGGCGATGGCATACTTACCGTCAGGAGTGAAGGTGACATCATGCGGGTTGCCCCCAGTGATGATAAAATCTTTAGGCTTGCCGGTAGTAAGGTCAACGATGGTGATACCACCCATGGAGCCGCCTGCAGGGGCATAGCCAACACCAACCGGCTGTCCACCAGCGAGCTCATTGCCCTCAGACTGCCACAACTCTTTACCGTCTTTGGTGACTTCTGCACGATGGATGAAGTTGCCGACACCATTGATTTTGCTGACTACCTTCTTAGTGGCAACGTCAACGACAGCAACAAAGCCGCCAGGCATGTCTGAGACGTAACAGAACTTCCCGTCTTTTGAAAAGTTGATGCCACAGGTTGATTTGCCAACCTCAAAGCTGTCGACGAGTTTCTTGGTGGCTGGATCATAGACATAGACCTTACCATCTTTCATGTCTGAAACCCAAATGGTTCCGTCTGGTGCATAGTTCGATCCGCAATGCTTTTGTCCAAGTTGTGCCCATTCTGTCTGTTTCCCAGTGTCAACATTGATCTCTTTGGAGAAACCGTCCAGGGAGAAATTGTATAACGTTTTGCCATCCTTGCTTAAGGTGATTGCGTCAGACGGTTTGCCATGTGCGAATCTGCCGACTGCACCGGTGGCCAAATCGATAACGGCGACATGTCCACCATGCCCCTGGACATAGGCGATACCGCTCAGTTCCAAAGCACTCGCTGTCTGGGCACCGGTAAAGGCTAAGGCCATGGTTGCAAAAGCAGCAAAAAGTTTCTTCTTCATGTGTTTCCTCCGTTCGGGATGAGATGGATTGGGCTAGGATTCTTTTGTGCTGTTCTCACTATGAGACAGCGCTGATACCTTGCCCCCTTTTTATTGTACTGAACTTGTTGAGCAGTCTGTTCGCTAGACTTATCTTTGTGGGCTTCACCTGCACAGTTGATCGTGTGCTTGCTTGAGAGGCCCTGCGACAATTTGCCGCATTGTTTTTATTGGCAAACCTGATAGATTCGAGACAGACTGGGGAATTTTGGTCTGTGCTATAAAAAAATGAGAAAAAAATTATTCCCTAGGCTTCTATAAAAAAAACAAACGCACTTCCTCAATTCTGGGCTTCCAACTCTTCAGGGCCCGGTGCACTTGATGATCTTTATTTGAGAGATCGATCTTGTACCACTGCGTGATAGTTATGAGTTTAATAATCTGAAGCTGGAGCCGTTGTCAATCAGAAAATCTATTATTCTGCAGTTTTTTTTATTCCCTGCACTAATTAGCCGGTGCTTGTCTCTTCCTCGTTTCGTTTCCCCGTTTCATATACACTTTTCGTTTCTACTGTTCAAGTCGATATTGGCAGGATTATTATTTTCAGGTATTTTGGAGTTTAATTGTATTCTTTAATGCTGCTTTGCCTCTTTCCCCGTACACTATTACTGCTACGTTGTTGCACCTTTGGCAGTTTACGATTAGGGCGTTGTGCATGACAACTGTCTCATCTCTTTGCGGTGAACGAATTGTTCTTTTTTGTTGCCTCTACTGGTGTGAGGGCAAAAAAAAGGATTTTGATTGCCAGGGTTGAAATTCGCGCTATGATGCCCGAGAGGAGAGAGAAAAGGCCTCCTTTTATCAGTATGTCTCTGTGTGCTTAAAGTTTTACGAGCGGTGGATTGATGAAGATAACCTGGTGCGGACATGCATGTTTTTTAATCAAGACTGAGAAAACGACGCTACTTATCGATCCCTTCCTGAGCGGCAATCCGATGGCGCCGGTAGGCCATGAGTACGTTGATCCGGAGTATATACTTCTGACTCATGGCCATGCAGATCATGTAGGCGATACGGTGGCGATCGCCCAGAGATGTGAGGCTACGGTGGTCGCAAATTTTGAGATCTGCAACTGGTTGAAGAGGCAAGGAGTGAAAAGCACACATGCCCAGCATATCGGTGGAGGGTTTGACTACCCATGGGGGCGCTTACAATTAACGATGGCTCTACATGGCTCATCAATGCCTGATGACAGCTATGGGGGAAATCCCTGCGGCTTGCTTTTGACCATGGAAGGAAAGACGATTTATCACGCAGGGGATACGGGGTTGTTTTCAGACATGCAGCTGATTGGTGAAGTTGGGCTTGATTTGGCCATCCTGCCGATTGGTGATAACTTTACCATGGGGCCTGCTGATGCCCTTCGTGCGGTACAGTTTCTGCTACCGAAGCAGGTTGTTCCTATTCATTACGACACCTTTCCAGTGATTAAGCAGGCCCCGCATGTGTGGGCCAGGCAAGTGGAGGCGCAAACCGGCTCCCGGGTAATGGTCATGGCTGCTGGCCAAACCATTCAACTTTAGATTTTCTGAAAGTGGCTGAGGTCGAGCGGTTCAACTATGGATGATTTATGGAATTAGGGGAGTATCTATGACTGATTTTCAAGCACTTATTGTTGAAGAACATGATAAGCAATATGTTCGGCGTATTGGCTGTCGTCGGCTTCAGGATCTGCCTGATGGTGATTTGTTGGTTAGAGTGCGGTACTCCTCGTTAAATTATAAGGATGCCTTGTCTGCTTCTGGGAATAGGGGGGTAACCAAGCGCTATCCCCACACCCCCGGAATTGACAGCGCCGGGACAGTAGTTGAGAACCGAGGCGGTGGTTCTTTACGGGCCGGAGATCCGGTTATTGTCTCGGGCTTTGATTTGGGTATGAACACATCCGGTGGTTTTGGGCAATATATCCGGGTGCCAGAGGAGTGGGGGGTGCGGTTGCCGGCGAGCTTGACCCCTAAGGAGAGCATGATGTATGGCACGGCCGGTTTTACTGCTGCCCAATGTATTACTGCCATTGTTAATTATGGTGTCAAGCCGGAGGATGGCGATGTGCTGGTCAGCGGCGCAACTGGTGGGGTTGGCTCTATCGCCGTTGCAATTCTTGCGAAACTTGGCTATCGGGTAGTGGCTTTGACCGGTAAAAGTGAGGATGCCTTTCTTGAGAGGATTGGTGCGCGAGAGATTTTGTCACGACAGACGTTTGCCTCCTCGCCAGAGAAGGCGTTACTTAGAGAGCGTTGGGCGGCCGTGGTGGATACGGTGGGGGGCGATTACCTGGCAACAGCGATCAAATCGACCCGATATGGTGGTATTGTGACGAGTTGCGGTAACGCGGCAAGCGGCGATTTGCCGTTGACGGTCTATCCGTTTATTCTGCGCGGGATTCATTTGGTTGGGATTGATTCTGCCAACACCACGGTCGCGAAGCGGCAGGAGCTTTGGCAAAAATTAGGCGGTGAGTGGCGGCTTGATTTTTTGGAAGAGATCTGCCGCGAAGTACCGCTGGCAGATCTCGGTTCCTGTATCGATTTGGTGCTGGCCAGCCGTTTGACGGGACGGGTGGTGGTTAATTTGGGCTAGAGTGTTTAGCGTCACTCCAGACGATTCGTCCGCGTCCTGCGTTTTTAGCCTCGTAGAGGGCTTTATCGACTTTCTTGATAAACTGATTGATATTTTCTTGCCAAGGGATGTTCTGATCCCTAATGAATTCCCCCACGCCACAACTTATGCTGGTGTCGCCGAAATTGTACTCCTTGTAGGTAGCTAAAATTCGTTCGTTGATCTTGATGGCCTGTTCCAAGGTCGTTTGGGTGATGATGATAGCAAATTCGTCACCGCCGTAGCGGAAGGTCCAGTCTACCCCGCGCCGGGCATAGTTTCTCATGATATGCCCGAGTGCCGACAAGAGATTGTCGCCTGCCTGATGGCCGTATGTGTCGTTGTAGCCCTTGAAACGATCGACATCGAGGAGTGAAAGGAAGATTTTGTAGTCTTGGCGGACGGCTCGATGTGCCTCGTCGACGATTTTGGTGTCGAAATGACGCCGGTTGTAGAGGGTGGTCAATGCGTCACAGGTCGAGCGTTTTTCAAGCTCACGGATCAGTGTCTGCTCGCGGATGACACGGCGCAATTTGGCAAGAAGCTCAGAGCTCTCAAAGGGTTTGGTCATGTAGTCGATGGCACCGGCATTGATTACATCAATATAGCTGTAGTTTTCACTCAGACCAGTGACTACGATGACGCCAATTTTCGGGTAATGCCCTTTGACATATTGCAGAAGTTCCATGCCGTCCATGATAGGCATGTTGATGTCTGTGATGACGATCGAAAACTCTTCCTTCTCCAGTTTGGCAAGCGCTTGTTTGCCATCATTGGCAGTCGCCAGCGCAAAGCCGTAGGAGGCGATAATGCTTTTCATGACCTCTAAAACGACAGGATCATCATCGACAATCAGGATTTTTACGTTCTCATTGTCGGGCTGGATACAGGCGTAGCGATCACTCTCACTCATCAGGCTGGCCTCCCGTGGATGTCTGTTCTTGCCGTAAGGCCTCATAGAGGACGATGCCGGCGGTCATGGCCAGATTCAAACTGCGAATATTGCGATTGGCCATAGGGACAGTATAGCATCTCTCGGGGTGCATGGTTAAAAAATCTTCGGGAAGGCCCTTGGTTTCTTTGCCAAAGACTAGAAAGTCTCCTTTTTTGAAACGGGCTTGGGTATAGGGTCGGCTGGATTTTTTACTGAGCAGGAACAGGCGCTCGATCGGATGGTTGTCGAGGAAATCGGCGAAGCTTTGCCAATGGACAATGCTGACGTGTTGCCAGTAGTCGAGACCAGCCCGTTTCAGGTAGCGGTCATCGGTACTGAAGCCCAAAGGGTGGACAAGGTGCAGGGTGGTATTGGTGGCACCGCACAAACGGGCGATGCTGCCAGTGTTGGGGGGGATTTCCGGTTCCACCAAGACGATATTGAATGCAGATTCGTCTGGCATAGTGCGTAGGGCAGTGCCATCATGCTCCAACTACAGGAGAGTGATTTTGTGCTCCTTGGTGATGGTCAGGTTGCTGACCTTGAGTACTTGCGGGTGGGTAGTGAAGGAGGCAAAGTTTGCCATTGCGCTGATCTCCTCAACTTCCTGCTTGAATTGACGAAGGTCCTTACCCGCCAAGGCGATTTCGGTCTTGATGGTCATGCCAAACGGATCTTGGAATACGGTGTGGTGCTGGACGCGGTAGTCAAGATGGGGACCGGTAGACATCCCTGTTGAACCAACATAACCGATGATGTCTTTTTTGCTGACCAGACTTCCTCTGTGCAGCCCTTTTTTAAAGCCAGAGAGGTGGCCGTAGTAGGTTTTGTAGTCGCCAGCGTGTGAGAGGGTGATTTGGTTGCCAAAGCCGCCATTCCGCCCCATATCAACGACCTTGCCGTCGGCGACAGCCATGATTGCTGTCCCCGTTGGAGCTGAGAGGTCTATCCCAAGGTGTGGCTTGATCCGGCCAGTGATTGGGTGGCGCCGTTGGTAGGTGAATTTCGAGGAGAGCTTGCCAACTGGGACTGGCGAGCGAAGAAATGCTGTCCCTGCTGCGAGGCCATTTTTGTCATAATACTCCTCTTTCCCTGAAGGTGAAACGTGCCGATACGCCTCTAGTGTTTGACCTTTTGTACGGTAATATTGGGCCGCATCAATCTTACCATAGCCGACAAGCTCACCGTTCTTATAGTATTTATCCACCACCAAGCTGAAGCGGTCGCCGGGTTGAATCTCGGTGTTGAAGTCGATTTTAGATGAGAAGATATCGGCAAAGGCATAAACCAATCGCATATCCTCGTTTTGCTCACTAAAGGCGCTAAACAGGGAGCTTGAGATCTCCCCCGTAATTTTAACTTTTTTTCGTTCCAGCTCAATTGGTGCTTTGCTGACTTGGTAGCCATCATCGGAGTTTTTGATGGTTAAGACGTCTAGGGGGCTGGATTCATAGCTGAAACTTGCAAGGTCGCCGTTATCGTCCAACTGCAGCAGGTAGTTATCCTCGGGCTTGATCTGCTTGAAATCAAGTTCTGGTCGCAGAGCGGCGATAAGTGACAGGCGGATATCCTTCGAAACATTCTGGCGTCTCAGGGATGAGTCAAAGGTTTCACCACGTTTTATTGTTCCAGCGATTTCGGTTGTTGGTGGATCTTTTTCCTGTGAGGGAGCGACACAGGCATATGCGTCAGTGTTGACAGAGGGGGTTGCCGCCTGGGGTGCGATGGCCTGTGAATTGTGCAGGATGGTGTTGGTTCTGTCCAGGAGCGTTCGTAGGGAGGGGCTTTGGTCTTGTTCCGCCATGTGCAGATTGCCAAGGACAGCACTGCCTGCAAAGATGATGGCGACAAGGATGGCACTGAAGCGAATATTTCCGATGATTTTTTTGAGGGTGTTTTTCGTTGTCGTAAAGCGATCTGTCATTGCGCGTCTCTTTTCAGGATTAGTCGCCGTTATGGAATAACGTGTGTAATTCTGGCTAATTCTTCACGGTTCGTTATGCCCTGCTTGCTTGCAAGGGGGCGATGCCACGATAAACAGAAACTAGAATTCCCGCCATGCTAGCAAAAAAGAGAATAGAAGAAAAGATGTTTTTTGCCTATGAGGGAGATAAAAAAGATTAAAAGGGAGGGGAATGCCGTCTCAGGTTGTGGTAGGCCTTGTCGAAATCGTTGGTTACCGTAAAAAAAAGGTGCAAAACTAAGCGCCCTGGTAGTATTATTAACCGCTTAAGGTCGTTGGTCAGGAAGTGGTACCGATTCGTTACGAATTTGTTCGAAGTTGAACGTTATATCTGTATAAACAATATATCAGGGAGTTTGTATTTACTATGGCACTTATTGTTCAGAAATTTGGCGGCACCTCAGTCGCCAATCCAGAAAAGATTAAAGCTGTGGCTGCCAGGGTGATGGGGTACAGCAGGCAAGGGCACAAGGTGGTAGTTGTACTTTCGGCCATGGCGGGGGAGACCAATCGTCTGATCAGCCTTGCTACAGAGGTGCAGGAACAACCTGATACTCGAGAGATGGATGTACTTCTCTCAAGTGGCGAGCAGGTGACGGTTGCCCTTTTTGCTATGGCCGTCAAGGCGGCTGGGCAAGAAGCCGTTTCCCTGCTTGGCGATCAGGTGAAGATCATTACTGATACGATGCACACCAAGGCCAGAATCAAGTCGATTGACACGGAGCCTATCACTCGTCACTTGGCAGCAGGAAAAATTGTCGTGGTCGCCGGTTTTCAGGGGGTGACCGATGATCTGGATATTACCACCCTCGGCCGTGGTGGATCCGACACGACAGCGGTTGCTTTGGCCGCAGCCTTGAAGGCTGATCAGTGTGAAATTTACACCGATGTCGAAGGGGTTTACACCACCGACCCTAATATTTGTTCGTCAGCTCGCAAGATTGATCGCATCTCCTATGATGAGATGTTGGAGCTGGCGAGTTTGGGGGCAAAAGTCTTGGATATTCGTTCGGTTGGCTTTGCCAAGCGTTATAAAGTACCGGTTCACGTACGATCAACATTTACCGAGGCCGTAGGCACTCTGGTTGTAGAGGAGGATAAGGATATGGAGTCAATGCTGGTTTCTGGAGTTACCTATAATAAGAATGAGGCTCGGATTACCCTGTCGAAGGTTCAGGATGTCCCTGGCGTGGCATCAAAGATTTTCACCCCGATTTCCGATGCCGGGATTGTGGTCGATATGATCATCCAGAACACCAGGGCGGGCGAGATGACCGATATGACTTTCACGGTGCCGCGGACCGATTACAAAAAGGCCATGAGCATTGTCCAAGATATTGTTGCTGAGATAGGTGCTGGCGATGTTACCGGTTCTGAGCAGATCGCCAAGGTTTCAATCGTCGGCGTTGGTATGCGGAATCACTCAGGTATTGCCACCACTATGTTTCGGATTTTAGCAGAGGAGGGGATCAATATTCAGATGATCAGCACTTCGGAAATTAAGGTGTCGTGCGTCATCGATGAAAAATATACCGAGCTTGCAGTGCGCTCCTTGCATGACGGCTTCGGTCTCCATCAAACCGGCCAGTCAGTTTAGGAATAAGCGGCGACACCATGACACAGGCGTTAACTATCTACGATACCACGTTGCGGGACGGCACCCAGGCCGAGAACTTCAATCTCTCCGTTGAAGATAAGCTGAGGATTACCTTGAAGTTGGATGAGTTTGGTGTGGATTTTATCGAGGGGGGCTGGCCTGGTTCGAATCCAACCTCGGTGCAATTTTTTCAGGAGATGCAAAGCTATACCCTGAAGCATGCTAAGCTCTCGGCCTTCGGTAGCACCAGATTGTTTGCCAATCCTGCCCCTCAGGATGCCAATCTCTTGGCTTTACTGGCGGCAAAGACTCCTTGCGTCACTATCTTTGGGAAGACTTGGGATATTCATGTCGATGTGGCTCTGCGCATCTCACTTGACGATAACCTGACGATTATTGATGACTCTCTGCGTTTCCTTCGCCCTCACGTCGAGCAACTCTTCTATGATGCCGAGCATTTTTTTAATGGCTTTAAGGCAAATAAGGACTACGCCTTGGCAACGATTGAAAAGGCCCATCTGGCAGGTGCAGACTGCCTTGTGCTTTGCGACACGAATGGCGGAACGCTGCCGACCGAAATCGGTCTGATCATGGATGAGGTACGGGGGTTTTTCAAGGGCAAAGGTCTGGCAGTGAATTTGGGTGTCCATGCCCACAATGATTCGGAGACGGCGGTGGCCAACTCCTTGGTTGCAGTTGCCCATGGTGCTTGTCAAGTACAGGGCACGATCAACGGCTTTGGTGAACGCTGCGGCAACGCGAATCTGACCTCGATTATTCCGGCCCTGGCCTTGAAGATGAATTATAGCTTCGCTGCGGCTAGGCAATTGGCTAAGTTGACGGAAGTGGCTCGTTTTGTCAACGAGTTGGCGAATCTGCCGCACAATAAATATCAGCCCTACGTCGGTAGAGCCGCCTTTGCCCATAAGGGTGGCATCCATGTGGCGGCGGTCAAGCGGAACCCTTTGACCTATGAACATATCACCCCGGAACAGGTCGGCAATGTCAGGCGTATCCTGATCTCCGATCAGTCTGGCAAGAGTAATGTCTTGCACAAGGCCAAGAAGTTTGGTCTTGATCTGGAGAGTACCGATCCGTTGGTGACCACTATCTTGAAACGATTGAAGGAGTTAGAAAATCAGGGCTTTCAGTACGAAGGAGCTGAGGCCTCTTTTGAGCTTTTGATGCGTCGGGCCATGGGCACCCTGCCCAGTTTTTTTGAGTTAAAGGGCTTTACGGTATTAAATCACAAAGATACGCCTGATGGTGCTACCAAAGCGGAGGCGACTATTCAGCTTGAAGTGGGTGGCGAGACCGTACACACGGCTGCCATGGGGGAAGGTCCGGTCAATGCCTTGGACAACGCCTTGCGCAAGGCCCTTACCTGTTTTTATCCACAGGTGGCGACGGTGTCGCTCAGCGATTATAAGGTGCGGGTGCTGGCCTCGGAGCATGGCACTGGTGCTCAGGTGCGGGTGCTGATTGAGTCTACCGACACTAAATCGCAGTGGGGTACTGTCGGTGTGTCGCATGATATTATTGAGGCGAGTTGGCAGGCGCTGGTAGACAGTATTTCTTACAAACTTCTGAAGGATAAGCAGAGTCAGCAGGAGGCCAAAAATCAAGGGTGCTAGGGACGATGTCGGTCCTTTTGGCATCTTTCTCCTGAGGATGAAGTGGAGGTGCGAAAGCAGCTAATTGATGTTTGTTTGTTGCGGCTGGTGATCTGATCACGGGAGAGACGGAGATGGAGACGACAAGAGGGACCCGGCGTGATAGTCGAATGCTTGCGCTGGTCTTGTTTGGTGTTTGCCTCTGCTTGCCGCACCTGTACCGTGCCTTATTCCCGGCTGTTTGGCCTGATCCTCCACAAAAGAACCTGCGCCTTGTCTGGTTAGAGACACCCGCTTTGCACGGGGATGGACTCTATCTCCTTGACCTTTTGTCTGATGCATGGCTGTCGATGCCTGTGGCCGCAGCTCTGCACTCTTTGGTCGAGCCCTTCCCTGCTGGAGTTGTTAGCTCTCCTCTTGCCTATCACCTTCAGGTCGATGGTGCTGTGCGGCGTATCTCACCACCCGCTCGGGTTTCCCCTGTTTTTTTTCAGCCGATTCCTATCAATTTGGCGGATCTCGACACCTTGATGGTCATTCCGGGTATTGGCAAGAGGCTTGCCCAGGCAATTCTTGATTACAGAGAGGAGGAAGGACGGATCGTTGATCGCGACGCACTGCTTGCTGTTGAGGGGATTGGTAAAAAAAAGGCTGCCGTTATTGCCGGGTATGTTCGTTTTGATTGACGGTCTCTGACGCCAACCTCTCTGCTGTGTGGTCAAATAACTTTTTGACTTCTCCCTGTGGCTTCTTCTTGCCTAGTGGGCATTATTGGGGAGCGTGCCGGGCAAAGAGGGTCTTGGTGGAAAGGTAGTCGTGTACGTCTGGGCTTTGTTGCTTGAAGGCGGTGTTGATGATTTTTTTTAGTTGCTGATGGATGGCGGACAAAGGGACGAGCGGAGGAATGACTGGCAGCGATTGGTTGATGGGAGCTGGCGGGGTAATTTTCAGTTTGTCTTCCAGGTCCATGGCGAGATTAGGTTCCAGCCCGCCTTGAATGCTGCTGATTGCCGAATCGTCAAGGCTTCTTAGAAAACCGAGGATGGAGCTTAAGTCATTCTTCCTGTAAAAGAGGTCGATTTCGGAGTGGATTAACGCCTGACTGGCAACCAGTTCGGCAAATTTTTCCCGGTATTGCTCGACATGTTCGACTAGACGTTCATAGCAATCGATCACGGCATTGGCAAAGCAACCTTTCTTCGTGAGACCTCTGAATCGAACGCCCTCGAACACCCTTTGCCTGATGGTTGCCGACTGGGTAAGGTATGGGTCGTAGAAAATATCTTCTGGGAGATTGGCTAGGGCCAGGAATTCTCGGATCAGTGCTTCGTCGCGCAGGAGGATATAGATGCGAATCAGGTCGAAGCTGATCCGTTTCTCGAGAATAACGCTGTATTGACGAATTTTATCTGACAGGGCAAGGGAGTCTTCTTCGATAAGTTTACGAAAGCCAAAGTAGCGGTTGGCAATATCCCGTTTGATTTCATAGGTGAGGGCGTCGCTGATGCTTGGTTGCATGGCAAGGTGACGGTGTATGTGGGCAAATAAGAGAGGTGAGTTGCTATCGTGTCTATCTTAACTCATAAAGGAAGGCCAAATCAAATGAGATTTTTTTCTGGGAGCCTGATAGCGAGTCTTTTTTTGCTCTCAGCATGCTCCATGATTCTGCAGCCTTCGACATCGTTTGATCGGCGGCGTAAGGCATCAGCCTATGGCAAGATTTTGAATCAGACAAATCCAGGTTGCGATAATTGCACAGATCGTTTCTTTGTGAAAAAACCAGATGGAGAGATGTGTACGGTGGTGGTTGCTTACGATGGCACTGTCGAAGTGTTGGAGTGAGGGAGTGGTAGTATAACCAAGGGGGATGCGCAGTCGTATGATGGGTGTTTTCTGGTCACTGTTCTATTGGATCGATGATTGAGTAGGATTCGATCCTGGAGAAAATGCCGTGCACGTCCTGAGTGAACCAGACGAGGAAAGAGGCTACTTTGCTTGGCACCTGATAGGAATAGGTGCTGGCGTCGGTGCGCAGGTTAGAAAAGACAAGGTGCCCTCCCATGGTGTTTATATCGGCAAGGGTCAACTCCTTGGGTTGAGGACGAGGTCGTGTCGCAAAGCGAAACAGAACTTCTGTGTATCGACGCGACTGCCTGAAGCTATTGATGGCAAAAGAGAGTCGCGCTCCTTCCCTGCCCAGAACAACGGCGGCAGGGGCAAAGAGTGGCAGTGTTGCCGCATCTCGGATCGTATTGGCCGCGTAGTAATCAATGCTGCCATAACCATAGGCCAGCGGGTTGTAACCGGTAGCATAATTGCTGGCAGTTGCCCTAAGGGCGGCTTTGACGTCGAACCAATTCCAAAGTGGGTGTGAGTATTTCAGAGATGCCATTAAGCCGGCCAGTTGTGCCGTAACGCCGGAAGGGGTGTCACTCTGTCCTTTCCCCTGCATGTAGGTGGTTGGCACGCCAAACTCGATGCCACCGCCACTTTTACCTTCTGTCGTGTTAACGGTCACAAAGGAGGCGGGTGGAGGGGCATCCCATGGTTGTGGTTGCCGGGGTTCATAGGCAAAGACATGCACCATGCCGTTGTTGGTTAATTTCTCGTAGCTATCGGTGTCATAGGTGGAATTCCAGTTGCTGAAACTGGAGGACAGGATGGTTGCCCCTACTGCTTTGGCGTTGTCGATGAATTCGTCTGGTGGCAGATAGGGGGTGCCGTTGTATGGTGACGTGGCGGTGACGGAGATGGCAGTTTCTAAGCTTAAACCGGCATCGAGAACTGCGCCCTTGGCGTTTGAAAGCCCATGCGTTGTGTTGGTCAGCAGTTTGACGATCTCCTTGGTTGTGGCATCTTGAGTCAGGCAAACGGAGATCAGGCTGCATAGCAGAAAAATACGGCAAATCCTCAGCTTGTCACGATTCTTTTTAAGAGCTGTTTCTATTTGGGTACTCCCTTAATTGCCTGTGCCGTTTAGCGGGATGATTCGGCTATGCTGAAAAAATCTGTCAGTATCTGCCCGTGGTCAAAAACGAGCGGAGGCAGCGAGTAGTGAAAAAAAATTTGTGCTTTGACTGCGTCGTCGCCTGCCGTGGGTGTACCGTTAGCGGTGGCGATAAAGATGGTAGAGATGGTGTGCTGTCTAAGATCGCGGCTGGGGTCTGAGTAGGTATGGAATTGGCGAAGCAGGCGGACATCGAGGCCGGTTTCTTCCTTTGCTTCACGGATGGCAGCGTTTTCAAGGGACTCGCCATAGTCTACAAAGCCGCCGGGCAAAGCCCAGCCATAGGGTGGATTGCGACGTTCGATGAGGACGATGCCGCCGTTAATCTGGATGATGATGTCGACGGTCGG
>JAQUKQ010000047.1 GCA_028718985.1 Desulfobulbaceae bacterium | reverse complement strand
CAGCACCAGCCTTGAGAGCGGCGATGGCGAGTTCTTCATCAATCTCGCCAGAGACAAAAATAAAGGGGATTTCGGGCTTTGCCCTGCGAACAAGCCTCAGTGCCTTCAAGCCGTCAAAACCCGTGAGTTGATAATCGGCCAAGATAAGTTGCAGACCCTCGGTATTCAAGGCCGTACGAAATTCATCCTCGGTCTGCACCAATTCAATCTGTTTCCCACAACCTCCGACTATAAGCCGCTGATGGACCAATTCCGCGTCAAATACGTTCGCTTCGAGGTGGAGGATTCTGACAGAGGGCATTAAAACTCCTGCAAGGCGCCAGTTGCGTCCTTCGTAACAAAGAAAGAGAAATGAGGGATAACGAATCTGAGTTGTGGACTACAATGGGGAAATAGCAGTGCGCAGGGTAAACCAGAAGCTAGACATGACAGCGTGAGCGAAAAAAACCGGGGAGAAATATGATCGAAACGATAATAGGTGTGACCGGCCTGTACTTTCATGTTCCTCCTTATCTTCTAGTAAAGCTAATGCTTTAGCATAGGGGAGGATACTACAGGCTGTCAAGCATGGATTATTATTTTTGCCGATTCAGCCCTACAAAGTAAGAGTTCCGGGGAAATTTTGCCGGGGAAAATCACAACTACCCTCTGGCAAGTTCTTGGGAAAGATCCACCAGTGCCTCAAAGGAGTGAGCGGCAAAGATCTGATTGCGGGTGGCAGCACCACCATGAGCCCCTTTAAAATAGCGGCAGGCCGTGCTTTTGATATGGCCAAGCAGGCGCTCAGCCGGCAGGAATTTTTCGATAAGCTGCAAGTGTCGGATAAGGGTATTGGCACGGAGGGCCATAGTAACATGCGGCGGCTCTGGTGCAAAGATCCATGGTGCGCCAAGGGCTCCGCGACCGATCATCACCCCGTCGCAACCGGTTACCGCCATCATCGTAACGCCATCGGCATAACTTGCAATATCACCATTGCCAATGACTGGAATCCCTACCGCTTGTTTGACCGCCGTGATGACCTGCCAATCGACTGTACCACCAAATCCATCCGACCAGGTACGAGCATGAACCGTAACCGCGCTGGCCCCGGCCTCCTCGGCCATCTGTGCGAAGTCAGGGGCATTGATTCGATCATGTGTCCATCCGGAGCGGAACTTGACAGTGACCGGTTTATCGCTGTTTGCGACCACCTGACGGATAATCTCACTCGCCAAGCCCGGGGCCTTCATTAAGGCAGAACCTGCCCCCTTCTTGATCACCTTCTTGACCGGACAGCCCATATTGATATCGATGAGATCTATCGGATAACGAGAAACCATGGCCGCAGCCCGCCCCATGACAGCAGGTTCAGCCCCAAAGAGCTGGATGGCAACCGGCCGCTCCTCTGCACAAGTGGTCAACATGTCCAACGTCTTTTCCTGCTCGTAGGTGAGGCCATGACAACTGATCATCTCGGAAAAACAGCAGCCCGCACCATGCTGCCGGCAGAGGAGCCGGAAAGGAAGGTCGGTATATCCGGCCAGCGGGGCAAGAATAAAGGGATTTTCAAGCTGGACTGAACCGATACGCATGACAGAGGGAGGAAAGAGACAAATCAGGAAAAAGATCTCCTCCCTTGCGGGGAGGTACAGAGAGGTGGAAGGTAACAGAGCGCGAGACGTTGATCCATCACCCAGCCCCGCCCCCTCCCGTCAGAGGAGGGGGCGGGGCATGCATCACTGCTAGCGAATAGCCTGAACAGCCTTGACTACGTTCTCTTTCGTGATACCGAAATACTCGAAAAGCAGCTCCGCTGGAGCGGATTCGCCAAAGCGGTCGATACCGATGACCTTCCCTTCAAGACCAACGTATTTACGCCAATAATCAGTAACACCGGCCTCGACAGCTACCCGTGCCGTCCCCTTCGGCAAGACGGCTTGCCGATACTGGTCATCCTGAGCGTCGAAGATATTAGGACATGGCATGGAGACCACCCGCACCTGACCACCGTTGGCGTTCAGTTCAGCGGCCGCGGCAACCGCAAGCTCAATCTCGGAACCACATGAAATAATCACCACCTGCGGCTTGCCATTTGGACAATCGACCAGGACATAGCCACCCCGTTCGATATCCGCGATCTGGTTTTGCGTACGAGCCTGATGAGGCAACCCTTGCCGAGAGAAGAGCAAAGAGCTGGGGCCGGTCCTGTGCTCAATGGCCATCTTCCAGGCAACGGCCGACTCAACGCCGTCACAAGGGCGCCAGACCTGCATGTTGGGAATCATACGCAGGGTGGCAGCCTGCTCCACCGCCTGGTGGGTGGGACCATCTTCACCAAGACCGATCGAGTCATGGGTAAAGACAAAAACACCTTGAATCTTCATCAAGGCAGCCATACGCAGGGCGTTTCTGGCGTATTCTGAGAACATCAAAAAAGTAGCACCAAAGGGAATGAAGCCACCATGCAACACGATACCGTTCATGATAGCCGCCATCCCGAACTCCCGTACCCCGAAATGGATAGCATTGCCCGCGACATCGTCTTTGATGTTTTTGGTACCCTTCCAGTTGGTGAGGTTAGAACAGGCCAGGTCTGCCGAGCCACCGATCAATTCCGGCAACAGTGGGCCAAAACCGTTCAAGGCGTTTTGCGAGGCCTTGCGGGTTGCTACCTTTTCGGCGCGATCGTTAACCGCCATCACAAAAGCTGCTGCTCCCTCCTGCCAAGCCTCTGGCAACCTATTACCCAAACGACGACTCAACTCATTCGCAAGTGCCGGGTGATCTTGATGATATCTGTCAAACTCCTTTTGCCAGGCCGCCTCGCGCTGCGCACCCCTCTCCTTCGCATCCCAACCCTGGTAAACATCGGTTGGAATCTCAAAGGGGGCGTACGGCCAATCAATGGTTTGACGAACAAGCGCGACCTCATCGACACCGAGGGGAGCGCCGTGACAATCTTCCTTCCCCTGCTTGTTAGGTGAACCCCATCCGATAATGGTCTTGCAACAAATTAAAGACGGTCTGTCGCTCACCGCTTGCGCCTGTATAACCGCCTGGCGTATCGCCTCGGAGTCGTGTCCGTCAACGCCCGGGATGACATGCCAACCGTAGGACTCGAAACGCTTGGGGGTATTATCAGAAAACCACCCTGTCACCTCGCCATCGATACTGATGCCGTTATCGTCATAAAAGGCAATCAATTTACCCAAGCCTAGGTTACCTGCTAACGAGCAGGCCTCGTGCGAAATCCCTTCCATCATACAACCATCGCCCATGAACACATAGGTGTGATGATCGATGATTGCGTGACCAGGCCGATTGAACTGGCCAGCCAAGGTTCGTTCGGCAATCGCCATGCCGACGGCGTTGGCAATACCCTGGCCCAAGGGGCCGGTGGTAGTCTCAACCCCCGGGGCATAACCATACTCCGGATGACCTGGGGTCTTCGAGTGCAATTGCCTGAAATTCTTGATCTCGTTGATATCAAGATCGTAACCACTCAAGTGCAGGAGCGAGTAAATCAACATCGACCCGTGGCCGTTTGAGAGGACAAAACGATCGCGATTGGCCCACTTTGGGTTGCTTGGGTTATGGCGCAAAAAGTCATTCCACAAGACTTCAGCAATATCAGCCATGCCCATCGGTGCACCGGGATGACCGGACTTGGCTTTTTGAATGGCGTCCATGCTTAAGGCACGGATGGCGTTGGCGAGGTGGCGGCGAGATGTCATAATAAGCTCCAACGGGTTAAATATTATTGGCCTCGTTTCAGGCTAAGTTTTGTCATGGTGTTGATCATATGAAGGTAGATCTCTTCACCAATGTCATCGGCGATTTTGCGTAAGGCTGCATTTCTGTTAGCTTGCAAACGCACAGGATCTTGCGTCATCGGAAAGGTTTGTGTCCAGACAACCCCTTGCCGCTGCCAGGTGGTCGCGCCGCTCTTTCTTTCGATGATCGAGTAGCTCACCGTCAGTTCGGCCTGCCCTTCGATTCCTTGTTGATGCGCACCAAAAGAGACCTCAGGGTATGTCACGCGATCAATAGTACCGTTCAAAATATAGTCGGCCTGATCTTTCACGTCTGCAAAGTTAATCAACGGACTCTTGCGCAACCAATCGGATTGGGCCTGAAAGAGCGTGTTCTCGAGTCCAATCTCGTTGGTGCGGTTGGGCCACATCGAACGATGCAGAGTTACCGGATGATCGCCATGCGCCACATAAGGGTTGTAATACCCGCAGCCAGACAAAAGTAGAAGCAGCCCGAAAATGATACGCTGCGCTGTTGCCCTCATTACCATCCCTTTCATGCCACTATGTTAATCAACTTGTCTTTGACAACGATGACCTTGCGGATTGGCTTATCAGCGAGGTATTTACTCACCCGTTCATCGGCAATGGCCATCTCCTTAAGCTCTTCCTCACTGGTTCCAGCTGGTACCAGGAGGCGACTGCGCACCTTTCCGCTCACTTGGATAACGATGGTTAATTCGTCCTCTTTGGCTGCCTCAGGATCAAAAACAGGCCATGCAACGCTGTCCAGTCTCTCACTATGACCGGTCATCTGCCAGAGCTCGGCACAGAGGTGCGGCACCATGGGCGAGAGTAACTTGATGATGCTATCGACGGCAAATTGCACCACGGCCGGATGGGCCGGTTCACGAACACCATCACCGGTAGAGGTGGACAGGACATTCATCAACTCCATGACCGAACTGATGCAGGTGTTAAAATGAAAATTGTTTTCAATGTCCGTCGAGAATTTCTGAATAGTTTGATGGGTTTTGCGCTGCAAGAGACGACTGGGGCCATCAAGTTCTACGGGCATGGTGGCACGGCTCTCGACTTTGCAATTGGCCAGCACAAAACGATAGAGCTTGATCAGAAAACGGGAAGAACCCTCCACTCCCTGATCGCTCCATTCCAAATCCCTTTCAGGAGGAGCGGCAAAGAGACTGAACAGACGAACCGTATCGGCACCGTACTGCTTGACCAAGGTATCAGGATCGACCACATTGCCTTTGGACTTACTCATCTTGGTGCCATCCTTGATGACCATGCCCTGCGTCAGAAGGTTGGTGAACGGCTCATCAATCGTCAGGTAGCCGACATCACGCATGGCCTTGGTGAAAAATCGCGAATAGAGCAAGTGGAGAATGGCGTGTTCTACCCCGCCTATGTACTGGTCCACAGGCAGCCAGTAATCGGCCGCAGCTTTATCGACCATCCCATCGGCAAAGCGCGGTGAGGTGTAACGCGCGTAATACCATGACGATTCGACAAAAGTATCCATGGTGTCGGTCTCACGACGGGCCGATCTGCCACAACTGGGACAGGTAGTGGAGTAGAAGCTCTCCAAGTTGTGCAGAGGGGACTTGCCGGACTTATCGATCTGCACATCGGTTGGCAGAACAACCGGCAAGTCGCCGGCAGGCACCGGCTGAATGCCACAAACCTCACAACTCAGCATCGGAATTGGCGTTCCCCAAAAACGTTGGCGAGAGATACCCCAATCACGCAGCCGAAAGGTGGTCTTGCTGTTACCATAACCCTTGGCCTCGGCCTGCGCGATAATAGCAGCTTTGGCCGCCTCATTGTCCATTCCTGAAAACTCAGCGGACTCGATCAACTGCCCCGGCCCTTCATAGGCGGCGTTTTCAGGCGGATGGCCTGTGAGTGGTTGAATGACCTGTTTGATCGGCAGTTCATACTTACAAGCAAACTCGTAGTCACGCTGGTCGTGGGCCGGAACAGCCATGACCGCACCGGTTCCATAGTTCATCAACACAAAGTTGGCCGTGTAGATCGGGAGACGTTTGCCGGTAAAGGGATTGATGCAATAGCGGCCAGTAAACACACCCTCTTTTTCAAGCACATCCTCGTAGTTGGCCCGCTGTTTGGCGTTTCTGGTCTCGACAACAAAGGCCTTGACTCTCTCCTCTTCGGCGCCACCACGACAGAGCTCATCGAGCAAAGGATGCTCCGGGGCGATCGACATGAAGGTTGCGCCGAAAATGGTGTCTGGCCTGGTCGTGAAGATGCGCAGGGCCTGAGAGGAATTTTCAATAGTGAAATTGATCTCAGCGCCTTGACTTTTACCAATCCAATGGCGCTGCATGCTCAAAACTTTTTCGGGCCACCCCACCATGTTGTCGAGCTCGGCAAGCAGCTCTTCGGCGTAGTCGGTAATCTTGAAGAACCAGCCATTCATCTCTCTCGGCACTACCTTTTGATCACAACGCCAGCAGGCACCTTCGATGACCTGCTCATTGGCGAGCACCGTCTGACAGGGTTCGCACCAGTTGACGGTGGTCAATTTCCGATAGACTAGGCCTTTGCGATAAAGATCGATAAAAAATTGCTGCTCCCAGCGGTAGTAATCATCGTTACAGGTGGCAAGCTCGCGCTGCCAATCATAACTGAAACCCATGCGCTGCAGCTGCCTCTTCATGTAATCGATATTCTCATGCGTCCACTTGGCGGGGTGAGTATTGTGCTTGATCGCGGCATTTTCAGCCGGCAGCCCAAAGGCATCCCAACCCATCGGATGCAGGACATTGAAGCCCTTCATCCGTTTATAACGCGCAATGACATCACCTATTGTATAGTTCCTGACATGCCCCATGTGTATCTTGCCAGAGGGGTAAGGGAACATCTCCAGGAGATAGTATTTCGGCAGCGTAGGGTCTTCATGCACGGTGAAAGCAGATTGGCTCTGCCACTCCCCTTGCCATTTTGTCTCAATGGCGGCAAAATCGTAAGTGATCGTCTCGTCAATGCTCATTGGATGATTAGGAAATAAATGGTTCTTCCGTAGGGGCGAAGCGCTGCCTCGCCCATCCGCGTCCTATTGTATCAATAAAGAGAAGAACGAACCAACCGCTCTCCCCTGCAATCCACAGATTTACTGTACGCTGGTGTGGTACTCTGGCCTGGCCAGATTTTCAAAGGTGGTAATGGTATTCAAGAAGGCCAGTTCGATAGTGCCGGTCGCGCCATTACGCTGCTTGCCGATAATGACTTCTGCTGTGCCCCGTTTAGGGTTGTCCGGGGATTTGTTATATACCTCATCGCGATAGATGAAGCAAATAACATCGGCATCCTGTTCGATAGCACCGGATTCTCGCAGGTCACTCAACATCGGGCGTTTATCGGTACGGCTTTCCAAACTTCGGTTAAGCTGAGAAAGCGCAACCACCGGGATGTGAAGCTCCTTGGCCATCGCTTTCAGAGAACGTGAAATTTCGCTAATCTCCTGCTCACGGCTATCGGTATTGCGCCCCCGCATGAGTTGCAGATAGTCCACCACAACCAGACCGATATTGAACTCGGATTTCAATCTTCTGGTTTTAGCCCTCATCTCGAGCACAGAAATAGCCGGGGTATCGTCGATAAAAATCGGTGCCTTGGCCAACATGCCGGTCGCACGTACCAGTTTAGGCCAATCATGATCCTGCAGATGACCGGTACGCAGACGGCTGGAGTCAACCCGACTGATGGAACAGAGCATTCTCATCGCCAACTGTTCTTTCGCCATTTCCAAACTGAAAACCGCACAGGGAACCTTGCCGATCATGGCTGCATTTTGGACGATATTCATGGCAAAAGCCGTCTTGCCCATACTGGGACGGCCGGCAACAATGATGAGATCTGATGACTGTAAACCGGCCGTCAACCGATCGAACTCGTCATAACCACTAGGGACACCGGTTACCAGCTCTTGACGTTCGGACAACAATTCAACATTCTCAAAGGTCTTCTTGATGATTTCACTCATCGGAGTAAAGGCCTGACTGCTCTTGGCACTCGAGATGTCAAACACCTTCTGCTCAACGCTGTCGAGCAGAAGCTCGATGTCATCCTGCTCTTCATAACAACGACCAGCGATTTCACTGGACGTCTGTATCAGTTGGCGCAAAATACTCTTGTCGCGAACGATTTTAGCGTAGAAAACAATATTGGCAGAAACCGGAACAATATCGGTCAAAGAAGAGAGATAGGCGGGACCACCGACCTCATCGAGCTTGTGAGCATCCTTTAAGCAGTTGGTGATGGTGATGATATCAAGAGGGTCCGACTTTTGGAACAGAACCAGCATTGCACCAAATATAGACTGATGGGACGGCTTGTAGAAATCGTCAGGTTGCAGCAGATCAGCTATTTTTTCGATAGAACCTTGCCGCAGGAGAATGGAACCGAGAACACACTGTTCGGCTTCGATATTTTGTGGCGGCAACCGCTGCAGCGAAGATGAAACAGGCATAGCTTATCCCATGGTGCAACCCTAGTGCTGGCATCTCACAGACAAAAGAGATGAAGGCGGGGATGGAATGAAAAACCCGGCGGCCCCAACTCGATAAAGAGAAGGGGCCGCCAGAGAAAAGCAGATAAGAGCGTTTGACGTTTCAGGCATATGCTGTAAACCGCCACTGAACAGACAAACGATACGGACAACTACACCTGCGGGACGATATTTACCTTAAGCTTGGCTGTAACCTGATAGCCAACTTTAACAGTAACTGTTGTCTCACCAACGGTCTTGATCGGCTCATCGATAACAATCTTGCGACGGTCAATGACAATCCCCTGGGCGGCGAGATTATCGGCCAAATCGCTTGATGTAACGGAACCGTACAGCTTATTTTCCTCACCAACCCGCATCTCCAAGGTAACAACGGTCGCCTCGAGTTTAGCGGCCATGGAAACCGCCTCATCGCGTTGTTGCTTCTTGCGGGCATCGATCGCTACTTTTTCAATAGCCAATTGGGAGAGATTCCCTTTGGTGGCAGTGATAGCCAAGCCCTGGGGCAAAAGAAAATTACGGCCGTATCCAGGCTTTACTTTGACGACATCGCCTTCCTCGCCTAAGTGCTCAACGGTTTTTTTCAAGATTAATTGCATTGCTTTGCCTCTTATATGGTTATTTAAGTTTCTAATGTTTTCGGTTTGCGGAAATCGACCCAAATATCACTCAGGCCAAGCAGGGCTAACATGATAAAGCCGTAGGCCTGAATGACCAAAAAGAAGATAATCAGATGCCTGACCGGGTTAGGGACGGACCACTTCAGGCAGAGGAAGTTAAACACCTCAAACCCTTGCATGAAATAGAGCGTCCCCGTAATTATCATCAGGTTGAGCCCAAGGGTGCTCATCGACCCCGGCACAAACATCAAGACGGCACTGACGATAAATACCCAGACCAAAGAATCAGGTAAGCGCCACTGGCCCAAGTCGCCCCACGCCGTCGCCCCTCTCTTCTTCAACAACCAGTTGGCCAGCACGATATTGAGCCAAACCGTGCTGATGGTTATTGTGGCCAGGATACCAGGAAATATCTTCGGGGTAATCTCCCGGACCCTGGCAAAGGCCGCCTGCAGTTCGATCTGGACATCCAACGAAACCTCTGGTGCCTTACTGTAAGCCTCATAAGCGCCATTAAGACCTACATCAATCTGTTGCAGCACTTCGTGATAAAAATTAACCTGATTGACTGCGCCAATCAGCATCCCTGCCAAAATCCAGGTCACTCCCAAGGCTATCGTGCCTTTTATAAAGGCATCGTGAATCGATAGCTTTTGATTGACACTTCTAGCCAGCATAAATCCTGCGGGCATCAAACTTAAGGAGAACAACAGAACCGGGACGGTTCCGATAACTAATGCGATACCAAATGAGATCAGCGTCGCATGAAATATAATTTTAAAACCTTTTTCAAAGCCATGCGCGATGGGGAAATAAATCAGAGGCAACGGCGAGAGGAAAAACAACCATGCCATGCCGACTGACAAAGATGGCAGGGTCAACATGGCAACGCTTACGGCGACGCCTCTCAGATACGTACGATCATAAAAGCCCATCCGGCATTGCGTAACTATCTCGAATCAAAACGTGAATCGGAACGTCCGTCACCAGAGTTGGGACGTGCGGTCTGGGGGCGAGCAACGATACCGGTGTAAGGCAACAGCGCGATTTGACGAGCCCGTTTGATGGCCTCGCACAACTGCCGCTGATGCTTGGCACAATTACCATAGATCCGCATAGGGATGATCTTGCCCCGTTCCGTCAAGAAGTTTGACAAGGTCTTGATGTCCTTATAGTCAATCTCTTCAGCTTTTTCTGCGCAGAAACGACATACCCGCTTACGGTCAAATGTCTTTCTGGCTGGTCTTTTTTTCTGTGTTGTTTTTGGCTTTTTCATACGTATCTCCTACAAAACGGCAAGGTTGGGTTAGGCGTCGTCGCCATCTTCATCGGCAACGGCTTCCGGATCGATTACTTTCACTGTCTTCTCGGCCTTTGGACCATAAACCTCTTGGGTTTTGATCGTCATATACTTCAAGACCTTATCATCGATACGGAAAAGACGCTCAACCTCATCCACCGCCTCAGGCATGCCGGCGTATTCGACAAACACGTAATACCCTTGAGTCTCTTTGTTGATAGTGTAGGCAAGTTTTTTGATGCCCCAACGGTCAAGCAGATCAATCTTGCCGTTAAACTGCTCAATGACGCCATTTGTGCGATCGATGATGGCGGTTATATCATCCTCACTGGCCCCTGGCCTGATGATATAAATGGTTTCGTACCTGCGCATTTGTTCCTCCTTTTGGACATTAGCGAACGAGATCTTCGTCGCAAGGCCCTCTTTTTCCTGCTGAGAGCAAGAAGGTTAATAAAAAAAACGACTGAAAACTTGAATTCGTCTTGTTACCATAGTTATTGATTTTCTGTCAAATCTTTTTTGACTTCGTGCCAAAGAGCAAGTTGCTCTGCAAAAGAGAGAGTTCCAACCGTCCTACCCCCCGCCATGACCTTTTGTTCGAGAAGCGAGAAGCGGCGGATAAATTTATTCGTCGCTTTCTGCAAGGCATCTTCACTGTTGGTCCTGGTCAAACGGCCAAGATTCACTAACATGAAGAGGACATCACCCAACTCATCGGCAATCTGCTCGCTACCACCTTGAGCAACAGCCTCCTGCAGTTCGCTAATCTCTTCATGCAATTTCGCAAAGGCCTGCTCCGTATCGCGCCACTCAAAACCGTTGCTGGCGACCCGCTCCGATACCCTCTGAGCCCGACGCAGACCGGGCAGACTTCTTGGCACATTATCCAGAAGATCGGCCACCGCTTTAGGCTCCTTCTTCTCCTGGGCCTTGATCTGATTCCAACGCAAACGCTGTTCCTCTTCAGAGGTAATCGTTTCATCTCCAAAAACATGGGGGTGCCGCTTGATCATCTTCTCTGTGATCGACGAGATAACCTGGGAAAGTGTAAATTGCCCTTGTTCCTCAAAGAGCTGATTGAGAAAAAGCACTTGAAACAAGAGGTCACCAAGCTCCTCCTTCACAAGATCTGCTTCGTTACGATCAATCGCTTCCAGGAGCTCGTGCGTCTCTTCGATCAAATAAGACTTAAAACTCTCTGGAGTCTGCTTGATATCCCACGGGCAGCCATCTGGTTGCCGCAAGCGAACAATGATCTGGCGTAATGCTTCGAATTGTTTTCCAGGTGAAGACATGATCTGAATGGAGAGTAATAGAGGGATAGAGGTACAGTAAGGACGCAGGGAGATAAAGCGCAGGCTTACGGCAATAATTTCAGCAAGTCAAGAGGGTGATGAAGTACAGCACTGGCCCCAGACTCATCCAACTCCTTCACAGTGCGAAAACCCCAGGACACACCAATCGGGCACATGCCGGCAGCACGTGCGGTTTGCATATCGGTATTCGTGTCACCAAGATAGAGGAAGTTTTGCGGCGCCAGAGCAAGTTGTTCGGCAATCAGCAAGGCCCCACGCGGATCGGGCTTTTTGGGAACATCAGGATGTGCTCCTCTCACTTGACTCCAACGCCAGTGTGGCAGAAAATGATTCACCATCAAACGGGTGAAATCGTCTGGTTTATTTGACAAAACAGTTAGACTGAGATGGCGGCGGCTGAGTTCGTTCAGAAGATCAGAAATCCCCGGATACAGCTTCGTCTTGTCGGCCCAATGATCGTGGTATCTCGCCTTCATCCCTTCTATACAATGGGAGAGGAAAGGGTGCTTACGGCACATTTGCGGGAGTACCCGGTGAGCGAGAACCTCCAAGCCATCGCCAACGAAATAGCGGTAGGCATCGACAGGATGGGCGGGAAACCCCATCTCCTCCAAGACAGCATTCATCGCATCAGCTAAGTCGCTCAGTGTGTCAAGCAGAGTGCCATCCAGGTCGAAGAGTACTGCCTTTGTCTCAACAAGCACCCGCTCCGCCATCGGGATCTACTTGTCCTCTTCAGATTTAGTGGTCTCACCGATGGGCTGCTCAGCCCCCTCGGTGCCCTCTGAAGCCTCCACATGTTTTGACTGAACGCCAAACGCCGTCTCAATAATCCGACGGCCAACGCCGAGGCGAGCCCGGAGCTCAGAAGGTTTACACGGTTTGACCAGATAGTCATCAGCACCCCCATCCAGCGCCATGAGTTTCTCCTCATGTGATTTTCTTGCACTGAACATAATCGTGTAAACATACGGGGCATTGCTTCTGGTTCTCAGTCGCTGACATATTTGAATACCACTCAGGCCAGGGAGAGTCCAGTCGATAATCGCCAGACGGATGGTGGGATCTTTCTCTATCAATTCCCACGCCTGATCCCCATTATCAACGGAAATCGGATCAAATCCCCATTTAAGGAGAAAACTCTCCAACCCTTTCCTGACGGAAGGACTATCTTCAGCGAGAAGAACCTTAAGTTTGTTTTGGTTAGTGGTATACTCAGTCATAGGAGTTATTGCCAAAAGCTAGGGTGCGATGATATCTATCCACGCTTCAATCGCAAGCGACATCCCGCCTCCAAAGGCAAAGAACTCCGGGCAGATACCATCATTTCATCAAGTTGACAAGATTTATGACGATTTCCCATTAGCAAACGAAGAGCGTCATGCATCATCTCTTATTGGTGCTGGTCAAGGCAACACTTTTGGCAATCTTCTTATCTTCATAACGGATATGATTGATGAGCCAATCTGTAAGAAAATCGATAAATGCCAACGGATCAACAGCCTTGCCCTTTTTGATATCCAAGAGGATGAGGACAACATCGTTGATCAGTTTTTTATGAAGTTCCTTGTGGTGAGGAAGCTCCGCATAGTTGATCGACGCCATGAATTTTTCTTCATCGGCAAAATGACGCTTTGTATAATCGACTAAGAATCGCAGAGCACCGCCAAGCTCCTGTGTGACCGAGCCATTTGAAAGTTTCGATTGCAGATGACTGACCAACTCCACCAACTCTTTATGCTGCTGATCAATCTCCGGAACACCAACGCTATAAGTATCGTACCATTCCATGTTGATCCCCCTTGCTTGCCTAAAAGGTCCCTGATCTCTAACTCTTCTCTAAAAACACCGTTCGGTATACGACATTCCTCCGAAAATAACTTTGATTAAAAAAAGCGGCAGGACGTTCAACCGTGGCCCAAAAAAGAGCACTGTTGAACGTCCTGCCGCCTGATTATCAAAACGGCTAAAACAAGGTACCGCCAAGAAATTACTTCATCGAGGTAAATGTAGCGTAGACCCGACGGTTTCTCTGGCGACCAGCCTTAGTGCTGTTATCAGCAATTGGCTGGGACAAGCCATGAGCGACTGTCGTCAACCGTGCGGCATCGATGTCGGCGAAATTCTTCAATAAAAAGGCGCGCACACTATCAGCCCGACGTTGTGAAAGCTTGATGTTGTACTTGTCAGTACCAAAATTATCGGTATGCCCTTCCAAGTTAACGGTATGATCTGGATACTTACGGATAAAGTCACCAAATTCAATCAAAGTCTTGTAGTATTCCGGTCTGATGGTCGCCTTATCAAAATCAAACTCAACGTTCAGCTCAACCGTGAAACACTGTTTGGCTGGTGCCTCAGGTGCAGCAGCAGCCACTTTACAGCCTTTTTTCAAAAAGACCTGCTCAACAAAAGAGGCCATACCGGCCGGAGTGCTCAAGGCCTCTTGATCGGTAGCAAAGCCACATTCACCTGCCTTGGCAACCTGCTCCATGGTAGCACGTCCAGCCGCATCATTGCCAATCAGGATGGTATAGATACAGACGCGGTCTTTATATTTACTCTTCAAGTTTTGGGCAGCGGTAGCGGCTGGAGACCCGATGTTCTCAAGTCCGTCACCAATAATGATCACAGCAATGTCCCCCTTTGTAGAAGCCAAATCGTCACTGGCCAATTCAATGGGCCGAGACATCGGGGTATTACCTCCGGTCATAACCACAGAATTGATTACCTCCTCCAGACCTGACTTGCTGTAAGTGGTCATGCCATGTTGCATGGGGCTACCATCGGCAAGGGGATAACTCCTGGGGCCAAAGGCCCTAAAGCCGGCCTGCAAGTTCAAATTAGGGATGGTGTTATTAAAATTAAGGGCCACCAATTTAGACTGTTCCAGTTTACTCTGCCACTTCTTATCCATCGACATACTTGAGGAGTCATCGAAAATAACAATAAAGTTATCAACTTTCTGCACATAGTCACCACTGCTGATTTTCGCATTCAGATCATCAGGACTGAATGGAGCAACAATATTCTTATTGGCACAGGCACTTGCCATCAAGCCCATAAAAACGACAACCATCAATTGAAACATCCTTTTCATACAATCTCTCCTTATAATTAGTCTCTTTAGCAAATTGATTCAATTTGCTGATTTACACAACGGCACTTTTCAGTAATTTTATCATCCACAGTGGATTAGCTAACCATACTTAACTGCACTTGGCAACTAAACGATAAGTCTCCAATATGATAATTTTTCTCGTCATATAGACAGCTCTTCTGCTCTTGGCAAGATTTATTTACCAAAGATAGGCTCCAGACATTCTTCACTACACCTGAATGGACAGAAGAAAAATCCATCCTACCCTTTACGACGTGGGCTCATTTATTGCTCGCTACAAGAGCTCCAGCAGGTAACCGCATGCCAGCATACAAATCATACTTTTTACCAACGCCCTTGAGAAGTAGCAAAAAAAGAGGTGTTGTGATACAAGGTGTCCGTAACCGTAAAACATTTTCTTCTGACGGGCGACTTCGCCCTAACACCAAAAGCAATAAAGGAGATTAGCAATGTCTGACTATGGATGGAATCAGGAGATGCCCATAACCCTCCTCGCAAAAATGAAGGCCGACTTGAAGACCGCAATGCTCAGCAAAGATACCATCACCCGAGACGCCATCCGCCAAGTCATCAGCGAGTTCCCTAAATTAACTATACCCCTCATCTTGGAGAGCGGCAAAAAGAGCTTCCGTTGTAAGAAAGAAGATGAGATCACAAACGACGACATCCTCTCGCTCATTCAGGGGCTGGTCAAATCGGAGAAGGTGGTCTTAGAAATCAAGAAGGAGACCTCCTCCCCTTATCTTGAGATACTCTCCACCTATTTGCCTAAAATGGCAGATAAAGAAACAATCCTCGCCTGGATCGACGCCTCGATCGATTTTAGCCAATTCAAGAGCCCGATGCAGGCCATGGGGCCAATCATGAAGCACTTTGGCAAGGCCGCTGATGGCACCCTCGTCAAAGAGATTCTGGAAGCAAAGGCCAAGTCATAATCGATGGCGACATCTTTGCTTGTTCTCTCTCCACAAATAAAGCCTCTCCTCCAGAAACGGACCCTTGACTAGGTGACAGCCACGATCCACTACCCTCCAGAGTTGCCAATCACGGCGCAACGCGAGGAGATCATCAAACAAATCAAAACCCATCAGATCTTGATCGTGGCAGGCGAGACTGGTTCCGGCAAGACAACACAGCTCCCCAAGATGTGCCTGGAAGCAGGTCTTGGCGGAGAGCGAATGATCGCCTGCACCCAGCCCAGGCGCATTGCAGCGACCTCGGTTGCTGCCCGGGTAGCGGCGGAAATCGGCGATGCCGACATGTCACTTGTCAGCTACCGTATCCGCTTTGCCGATCGCACTAAGAAGACAACCCGCATCAAGTTCCTCACCGACGGCATGCTCCTGGCGGAGGCTGCCTCCGACCGCAAACTCTGTCATTACGACGCTATTATCATCGATGAAGCTCATGAACGGAGCTTAAACATCGATTTCCTGCTCGGTATCCTCAAGAAACTGGCTGAAAAACGCCCGGAGTTAAAGATCATTATCTCCTCGGCAACGTTGGACACCGAAAAATTCTCCCGGCACTTTAATAATGCCCCTGTCATTTCAATCCCCGGCAAGACCTTTCCAATCGACGTTCGCTATTGCCCGGCTCAAGAGGGAAGTTCAGGCGTCGAACAATCGATTGTCGAACAGACGGTAAGCGTTGTTCGTGATCTGATCAGGCATGAGTCCCATGGTGACATTTTGATATTTATGGCCACTGAACGAGACATCATGGAGGTGGTAGAGGCGCTGCAGGCTGGAGAGCTGAGAGGCAAGAGCGACCATCTCCTGATTTTGCCACTCTTCGGGAGGCTGTCGAATCGCGAACAAGCCCAGATTTTTGCAGATTTTCCGCAACGAAAAATCGTGGTGGCTACTAATGTCGCCGAAACCTCAATTACCGTCCCTGGTATTCGTTACGTCATCGACAGCGGCCAAGCCAGAATATCCACCTATAACCCACGGGCACGTACCACCAAGTTACCGGTGCAGTCGATCTCCAAGGCCAGTGCTGATCAACGACGAGGGCGTTGCGGACGAGTCGGACCGGGAATCTGCATCAGGCTCTACAGTGAAGAAGAGTACGCCAACATGGAACCCTTCACCCCGCCGGAGATCGTGCGCGCTAACCTTGCCGAAGTTATCTTACGGATGCTCGATCTTCGCCTCGGCCATCCCGCTAAATTCCCGTTTATCGACCCTCCGCACCCAAGATCGATAAAGGATGGTTTTGCCCTGTTACGTGAACTGGCCGCCGTTGAAGAGTCGAATGAACGACCAGGTTTGCACCTCAGCAAACAAGGCCGGCTGATGGCCCGTCTGCCGCTTGACCCCTGCATCGCCCGCATGGTACTTGAAGCCCGAGAACGCCGGGTTCTGCACCCGGTTATCATCATCGCCGCAGCCTTAAGTATCCAAGATCCCCGCCTCAGGCCCTTGGGCAGTGAGGCTCTGGCCGATGCCGCGCACCTGCCATTCATCGAGCCATCGTCAGACTTCATCACTTACCTCAACATCTGGCGCAACTACCACCAAGCCGCCAGAAAACTGACCCGCGGACGTCTACGCAAATTTTGCCAGCAAAACTTCCTGGCAACACAGCGCATGCGCGAATGGTGCGATATCTATGAGCAAATCTGCCACATCCTCGAGGAAGACGGGGGCTTTGTTGTTGACTCAAATCCAGGGGACTTTGATGCGATCCATCAATCCATCCTCTCCGGCATTCTGCGCAATATTGGACTGCGCAAAGAGAAAAACTCCTACCTCGGGGCCTTCGGCAAAGAGGTCATGGTCTTTCCTGGTTCGGGCCAGTTCAACAAAGCAGGTCAATGGTTGATGGCGGCAGAAATGGTCGAAACCACCCGCCTCTACGCTCGAACGGTTGCCACTATCAACCCTCAATGGCTGGAACATCTGGCGGCCTCCCTCTGCCACAGTTCCTATGCTGACGCCCATTGGGAGAAGAAACGAGGACAAGTGGTCGCACTACAAAAGATCACTCTCTTCGGCTTGACCATTGTCCAAGGCCGTAAGGTTAATTATGGCCCGATCAATCCGAGAGAGTCGCGGGCAATTTTTATTCAATCAGCCCTGGTTGAAAATGACATCAACCGTGACTTTGATTTTTTACGCCACAATCAACGGTTGATCGACCAGCTTCAGGAGATAGAAGATCGCGTCCGACGGCGGCATATGGTAGATGACTTCACCATTGGTCAATTTTACGACCAGCGCCTTCCTGATCTGGTTTGGGATGTTGCAAGCCTCATCCGTATCCTGCCCCGCCTCGGCAAAAAACTCATGATGACAGAAGACGATCTTTTGGCAGAATCCCCAAACCATGACCAGCTTAACGAATTCCCGTCGGAGTTACATATCGATTCGTTCCGCTTGCCGCTTTTCTATAAATTTATCCCTGGCGCCACGGAAGATGGTGTTTCAATTCATATCCCTACAGCAGCACTGCCACACCTGACTCCTGGAATTTTTGACTGGCTGGTTCCCGGCCTGCTGGAAGAGAAGATCACCTCGCTGTTGCGTGCCTTGCCGAAAGGTATCCGAAAGCACCTGGTACCCGTCAACCAAACGGCGGCTCGTCTCAAAGAAGAACTGCCGTTTGGAGTAGGCGCCTTAACCACCGCCTTGAGCCGTTACATCGAGCAACACAATGGCATTCCTGTCTCAAAAAATGATTGGCGCACAGATGAGTTGCCGGACCACCTCAGAATGAGGTTTTGTCTGGTGACAGAGCAGGGGAAAGTTGTCAAGGTCAGCCGTGTATTTGCCGATCTTTTTGCAGCAGAAATTAAGGCAACATGTGACACGCCGTTATATGATCTGAAAAAACAGTGGGAAAGAGATGGCATCGAAGAACTTGATGCCACGCTACCAGTCAGGATCCCGCTGCAAGCTGAGACAGGCGGACTGGCGGGTTACGCCTTTCCGGCCCTGGTTGATATCGGCGGCCGCAAACTTGGCCTGCGCCTCTTTCTCTCTGAAGAGGAGAGCAGATTAAAAAACCGTCCTGGTCTCAGAATCCTCTTTGAGAATCATTTAGGGCCGCAGATCAAAAAGGCCGCCAAGGACTTTGTGCTCTATCAAGCAGAGTGGGCCCTTTTCCAATGGCTGGGAAGTTTAAAAACGGTCAACGAACAGATCTTTGGCTTTCTGATGACCGAGCTTTGCGCCCTCGATCAAGGACTGCCCACACGGGCAGAATTTGAATCACGTTTGGCAATGATGGCAGAGGGAACGTTCTACCGACAGGCAGGGGAGATTTTCGAGGAGTTGCGCAGAGTGCTGGTGGAGCGGGCCGAAACTATAGCACATTGCAAAAAATTTCAGAATCTGGTCCCCGACTCACTCGTCAACAGCAAGCGATTCAAGCAGTACGAAGAAGAGATCGCCCTTCTGCTGCCACATGATTTTCTGACCGGCACCAGTCGCGAATGGCTATTGCAAGTGCCGCGATACTTGAAGACCATGCGTATTCGCATCGAACGGGCCCACGTGGCGCCCAGCCGTGATCAGGAGAAAGCCAAGCAAGTGGCACCCTACGAGGCACAGCGGCGGGATCTGCTGGCGAGACTTACCAAGATTCAGATACCCGCGCAACAGTCAGAGGCAAAAAAACAGCTCGGCCAATTCAATCAGATGATCGAAGAATTCAAGGTCTCGATCTTTGCCCCGGAGATCAAAACCATTATACCGATTTCAGCCAAACGCCTAGAGCTGAAATGGCAGGAGATCAAGCAGATTTTACCATAGTCCAGAGCCATCAACACGACCCAAGAGACCACCATACCGTTCAGCCGACAGCCTTTCCAATACCCTAAAGTTGCGAGACATGCAACAGGCTCTGCCTAATCTCCTCGACGAACTCTTTTTCCGTGATTTTCTTGCCATCGGCATCCAGCACATAAAACACCTCCACCACCTGATCGGAACGGGTTCCGATCTTGGCACGAAATACATTGATGCGGAAATCGGTCAGTGTGCGACTGATAGCATAGGCGATGCCAGGCTGGTTGACGGCATAGACCTCAATCACAGTATATATCTCAGAGGCATCATTATCAAATACCACCTTAGCTGGCGGATAACTTTTGGCTACGGCCTTGCGGCCAGACTGATGCTTCTGCCGCAGACGAAAATCCAAGCCTAAGCGATGATTGATCGCTTTTTGCAAATCAGTTGTGAATTGATGCCAATCCTGATCGCCATGCGATTTTTCATAAACGGACTGAACATTGATGACATCGACAACTGTCCCATCCGGCCAGGTGAATATCTGGGCAGCAAGCAAACGGAGATTGTTTAACGAGATAACACCACAGATCTTTGTAAGCAGGCCAGACTGGTCACGGGTCAGAATCAAGATCGACCAATGATCCTGCTTGTCCTGAGGCAAAACGATAATCTCCTTGTCGGTCAAAGCCCTGCTCTGTTTGATATGGTCGGCGATCTCATCAGGGCCAAAACTAAGCAGATAATCATCGGGCAGGCTATCCAGTTCAATCGGGCAATGACCGTCCAAACGAGCGTTAACCTTGTCTCGAATCCACTCGATACCAACACTTAAATCTTGCGGTCCTTCCCCTGATTTTTCAAGCAACAGGGCGATCTTCAAATAGAGATCAAGCAACAGTGCTGCCTTCCAGTCATTCCAAACAGTGGGCCCGGTTGCCATGGCATCGGCGATCGACAACAGATAGAGCATAGCCAATCTTTCCAGTGTCCCGACCCGTTTTGCACACCGCTTAACAAATCCCGCATCATCTAAATCCCGCCGCAACGCGGTATCGGTCAGGAAGAGATGATTAGCAACCACAAATTCCAATAAAGAAAGCTCTTGGCTGTCGAGTCCAAGTCTGGACCCAATCTGCCGAACCAACTCCTCGCCCTTCCGCTCATGATCGACGCCATACCCCTTGCCGACATCATGTAACAGACCTGCCACATATAAAAGGGCAGGATTACTAATCAAGCCAAAAACCGGGGCCTGTTCAACCGTCAATTGATGGAGAATCGCCACCGTCTGCAACAGATGCAGATCAACTGTGAATACGTGATAAATGTCATGTTGGGCAAGCGATTTGAGATGGCCAAATTCTGGCAAAAAGGCGGTCAGCAGTCCGCATTCAAGCATCGACTGCAAGACCGCAAGCGGTGCTCTGTCCTGACTAAGAATTTCAATAAAAAGACGCCCCATTTGATGGTTTTGACGATAGCTGTCATCCACCAGATAAAGATTAGCGGAAATCAATTTCCGAGTTTGATAATGAACGGGCAAACCGGATTTTGCAGCGTGCAGAAAAATCCGGAGCAAAAAGTGTGGATTTTCCTCTAACTGCTCAAGATGCGTCAACCGAACTCGTCCCTTTCGGGCAATAATTCCAGGCTCGAACTCAAGCAGATCATCAGAAGCCAACGTGTTTGGTTGCTTGGTCAAAACCTCGGAGACATGCTCAAAAAACAGATCTGTTGTCGTGGCGATGGTCTGCAGATGGCTGTACACTGTCCGCATGAAGTGCTCAACATCCATAATACCCTTGGTATTACGGAAACTAAGTGCCTTGGCTATCTCTTCCTGGTGTTCGAAATAGAGTTGATCGTTTTTGCGGGAACTGATGTAATGCAGGCGATTACGGATTTCGATAAGCCTCTCCCAAGCCTCCTCAAAACGCTGATATTCATCCTCGCTCAGCAAACCAGCATCTTTGAATGAGGCAAGGTCTTTCAAACCAAAAACAACTTTGGCTGTCCAAAGCATGGCCTGAATATCACGAAGCCCACCACGAATCTCCTTGATCTGCGGCTCAAGCTGGTAACTATGCAGTCCGAAGAGCCGGTGCCGCTCATCCCGATGGCAGGTCATGTCCTCCAAAAAGGAGAGGCGCTGGCCAGCGACAAATTTTTGCTGATAGGCAGTGTGGAGTTGATCAAACAGAGTGATATCGCCAGTAATAAAGCGAGCATCGAGCAGGGCAACCCGGAAGAAGAAGTCATTCGCAGCGTCAGTCAAGCAGGCGTCGACACTGCGCACACTATGGCCAACTTCAAGACCCGCATCCCATAGGGGATAAAATATGGCTTGCGTGACTGCAGGTAGGGCCCCCTCAGCATCGGGGCTGTAGAGAAGAAGAAGATCAATATCGGAGAGAGGAAACAGTTCACTACGGCCATAACCGCCAACCGCCACCAAGGCCATGCCGGCGGCAGCTTCAGGGCAATCGACAAATTTCTGGCACAGATGGTTGTCGATAAGCTGGGTGTTCTCACGGAGAAGCGCCCTGCCCTTCAGCCCCTGCCGCCAAAGAACTTCAAGAATTTCGCGACGAGTTCGCAGGCAGAGCGGATCGTTAATCAAGGTGTCAGGCGACATCAGATCAGATGGCGTTTATACCCTTCTCGCCTGTCCTTACCCGTACGACCTCCTCAACCGGCAGGACGAAGATTTTGCCATCGCCGATCTTCCCGGTCAACGCCGCATTACGAATACACTCGACGACCTCATCAACCTGTTGAGCCTCGACAATCAACTCGAGTTTGACCTTAGGGATGAAATCAACCACATACTCAGCCCCACGATAGATCTCTTTGTGTCCCTTTTGCCGACCATAGCCCTTGACCTCGGAGAGAGTCATCCCTTTAATGCCAATAGCGTTCAAGGCCTCTTTCACATCATCCAGCTTAAATGGCTTAATAATCGCTTCAATTTTTTTCATGATCAGTTTCCCCTGTAGTCATCAGCACAATACCGTCCACGACTGAATGGCGGATTCTCTCTTTCTCTCACCTTGCGTCTCTGCCACAAAGCGGGACAGAGCGCCTACGCAGGTACCCTCAACTTGATATCCTGGCTTGACCTACGTCAAGCGCCAACGGCAAACACCTCTGTTTAATAATTATAGGCTGTTTCGCTATGCTCACTCAAATCAAGGCCAGTGTGCTCACTTTCTACTGAGACACGCAGCCCCATAACACCATGAATAATTTTCAGAAGGATCCAACTTACCACAAAAGCGTAAACCCCGACAACAATAACTCCAAAAATCTGTATACCCAAAAAACCTGGATTCCCAAACAATAAACCATTGGCACCAGCAGGGTTGATCGCCTTAGAGGCGAATACCCCAAGACAAATAGTGCCAATAACACCACCAACCCCATGAATACCGATAACATCGAGCGAGTCATCGAGCCCAACCTTGTTCTTCAAGGAGACCGCCGTGTAGCAGACAACTCCCGCGACAATGCCGATCAGGATGGCCGACACAGGTCCGATAAAACCAGCCGCCGGGGTGACAGTAGCAAGTCCTGCGACGGCACCGGAAGCAGCACCGAGAGTGGTTGGATGCTTACGATGAAACCATTCAATCAAGCTCCAAGCTGCCATACCTGCCATCCCCGCCAAGTGGGTCGAGATAAAGGCAGTTCCGGCAAGACCGTTGGCTGCTAGCGCACTGCCTCCGTTGAAGCCGAACCAACCAAACCAGAGAAGTCCTGTCCCAAGAACAGTCATCGGCAAATTATGAGGCATAAAACTCTGTTTGCCAAATCCCTTACGAGGTCCAATCACTAATACCGCCGCCAAAGCTGCGGCACCCGAGGTTAGATGCACAACCAACCCACCGGCGAAATCCTGCACCCCGTAAGCCGCCAGCCAGCCGCCAGATCCCCATATCCAGTGACACACCGGGTTATAGACCAGTATCGACCAGAACAGGGCAAAAAACACAAAAGGGGCAAATCTCACCCGTTCGGCAAAGGCACCAGTAATCAAAGCAGGGGTGATAATGGCAAACATGCACTGATAGATCATAAAGACATTCTGCGGAATGGTCGTCGCATACGTTGCGCTAGGCTCCATGCCAACAGTTTGTAAACCAAGCCATGACAAATCACCAAGCACCCCGTGAATATCGGGGCCAAAAGACATGGAATAGCCAAGAAGCACCCACTCCAAACTGATGACCGAGATCATGATAAGACTCTGCATGAAGGTGCCCAACACATTTTTACTGCGCACCATCCCTCCGTAGAAAAGCGCCAGTCCTGGGGTCATGAGAAGAACTAAACCCGCCGAGGCCAGAACAAATGCCGTATCTCCACTATTTATCATTTTCTCTCCTTTGCCATGATCGTGTACCCTATAAAGTAAACATTTATGTAAAAGATCCAGAACACAAT
>JAQUKQ010000046.1 GCA_028718985.1 Desulfobulbaceae bacterium | reverse complement strand
AGAACCCACTCCTTGCGCTCTTTCTTTTTCTCAGGCGCGATCCGGTAGATGCCACTATAAAAATTGATATTCTCTTCAACCGTGAGATCTCCGTAGAGGGAGAACTTCTGGCTCATGTAGCCAATGTGCTGCTTAATCCGTTCCGTATCACGACGGAGATCAAAACCCGCCACCGTGCCTCTGCCGCCAGTCAGGGAGATGATGCCGCAGAGCATGCGGATGGTGGTGGATTTGCCGGCTCCGTTCGGTCCCAGGAAACCGTAAATCTCACCCTTTGCCACCTCGAAGCTGACCTTGTTCACGGCATAGAAATCTCCATAGCGTTTCTCGATGTCGTGAACCACCACAGCGGGTTGTTGTTCAGTGGGGAGATTCATGGCGTTCCTCTCCTTTTTTTTCGGTGAGTGCCGAGACAAAGACATCCTCCAGGCTGGGAACAATGGGCCGGACAGTCGATGGGCCAAGTCCTGACTGCTCCAGGGTTTCGACAATCTGGGCCTGATCAGTATCCTGATTGTTGGTGACCACATGCACCCGGTCGCCGAACAGGCCAACGGCGTCGACCCCGAATTGATGCCGCAGGATCTTGGTAGCCTGCCGGGCATCACGACAGCGAACCTCCAACAAGCTGCCGGACATCATCTTTTTGATCTCTGTCGGCGTGCCGACGTTGAGGATGCGGCCTTCATGCATGAGACCGATGCGGTTACAGCGTTCCGCTTCATCGAGATAGGCAGTGGAAACAAAGATCGTTACCTTTTCGGCCAGGAGCTGGTAGAGAATTCTCCAAAAATCCCGTCGCGATACCGGATCGACGCCATTGGTCGGTTCATCCAAAAAAAGGACCTTGGGGGTATGAATGAGGGCGCAGGCCAGGCCCAGTTTCTGTTTCATGCCGCCGGAAAGATTGTCGGCCAGCCTCTTTTTGAACGGGGTCAGGTTGCTGAAAGCCAGGAGTTTGTCGATTTTGGCATCGCGACCATGGCGAGGCTCTCCGTAGAGGTCGGCGTAGAAGTGAATGTTCTCAAGAACGGATAGGTCGGGGTAGAGGCCAAAGCGCTGGCTCATATAGCCGATATCATCCTTGATTGCCTCGGCTTCGCGCTTGATATGGCGGCCCAGTACCCACCCATCGCCCTCAGTTGGCTCCATGATCCCGGTGAGCAGACGCATGGCCGTGGTTTTTCCGGCGCCGTCCGGGCCTACCAAGCCGAATATCTCACCCGTCATGACCTCCAGATCAAGACCATCCACAGCCCGGTTGGCGCCGAATGTTTTGGTTAGATTTTCCGTGCGAATGGCACTCATGGTTGTCACCTTTTACTGAGTCAGCCTGATTGCACCATCAACCGGCATGCCTGGCTTTAGCTCCATGTCGGGATTAGGGATGTCAACCTTGATCCGGTAGACCAGCTTGACCCGTTCCCTTTCGGTCTGGACATTCTTCGGGGTGAACTCTGCATTGGAGGCAATGAAGGAGATGGTGCCGAGATATTTCTTGTCAGGATAGCTATCACTGGTGACATCCACCTGTTGCCCGATCTTGATTCGGCCCAGGTCTGTTTCGGCAATATAGGCGCGCATCCAGACATTTTCGAGAACACCGATGGTGACCACCGGTGAACCAGGCGAGACATATTCACCCGCTTCCACATGGTCACTCAGGACAACTCCTGCCGTGGGGGCATTGAGAGCGGTGTAGCCGAGACGGGTAGTCGCCAGGGCCAACGCCTCCTGCGCTTCGCGAAGCTGCGCCTTGGCGCGGTCGATGGTTTGCAAGCGAGGGCCTTTGGTCACTAAAGCCAAATGCGCTTCTGACTGAGCCAGGCTTGCTTGCGCTTGGGCAATCTGCTCCTTGCGGGGGCCTTCCAATGCCAACTGCAGTTTTTCCTCGGCAACACGCTGTTGCTCTTTGGCACTCAAGTACTGGCTTTTCACCTGTTCAAATTCCCGAACCGCGATGACCTTTCGCTCCAACAGGAGCTGTTGCCTGGTGTACTCCGCCTGCCAGCGTTCAGATGCGGCTATTGCCTGTTTGACCAGGGCTTTCGCCGTTGCAATTTCCTGGGGCCTTGAGCCAGCCTTTAATTCCGCGACAACGGCATGGGCTCGTTCGGTGGCGGCCTCTGCCTCGTTAATCTCTTCCGGACGGGAGCCGGCCAGGAGTTCGGCAAGCGAGGCTTCTGCAGCCTCTACCGCAGCTTGACGGAGTGCCTTCTCATGTTGCAGTTCACTGTCTTCAAGAAGTGCTATCGGTTGACCGGTGATGATGGTGTTTCCTTCAGAAACCAGGCGTTTCAATACTCTTCCCCCGATTTTAAAACCCAGGGCCGTGTCGACAACTTCAATAGTGCCGGAGACTTTGATCCGTTTTGTAACGTCATCGCCCTGGCGAAGATAATTGCCGACCACCACCGCTATCACGATCAAAGCTACGACAGAGATGATCATAATTTTCTTATTATTCTTCATTGCACCCTCCTCCAAGTGAATATTTATTCACATAATAGGTAAAAAAAATTACTTGGTGATTGTTTCTAAAAAGAGCTCCCACGCTTCTACAAAATGCCTTTCAAGATCGAATTGTCCCTCACTCATATGCCAAAGGAGGGCAGCGGGTTGGACAATGCCGAAAAACATTGCAGCTAAGGTCCTGGCCTCGATATCGTTGCGCACGCGTTTCTTCTCCTGACCTTCCTTGAGAATAGCCTCAATCTCGGCAAGGTATCCGGTCACGATGCGGTACATTTTTTGTCTCCGTTCTTTTTTCTGCCCCCACAATTCGTCCGAAAAAACGATTCGCGGGATACCGTGCTCCTCCGCAATCAACCTCCCATGGCGGAAAAGAAGTTCATGCAATCGTTCTACCGCATCATCGCTCTGCTGCCTGACCAGTTCCACATTATGGAAGAGTTTGGTTCGAATTAGTTCAAGAACACCACTCATCATGGCATTCTTGTTTTTAAAGTGCCGATAGAGAGCAGAAGGGGCAAGCCCCATCTGCTTGGCAATATCTGCGATATTGAGCTGTTTGATCGAAGAGTCACTCAACACCCGAAGTGCCGCCTCAACGATCTGTTCCTTCCTGATCTCTGTAGACATTTTTTCTGAAGACAACTATGCACCCTCCGTTACTATGTGAATATTAATTCACATAGTAACCATAAAATTATTCGTGTCAATTTTTTTTATTCTTCTCTTCGAAAATCTGCCCCTCTGATTCAAGCCCTAACTATGTTAATCGGCGTTAAAATTGCCATCACACTCATGAGCACGACTCTGATTGCCATGCCCCGAGGGTCCCAAAGCCTTGCGCACAATTGAAGCTTCGTTACTGGTGCGGCCGGGCAAGGTCGCATATTTTAGCGGGTGGGAAGCCCGCCCCGGAAGGGTTAGCCGCCCACCGGGTAGCGAGTCCTTGGACCAAAGGCGGTAACGCCTGCGGTTAAGCGTAGGACAGCGAGTCGATAGGCCGTAAGCCGTAAGGCTGAAGTGATTGAGCCCCGTAAGAGCTAAGTCGGGAAGGACGACGTTTTCAGTAAGACGGAAGTCAACATGGGTGCTGGCGTAATGGCGAGACAGCAACCACTTCCCCGGGGTCTGAGGGCATGGCATGTCGGACATTACGAATATGCGGTAACCCGGGAGGCCCTGGGACCTCTTGCATGGAAGCGAGTATGCCGGACAACCGATAATAAAGGGAGGATGGCAAATAGGCACCAGGGAGTCGGATGGCATCGTAGTACCGATGAAGGCGGGTAATGGCTGCTGGAGGGAAGGGTGCCACATTGTTATGACCGTTGTCAAGGAGACACGAACCGTGCACAGTAAAGGGGATGGAGTGGAAACAAAATTGCGACGGATAGCCGAGAAGGCCCGTAGGGATCCTAAGTGTAAGTTCACCAGTTTGTTTCACTTGGTGAACACGGATCTCCTACGGGGATGTTTCGAGGGGCTGAGGAAGGATGCCGCCTCGGGTATCGACGGAGTCACCAAGGAAGAATACGGCAATGACCTGGAAGCTAATCTGGCCGTGTTGGTCGAGAAACTACACAGGATGTCGTACATTCCACAACCGGTTCGTAGGGTGTATCTCCCGAAACCGGGGAGTACAAGGCAGAGGCCATTGGGGATCCCTGCACTAGAGTGCACCTGCCTGGAGGATACAGCAACTGATAAGGCCTCCAATCAGCCTTAGCACTCTCAAATCAAAACACTTCCCGACCTAGGAGGATCAGTTGGCAGGCATAAAAAGACAACGCTTACCGGAGATACGGAGGCATAAATCTGATGATTAAGCCGAGTGATTAGGATTTCCACTCGAGCTTATTTTGGGGTTGTCAATGATGTTCTTTGGGCTTTCTCATTGAAGCCCCAGGGGGGAGGAACTCTCTACTGTTCTGATGTTATCTCGCTCTCCACAATAGGAATCATAACAGTAAAAGTCGTCCCCTCTCCCGTTTTACTTGCAACTGAAATATCGCCATTGTGTGCCTTGACGATATCGTAGACGATGCTGAGACCGAGCCCAGTGCCTTTGCCAACTTCCTTAGTCGTGAAAAATGGGTCAAAAATTTGTTTTGAGGTCTCCTGAGTCATGCCAGAGCCATCGTCGGGAATGGTTGTCTTTATCCAGTTGCCTTCCACCGTAGTTGCAATCCTGATTTTCCCTTTTTTCTCGATGGCTTGGGCGGCATTAACCAAAAGATTCATGAACACCTGATTGAGTTGATGGGGATTGCAGTAGGTGAGTGGCAAATTCCCGTATTCTTTCTCGACGGTCGCCTTGTACTTGAGCTCGTTCCAGACGATAGTTAGAGTTGTCTCCATGCATTCATTGAGGTCGGCCATTGTCATGGCAGTCTCGTTGACTCTTGAGAAATTTTTGAGGTTCTGGACGATGGTTCGGACCCGACTGGCTCCATCGAGCGATTCATCCATGAGATTGGGGAGATCCTCAAGGATGAGATCGATTTTCAATTTCTTTCGTTCTTCATGGAGAGTATTGGCCAGTTCCGAGTCTGTGCCCAAAATGTGCACCACCTCCTGTTGGCGGTTGATGAAAGTGGTGAGCTTGTCGAGATATTTGACCAGGGTGTTCAAGTTGCTCGTAATAAAACCCATAGGGTGATTAATCTCGTGTGCGACGCCAGCGGCTAATTGACCGATAGTGGCCATCTTTTCTTGTTGCAAAATCTTTGCTTGGGAGGCCTTCAACTCGGAATATGCGTGTTCCAGTTCGGCGGCAAGCCTTTGGGATTCGCCGAGGGCCTTCTTGAGCAATTCTTCAGCAGCTTTTTGACCTGAGATGTCGACAAAGCTTTCAAGGAGATAGTGACTCCCCCCGAGACTTATTTTGGTCACTGTTTTCAGGATGGGTAGTTTTTCGCCGCTTTTGGTAAGCAGTACCCGTTCGGAATTGTCCACCTGCTGGCCTAGATCGGTCACCGGGCACTGGCCTTCCTCAGCCGGGCAGATAAAACGGTGGCATAATTGACCGGTCACTGTATGCCGTTCAGCCATAAACATCTTGCAGGCAGCCGGATTAATTTCGACAATCCGGTGCGTTTCCGGATCGATTATCATGACACCGGTCTGCACCCCATCGAGGATATCCTTAAGTCGTTGCTCATTTTCTTTGAGGGCATGCTCTGCCTTTTTCCGATCATTGATATCAATTGAAAATTCAATAAGCTGAATTACCTTCCCTTTTTCATCGAAGAGTGGGTAGCCGTGCACTTCGTAATACGCTTCAGATCCATCCGCCCGAGCGTGGAGATGCTCGACTAATACCGGTTTGCCAGTCTCAACTACCTCTCGCAGTGGGCAGGCATGTTTATCAGAATTGCAAGGGGTGTCTTGATGATGAGTTAGGGCATGGCAAGTTTCCCCTAGCCATGCGCCGTCAGGTGAGGCGGCGATATTTGCCATCAGAAGTTTATAGTTTCTGACATCCACCACATAAAAGGGATAAGGGATGGACTGGATGATCGTCTGGAGGTGGGTTAAATTTATCCTATTTTCCGTTTCGGAGATTTTGAGCTTTTCAAGAGTTGACAGCAGGCTTTCTTCAGTTTCACGCTGTTCCACAATCAGGAGGGAGAGTTCAGCGGTGCGCTCACTTACAATTTGCTCTAAGTTCTGCTGGATATGACAATTTTCCAGCTCCATGGCCCGTAGGTGAAGAGCAACTTCGATTTGGATCAACACCTCGTCGGAAGAGAACGGCTTTATGATATACCCGCAAGCCCCTTTATTGAGAGCTTTGATGGCAACCTCTCGGTCTCTTAATGCAGTCACCATGACAAAGGCGGGAGGCTCAGGGTGCTGTCGTCCCTGAATGAGCATCTCAAGTCCGGAGAGCCCGGGCAGGTTGATATCGCAGAGTACTACTGCAAAGTATTCCTGGGCAAGGAGATCAAGTGCCTTTTCACCGGTTGTCGCCTTCTTGCACGAATAGCCCGCCGCCACGAGAATTCGTTGGAGCAAGGTACATATGTTTTCGTCGTCATCAACAATCAGGACTAGGGTGGGATTTACTGCTTTCATTTTAGGTTCCTGGCGGGAGATAACCATCTCATTTTGTTGTCTCACAGCAGAACAATCCGTCTTTACTCGACTGCGTACTTTTTTTGTTCCTTTTGTCCTCATACATTTTCACATCTGCTTCATCAAGACAACACTGAATATTGCTTACAGATTTTGTCAATATGCTAAATCCATAGCTTAAAGAAAGCTGAAATCCAATGGCATTATTCTCACTCAACTGATCTATTTTGCTGTCAATTCTGGAGACTAGTGATTCAGCATAACTTTTATTGTCACAGCACTCATGCATTACAATAATGAATTCGTCCCCACCAACCCTGAATGCAATATCGGATTCCCTGATAGTGTTTTGGAAAATATTTGCACATTCTTTGAGGATATAATCGCCTTTTGCATGACCATAAATATCATTTATCTGTTTGAAATTATTAACATCAATCATCATAATAACAAGAGAGGAATTACGCCTTTTCATTTTGTTATACTCATGCTGAATATAACTATCAAAGTGACGCCGATTGAACAGCCCAGTCAGATGATCTTTAATCGCAATTTCTTTTATCTCTTCTTGTTTGCATCTTAAACTGTGCACTAACACAATCAAATGTTCTTCTATTTCACGCGCAGGATCAGCGTACACCACTTTTCGATAAATCTCGCAATCCTTACAAGTATCATATTTTTTGGCGAATTTACCATGCACCTCACCCCCACACATAGTGCCGGCAATAATCCAACATCTTCCACATTCGCTGAGGTATGCAGGGCACTGCTTGTACCCACATTTTTTTTCTTCCCAGCATTTTATGTTAATTTTTGAGGAAATCGACGAAATCCAATCAGACCAGGACAGTTCGTCTTCCTTTAGGGACAATTCAATGAAATTGCGCAATTCCAGCTGAATTTTTGTGAACCGAGACTTAATTGTCGTTTTGTTTGCCATTTAAGCTCCTCGTAACATTTGTGCTGTACCATGTCCTGAGACTAGCCGCAGAGGAGTCAACACACACTTTCCAACTTGGGTTATGTGTTTTCAATTCTTTGCTTTCCTCCTTCCATGTTTAGCCAATTTCAGACCCAAATACCAATTCTATGCCCCAAAGGGTTATTTTTTTGAGTCATGTTATTTCAAGAAGAGTACGGCTTGAAGAATACAGCTACTACCTTATCGGGCCCAAAATCTTTGAGATGCCACTCTATGAACAAGACTCTTTTGCCTGTTCACTATCCAGCAACTCCCGCACCTTGGCTGCCACTGACTTCATAGAGAAAGGTTTTTGGATGAAATGCATGCCCGCATCCAACACGCCGAGGTGGGCAATGACATCGACCAAGTAGCCCGACGTGAACAAACACTTGAGCTGCGGGTAGAGAGGCAGAAGGTGATTGGCCAAGTCCCGGCCATTCATTTCTGGCATAACCACATCGGTCAAGAGTAAATGAATATTGTCGGTGTGATTACTGGCTAAGCGGAGTGCTTCGCCTGGGGTGTTTGCCGCCAGCACGGTATACCCTAGACTTTCGAGCATCTTAGTGGCCATTTCCAGGATCACCGATTCGTCCTCTACTAGGAGGATAGTTTCATGGCCGAGCATGACCGGTTTCGACTGATCTTTCGCTTCTATTTGCTCAGCCTTGCCTCCCTGACGCGGCAGGTAGATATTGAAGGTCGAGCCTTTTCCCAGTTTACTGTGCACATAAATGAAACCGTTGTTCTGCTTGACGATGCCATACACTGTGGCCAACCCCAAGCCAGTCCCTTTTCCCATCTCTTTGGTCGTGAAAAATGGTTCGAAGATGTTGGGGATAATAGCCTTTTCTATGCCCATGCCGGTGTCGCTGACACTAAGCAGGACAAAGTCTCCAGGCCGACACCCAGGGTTTTTCTTACAAAATACCGCGTCAAGGCTTACGTTATCAGTCTCGATGTTCAAAGAGCCCACTCCCAAGATAGCATCTCGGGCATTAACCGTGAGATTAGCAAGGAGCTGATCCACTTGGGAGGGGTCAATCATCACTGACCATAGACTGACCCTTGGCTGCCAATGTAACGTAATGTCTTCGCCTAGCAACCGGCGGAGCATCTTAAGCATACTTTCTACTATCTCGTTGAGGTCCAAAATTTTAGGAATTGCGGCCTGTTTACGGGCAAAGGCCAGGAGTTGACGGGTCAGATTGGCGGAACGATTCGCGGCCTTGCGAATTTCCTCCAAATCACCTCGAATGGAGGATGTAGCCTCCACCTTAGACATGGCCATATCCGCATAGCCCATAATGACTAGCAACATATTGTTGAAATCGTGGGCAACACCACCGGCCAAGCGGCCGACTGATTCCATTTTCTGGGCTTGCCGATACTGTTCCTCAAGGCTTCTCTTTTCCGTAATGTCTTCGATAACCTCGATCACTGCCGTCACCTCCCCCGCTGAATCTTTGAGAGGAAACGACCGAGTCTGAACATAGATAAATTTTTCTGGTCCGACAGGATGGGTATGGAGAGCGGTGTGGGGCATGCCAGTGGCAAAGGTCTGCCGGGGCGCACAGGCCTCCCCCATCTCCCAACAGGGCCTATCATTGAGGTGTGAGCGTTGATAACACGGTTTGCCCATACTCTCGGCCAGAGTAGTGTTGTGCTGCAAACAAAAAGACCGATTGGCGGAAACGATCTGGTAGTCTCGGTCGATAACAATAAACCCATCCCCGACACTCTCCAGGATTTGTCGATTAAAGGCTTCACTCTTCATCAGCAGCTCTTCGGCCTGTTTTTTCTCGGTGATATCTAAAAGCACAAGCCGACACTTCTGGCCATCCTCGCTAACAATCGCCTCGAGGTGGGCCCAGGTTGGCGTACCACCCTCGTTGAGGATCTCAACATCCCACGACTCTTTAGCCCGACCCGCAAAGGCCTTCCCCAGGAAATCGTTAAATTCTGGCCGATCCGCTTCAGCTATGAACATCCCAAAACGACGGCCCTGCAGACGGTTTCGCTCCACCCTGAGCAAGGTCGCCCCGTTCAGGTTTGCCCTATGGATAATTCCGCTACGATCAATTGAGATATAGCCCACCGGAGCAAAATCGTACAAATCGGTGAGCCGGGCCAGTGACGCTTCGACCTCGGCGCGAGACTCTTGCAACTCCTCGTTTTGCAATTCCATCTCGATCTGATGAACCTGAAGTTCGTGGACAAGTCGTTTGTAATCTGCTGCCGAATGTTTGCTGCATCCCATGGCCTCCTGGCTCTTTTGCCGCGCGGCCAATCGTTCTTCTGCCTGAACGCGTAACGTACGAGAAACTGTGGATGCCTTTTGCTTCATGGTCACTCCCCAGAAAGAGGTATGTTTGGAAGAGACTTCCCTTTCAGCGCGGATTCGATCAAAGGCACCAACTCCCTAAAATCATATGGTTTTTGAAGAAAGATGTCACCTGAGTGAAGTTGCATGCCTTCCAGGGCGGTCGCTTGATCATGGCCGCTGTTCATAATCACCGGTAATGCTGGGTTTAGGAGCTTCACTCTCTTGTAGAGTATTATGCCAGTAGTATCTGGGAGTTGAATATCTAGGATAACAAAACAAATCTGCTCTAAATGTCGTGACCAAAAGGTCTCTGCCCCCTGGCCGGTCTCCACCGTTTCCACCCGATAGCCTGCTTTTTGCAAGGTGGCCTTGGTCAACAGTAAAATCGACCTGTCATCGTCCACTACAAGAACCACCTTGTCGTGAAGATCCTGGTCAAGTGGGAGAGTTGTGGTTTGATCTTCTTGCTTCACGGGAACGGATACTGGTACGGCCCGAGGCAACCGCACCGAGACAATGGCGCCATTCTCTGAATTTTGCAAACAGATAGCACCATCATGGCGCTGGACAATTCCCAGGGCAGCGGCGAGTCCTAGCCCTCGGCCAACAAATTTGGTACTAAAAAATGGGTCAAATATTCTTGGCAGGATATCCTTGGGGATGCCAGTACCGGTATCGGTAACCGTCACTTGCACGAATTCCCCTGGCCCATGGGTATGCCCCACGGCGCAGGACCAATTTTCTGTGAGCGTCTCGTTTGTTGAGGTCAGGGTCAGGATGCCGCCGGTTCCCTCCATGGACTCGACCGCATTCTGCATCAAATTGCGCAAGAGTTGAATAAGCTGTGTCCGGTCAATATACACGGGCCAAAGGTCATCCTTAAGCTGAAGGTCAAGGATGATTGTCTTGTTTATTGCAACCTGTTTTAACGCCTCGCGGAGGATGACATTAACGTTTAGTTCTTCTGCTTGGCAGTGGTCTTTTTGGGCAAAGGCCTGCAACTGTCGAGTCAGGTGGGCCATTTTTCTACCACCATGGATGATGGCGGTAGTCATTTTTTTTGACTCATCATCAGAAGGGTGCAGCTGGAGGAGTTCGGCATTGCCCATAATGCCCATGAGGAGGTTGTTGAAGTCATGCGCAATGCCGGAAGCCAAGGTTGCGATTGATTTTTCTTTCTGTTGCCGGAGATCTTGCTCCATAAGTTTTTTCTGGAGCGCATCAATCCGCGACCGCTCGCTGATGTCCCGACCTACCTCGATTATGCCGACCACCTTATTCTCGGCATCTCGGATAGGGGTTGCCAGAATTTCAACGGGAAATTGTTCGCCGTTTTCCCGGGTATGGCTATGAAGGACTTTTGTCGCTTCGCCACTCTGAAGTACCATGGTCAACGGACAGGGATGGTCACTTCCCCCGCAAGGTTCTGGCTGCTGATGACTGAGTTGATGACAGGTGATGGCACCCCCTTGCTCCAGGAGACAGGCATCTGCCCTCGTGAGGTTCTGCCTGGCGGCCCGATTCATCTGTAGCGCCTGGTGCGAGGCATCTACCAATACCACCGTGTCCTCCATGCCATCAATCATCAACTGGAGGAGCTTGTTGGCCGCTTCCCTTTTCTCTTCAGCCACTCGTAATTGCTGCTCCAATTCATGCTGCGCGGTGATGTCTTGAATTACTGTGTGAAGGGCAAGCCCACCTTCGGAAATGATTGCCGTCAGGTGTACCCAGATCGCCCCCTTTTCTTCGGTCTGAAGTGACACGAGGCAAGACTCTTTGGCGTGACTTCTAGAGGCCTTCTGCAAAAAGGCGTTAAATACTCCCTTGTCAGCCTCGCTCACAAATACCCCCAATCGCCTACCTGCCAGACGAGCTCGCTCAACCCCCAGCAAACTTGCCCCAGGCAAATTCACTTGGAGAATTGTCCCGGCTCTATCAAGAGTAAGGTAGCCCACCGGCGCAAAATCGTAGAGTTCTGTGTAACTCTGCAGGCCTGCTTCCACCTCCAGTCGCGACTGGCGCAGCTCCTCATTCTGAAGCTCCAACTCGATCTGATGGACCTGCAGTTCGTGTACCAGTCGCAGGGAGGCAGAATCCACCTCATCTCGCGCTCGCGCTGCGGGATACTTTTCTCTGTGCAGGCTATCGGCTCGACGCCGTAGCTCAGAGGCACTCATTGGCTTATCTTGTTTCATGGTATAATCTCCTGCTTTTGGCCTGACTCACTTCTTTGCAAACTGACTAAGATGTCCTCTGTTTGCGGGTAGACCAGCCCCCTGTAGGAGCCTGGACAATGGGCTGTCGAGGTAGAATATTCAAAGGATTGTACACTCTTCTCTGCTATGGCTTGGCAATACATTTTACCGGAGAGAGTCTTCTTGGTTTCAGGGAAAAGATCGGTAAACAGCTTGCCCTGTACCTCGGAGGTATTACGGCCGAACATCCTCTCCGCCGCCAGGTTGCAGGAGATTATCGCGAGCGAACTGTCCAGAAAAAAGAAAGCGTCGCTACTGTTTTCCAAAATCTGTCGTTCTCTTGCGGAAAACTCCTGCACCGCCCCCTCCAATTTCTTACAGAGTGTGATATCGGTAAAGGTGATCACCACCCCATCAATCTTGTTCTCTTGAGTGCGGTAGGGCATAACTCGCGCCGAAAAACAGCGCCCGTCAGTAGTAGCCACTGGCTTCTCCTTGAAGACCAGTGTTTGCAGTACCTCCAAAGTATCTGTCGGCAATTCAGGATAGATAAGGGTCGATGCGATATCGGTGATGGGACGACCGATATCACTTGGAATCAACTTGATAAACTGGACCGCCTGGGTAGTAAAACGCCGTAGCCGCAGCCCATCATCCAAGAAAATGGTGGCGATATTAGTGCTATTTAGTGTCCATCCAGAAACTTCCCGTTTTGACGTAATGAGGGGTGCAGCAGCCGAGAACTCCCTCACTACAGGCTGTCCGGGATGGTACTTTCAGTGTTTCGAGCCGTTTTAGCTAAATTTAGGGCGCAGTTGCCCCTTGGCCGTGCTTATTTGACCTGACCTGTATCTTCTCAGGCCTCAGTCAGTTTTGTTCTGGCCAAAACCAGGAGGTTGTAAGAGACGATCGAACTCCAGACGTATCGACCGAATCCATCCCAACCTTTCCATGTGCAGCGGTCAAGACCGAATGCGCGCTTGAGAGTAGATATCCCGGCCTCAATGCCGGCCCGAAAGTTACGAAGCGATTTGTAGACCCAAGAACTCTTGGCCATGTCGAGCACCGACAACCCCCGTTTCTTAGCGAATACGGCATCAGTCACATGGTGTTCCTTGGCAAAAGCGAGGTTAGCCTTCGAGGCGAAGCCACCGTCAACCGATACCTGCCGGGGCATGCGACCATACAACGACTGCTGCCTTTGTAGCATCGGTGCGTACAGTTCAGTATCGGCCGGATTGCCCCGCGCTATCAGGCAATCGAGGATCAAAGTGGAAGAGCCACCCGTGAGAAAGATCTTGTGGCCGAATTCGGTCTCACGCCGCTTCTTGACAATGATGTCGGTGTGCTCTTCGAAAAAGGAGACCACTTTCTCTGAGGCGGGCACTTGCTCTCCCCTGAAAACCCGCCGGTCTGTCTGATCGATGACTTTGCCGAGAATGTCAACGGCTCTTGCCAGTTTTTCGGCCAGGACCTTGCCGGCAAAGAAGTCAGCCATCTCCAAAGCTTGGTGGGCTGAGAGTTTTGGGATTGCAGCCAGGGCATACTCCCTGACCATGCCGGCATACAGGAGGAGGTTTTTGTATGCGCTCCGCCGAACCTTTTCATTTTTGGTGTTGAGGATGGTCATCAGCCGTTTTTTTGCTACCCGTTGATGGTCGCTGAACTGATAGTGTGGAGTGGGAGATAGTTTTTTGCCTTCGGCCAACCAACGGGTGATGATCCGGATTCCGTCGACCAGCAGAGTTGAATCGGTGGGGTGATGGATATTGGTCTCTACAGCGGTGGCATCGATGCGGACCTTGCGGCCAGACTCGATCTTTTCCTGTTTGGCGTAGCCGATAATCTCACAGTTAAGCGCCTCCCAGGTTTCTTCCCGCAGGGCCTTAATGTTACCTTGCAGGGTCGATGCGCAGGGATATTGACCCATCTCCAGAAGGGAAAAACCGCGGAAGGAGCTCGAATCTTCCAGATGAAAGGCCAACTCTTCGTAAGTGAGCTGGCGATACTGCTTAAGGATGGCACAGCGCAGAACTTGTTCAGCAGTCATCCCCTCCCGCCCTGTAGTGGGACGGGCTGAGCGCACCAAGTCCTGATAGACCAGATCCAACACCTTGGGTGTTGCATCAAGCACTTGTGATATCAGTTGCAGTTCTTTGGCGATTTTGTTTCTTGCCATGGTTGTGAACAGGTTGAGTTGTGGGTTGAGTTTTCGACGCATGGTGGAAGCCCTCAAAGAAAATTAGATTAATGATATCAGCTTGTTGAGGCTTACACCCTACCATGATACTCCGGAAATTCATAGCAATTTATCTGTTGTTTTATATAAATATCAGCAAGTTACAGTTTTTGAATGAAAACTAGATATAGTCTATGAAAATAGTGAGTCTATTTACAAGATAATTCTAGCACGAGGTCCAAATTTAAACTCCTGTCGAGTACATTCGGCTCACATCAGATGCGATAGTAACAATCCTTTACAAGAAAGAGGTGGGCTATGACGCATTGAGGCAATGCGAGAGAAAGCCATAGAGTTGCGAAAACAGCAGCTCCACTAAAATCCGGCCTCCGGCCCATGAGCCAGGGAATGATAGGGCAAATCGATGAAAACACGATAAAAGCACAGTGAAAACGATGGGCACTGCTAACAGGGGGCAGAATCTCTCCCACTGGCGGCATATGTGAAAATCTCCGCACACGCTTCTCTTAAACATTGCATGGATGTATGGACTCGCCCAAGACAACCATAGAAGGTTGTCCAACTCTACGGCATCTTCCAGTCTTTTACCCATAATATTTAGTTTAAAAATATAATATTAAGAAAAAAGACTTTACATTATTCCTGCCCCGACCATAGAATAATTACAAGCATTAACAAACAATGCTCTTCTATCGTTTAATTCAATAAGGGGGAGAAGAATGCCCATTTTCAGTTATCTCGCGATCCCGGAGGCAGGGGCCGTTGACAAGTTATGTGCAGAGTTATCATCAATAAATTGCTGTGAAATAATCCCTGCCGAAAACAAAGAGATAGTCATCTTGGTGACTGACACGCCAAATGCTGCCACAGAAACAAAATTGCAAGAACAACTTAATGGGTTGAAGTCCTTACAATCTTTGAGCATGACCTTTGGCCATAGCGATGAAGATCAACTTGGGAAACAACGAGGTGACCATGAAGCTTAACAGAAGATCATTTATTAAGTGTGCAGCTGCCAGCAGCGCCATTGCAGCCGCAGCCGCAATATTCCCCGGCGTCAGTTTTGCGGATTGGAAAAAACAGGAAGGCGCTTCAGGAATGATTACCTGGAAAAAAGCCCCCTGCCGTTTTTGCGGAACTGGCTGTGGCGTACTCGTCGGTGTCTCCGGAGATCGTGCGGTTGCAGTAAAAGGCGACCCCAATTGCAGCGTCAACAAAGGCCTCTGTTGCGTGAAAGGCTATCACTCCGTGCAGGCCCTTTACGGGAAGGATCGAATCACCAAGGCCAAAGTCCGCCGCAATGGTGAAATGGTAGCAGTTCCCATCAAAGAAGCCCTTGATATCATTGCGGCAAAAATGAAGGAGACCATTGACAAGCACGGCAAGGATTCTGTCGCCATGTATGGCTCAGGGCAGTGGACCATCCCCGATGGGTATGTGGCCTCCAAGCTTTTTAAAGGCTGTATCGGCACCAACAATCTTGAAGCCAACGCCCGGCTTTGTATGGCCAGTGCGGTAACCGGATTCATGACCTCTTTTGGCATTGATGAACCCATGGGTTGTTATGAGGACATTGACCATGCCAACGTCTTTGTCACCTGGGGCAACAATATGGCGGAAATGCATCCGGTTCTCTTTTCGCGGATGCTGGCCAACCGTAAGCGCAGAAGCAATGTCGAGATTATCGACTTTGCCACCCGCACCACCAGAACCAGTCAGGCTGCCGATAAATCGATACTGTTCAAGCCGCAGACCGATCTGGCCGTGGCCAATGCCATCTGTTACGAAATAATCCAGAATAAATGGGTGAACTGGGATTTTGTCAACACCCATGTCTCGTTCCATAAAGGACTCTCCAACATCGGTTACGGAACCGAAGATCACTTTGCCTTCACAGACAAGGAAGAGTCTATTAATTTTGAAGAGTACAAAAAATTCCTCGAAGATTATACCCCAGAGAAAGTGGAGAAGATTTCTGGTGTTTCCGCCAAAGACATCAAATACCTGGCCTCTTTGTATGGTGATCCAGCCAAGAAAGTGACCTCCTTCTGGTGCATGGGCATGAATCAGCACACCAGGGGGACATGGATTCAGAATCTGGTCTACAACATCCATCTCTTGACCGGCAAGATCTCCGCTCCCGGTAATAGTCCGTTCTCCCTCACTGGTCAACCCAGCGCCTGTGGTACGGTCCGTGAAGTCGGCACCCTGACTCATGCCCTGCCGCACGGGGTCGTCATGGATGAACATGCACGAGAACTGGCGGCAAAAATCTGGGATGTGCCGGTAAGTAACATTGATCCAAAACCCACGTATCATACCGTAGAGATGTTTAGGGCCTTGGATCGGGGCGATATCAAATTCATGTGGATTCAGGTCACCAATCCCATGGTAACCATGCCCAATCTAAATCGTTACCGCAACGGCGCTTTGAAGGACGATCGTTTCATCGTGGTCTCCGATGTCTACCCCACACCGACGACAGATGTTGCCGATGTAATTCTGCCTGCCGCCATGTGGATTGAGCAGGAAGGCATGTTTGGTAATTCTGAACGGCGCACCCAACATTTTGCCGAAATTGTTCCTCCTCCCGGGGAGGCCATGTCCGATACCTGGCAGCTGATCGAAGTTGCCAGAAGACTGGGCTACGAGAAACAGTTTCCCTGGGGGAAAGACGAATACATCGGTAAGATTTGGGAAGAGTATCGACGCTTCCATGAAGGCCCAAAACACAATATGGCTCCTTACACCGTCCTTTTGGAGCGATCGGGTGTGCAGTGGCCGTTTGTGGATGGCAAGGAGACCAGATGGCGTTTCAACCCCAAATATGATCCCGCCTGTACCAATGGTAAAGATTTTGACTTCTACGGTAAAAAGGATAACACCGCCTGGATCTGGGCCCGCCCATATGAACCGGCCGCCGAGTCTCCGGATGCCGAGTATAATTTCTGGCTGAATACCGGTCGGGTCCTCGAGCATTGGCATACCGGCTCCATGACCCGGCGTGTCCCCATCCTCCACCAGGCCATGCCTGCTTCCTATGTTGAGCTTAACCCTGAAGATGCAGCGGATCTTGGTGTAGTCAACGGGGAGAAGGTGAAGATCATCTCCAGAAGGGGCTCGATTGTCATGCCAGCCTCCATCAATGGCCGCGGTGTCCCGCCCCGGGGTATGGTCTTCGTACCTTTTTTTGATGAAAGCTACCTGATCAACGAACTGACGCTGGATGCATTTTGTCCAATTTCAAAGCAGCCTGACTATAAAAAATGTGCGGTTCGACTGGAGAAAGTCTCATGAATAGAGCAGATAAAAAAACCGGCAAAGGTGCTCTCGGTTTTGCCGCTATCTGCCTTCTCGGAGTCGGGGGAGTTACTTTGGCACTGGCAGCGCCTGATATCCCCCACAACTTTGATGCAGATGGCGAAAAAATTTTCAAGAGCTATAACGCGACTCCACTCGAGTATATGGCCGCAGACTCTGGGGGTCGGAACCTGATGGGCTTCTATGAGTTACGGCAATATCCCGGCTCACCGCCACGCATACCCCATGCGGTGGCACCATCATTTAGTCTGCAAGCGGACAACTGCCTCTCCTGTCATGCCAAGGGAGGATATGATGCCGAGTTGGATAGCTTTGTGCCGGTAACACCACATCCGGAAAATGAATTGTGCACCCAATGCCATGTCCCCAAACGTACAGAAAAACTCTTTGTGGAGACGAATTGGCAGTCCATCAATCCCCCGAAATTGGGCAGGTCCTTTTTGGCAGGTTCTCCCCCACCAATGCCCCACAGCCTGCAACTTCGGGAAAACTGCATTGCCTGTCATACCGGGCCGGGAGCCGTGACCGAGATCAGAGTTGAACACTCCTCCCGTGGAAATTGTCGCCAGTGCCATCTCCCGGTTATAAGTACCGAACCTCTCCTGGAGTTTGTAAGAAACAAGTGATCTGGAGAACTATGATGAGACTAAGCTCTAGCTCCAGCTTTTCAGCACTCCTGCTCGGCATCTTGTTGCTGGCAAACCAAGCATCCTTGGCCAGTGAAGGTTCGGTCACCGATAGAATCATGGAGGCTAACGACCCCTTTGATGCGAGTCAAATTGAATCCACCCATCCCCTCCCTGACAAGACGGTGTGGGCAAAAGAAACTTCCCAGGGTAAGGAGTTTCGGGTATTGGCCCGTAAAAATTTCATCGAGCGTTATCGGTGTAGCACCTGCCATAACAACGACAAAAAAGTTCTGGCGAAAAACGCCGCTTTGCTTACCCACGGTAATATCACAATGAATCATGGGCAGGGAGAGAATAATTTAACCTGTGTGGAGTGTCATCATGCAAAAGATCGGGACACGCTGGTCGATAAGCAAGGTGAAAAAATTGATTTCGACCACAGTTATCAACTCTGCGGTCAATGCCATTTCAGGCAAAAAAGAGACTGGATCGGCGGAGCACATGGGAAAAGAGTTAAATATTGGGCAGGAGGACGAGTGATCCGTAACTGCACCACCTGCCATAACCCCCATGCCCCCAAGTTTACAAAAAGAATGCCTGCGACATATTCTCTACCATTAAAAAACTAGGGGTATGGAATGGACTCCCGAAAAAACGAAGAAGGCCGCATGAAAAAAGAAGAGCACCCTGAAGGAAAAAGCACCCGCAGATCCTTCCTCGAAGGATTATCCATTGCCGCTGCGGCAAGCTCGGCTAGCCTAGCAACAGGATGCTCCTTAAATAGCCTTCCAGAGTCAAAAGAGGAGTTTGGTCTGAAGTGGGAGGAATACTTCAAAAAAAACTATCGGTTAATGACTCAGAAAGAGAAGGATGATACCGTAGAACGTTTAATCAAACTTGCAAAACTAAACGATAATCAGGATCTTACGATCAGTAATCAGGCCCCGCGCGAGAAAGTGCTGTATGGCTATGCCTTTAATATTACCCGCTGTGAAGGGTTCATGGACTGTGTGGAGGCCTGCGTTAAAGAAAACAACCTTGATCGAAACGCAAAGACCCAGTACATCCGAGTCTTTGAAATGGAGCCTGGCAAACTTGATCCGAGTACCGGTGACGGCAAGTATTTCCATGAAGTACCGGTGGATGATAAGTTTTACATGGGCGTCCAATGCTTCCATTGTGAGAATGCCCCGTGCATCAAGGCGTGTCCCGTCAAAGCAACCTGGCGTGAACCCGATGGTATTGTGGTGGTTGATTATGATTGGTGCATCGGTTGCCGATATTGCATGGCCGCCTGCCCATATTGGGGAAGACGCTTTAATTGGGGAAAACCTTTTGTGCCAAAAGAAGAGATAACTCGCCAACAACATTATCTGGGCAACAGGCAACGCATGAAGGGGGCCATGGAGAAATGCACCTTCTGCATCCAAAGAACCAGGCAAGGAAAACTCCCTGCCTGCGTGGAGGCCTGCCCCACCGGTTCCCGGGTCTTTGGCAACCTGCTTGACCCTGATAGCGAAATCCGCTTTGTATTAAAGAATAAAAAAGTTTTCAGGCTGAAAGAGGATCTGGGGACAGATCCTAAATTTTGGTATTTTATCGATTGACGGGGATTGCTCTGTTGTATCCGGACAAAATCCTAACAAAGTAGCATTGATGGCATCCTCCCCTAAAACGAACTCCAGGCAAACCCCGCAGAGAGAAAAATAATGAAAAATCCCCCCGAAAAAGGATTTGCTAGTTTCATCTCTGACTGTAGCAAATGGGCCCTAACTGGGAGCACGAGCTACAAAATATACCTTTTCGCACTGCTTGTCATTATTGGCACTGGCGTCTGGGCTTATTCCCATCAATTTAGAGAAGGGCTCATCGTCACCGGCATGTCGAATATTGTCAGTTGGGGACTCTATATCTCTAATTTTACTTTTTTTGTCGGGGTGGCTGCCGCGGCTGTCATGCTGATCCTGCCGGCCTACGTCTTTAAGGACGAAGATTTCCATGAGGTTGTGATCATTGGCGAATGTGTTGCGGTCGGCGCCTTAGTCATGTGTCTGCTCTTTATTACCGTTGACATGGGAGGACCGCAGCGTCTGTGGCATATTGTCCCGGGCCTCGGTCTCTTTAACTGGCCTTCCTCCATTCTGACCTGGGATGTGTTGGTCTTAAACGGTTATCTTGCTTTAAACACATTAGTCCCTCTCTATATCCTCTATTGCAATTACCATAACCGAAAGCCAGTTGGCTGGAAGTATCGCCCCTTTATCTTTCTCTCAATCTTCTGGGCGGTGTCAATTCACATGGTGACTGCTTTTCTCTACGAAGGACTCCCCGCCCGACCATTTTGGAACAATCCTCTGCTCGGACCCAGATTTCTCGCCTCCGCCTTTGCCGCAGGACCGGCGGTCATCATGATGGTCATCATTGCCATAAAGGAAACTACTTCCTATCCCATCGATCCAATCATCTTCAAAAAACTGAAGAGAATTATCGTCATCGCCGCCGTTATCAATCTCTTGATGCTCTTTTCCGAAGTCTTTAAAGAGTTCTACACCTTCACCCACCACAGTTTGTCGGCTCAATATCTTTTTTTTGGACTTGATGGCCATGATGCGCTGGTCCCTTGGATCTGGACTGCCATAAGCCTGAACATCCTTGGCACCCTGCTCTTTGCCTTTGACCCGACCAAAGGCAATACCAAATACCTCATGGTGGCGGCAATTTCTCTTTTTACCGGAATCTGGATCGAAAAAGGTTTTGGTCTGATTGTGCCAGGATTTGTGCCGTCTCCCATCGGAGAGGTAGTTGATTATGTAGCGAGTAAAACGGAGATTTTAATCACCTTGGGTATTCTTGCCACGGGGATATTAATCGTGACCATGCTTACAAAACCTGCATTGCATATTTTGTCGAACTTTAAAATGCTAAATACCGATTAGGTTAGAGTGGACATTGTTATATGACAACAGGATTGTATATGAAGAATATAAGCACCTCAAAAATTAAATATTTCATTGTACATTTTTTATTTTAACCACTATTCAAATTCTGCATTACAATTCCCCCTTGAAGCTTCATCCTGAGCTTCATCAGAAATGGCGTTGGTGATGTCTTAATGCTCTGGAAAGGCCATCAACATCTACTCAAGGCTTCGATGAATTTACGATTGCTTTTATATCAGTTCACCCAGCCGAAATTTGAGCTTCGTTCCTTGCTGTCATAAGCTGCCTGGGAGAGATCAGTTCACCTTTATAGATATAAAACTGGAATGGCGGCAGCTAGTTGGCACATAAAATTAAACACACCGCCATTCCAAGAATAAGCCATTACGATTGCGATTTACGAACAAACTGAAAGTCCCCCTTCGCTCGACTGGTATTGACTGGTATAGAGTAACCCAAAGTCATGGCGTGTCCGTATGGGGATGAAGTGTTGCAGACCGATAGACATGAAATCATCCCCTGTTTTACCATTTGTCTTCACTGTGCCGACACTACGTGCCGACAAAGCACTGATCCAGTACCAACAGTCACGGTTTTCACTCCGGTGCAGGTAGGCGAACCAGAATGCTATTCTGGTGTCACGCTCAAAGGCCATTGCTTTATTTATTTCATTGATCCCAAGAGGGAAGCTACCTTGGTATAGCTCACAGTTCTTAGTGTCAACAGCCAGTATGCCAATTGATTGAAGGAGTACGAAATAATCTGGACGTTTGATCCTATCGACAAAAAAATTAGCGAATGATTCTGGCGATTGATTGATCCCAAAAAAACCAATGCCATTTTCCTGTAGCCAAAGATTCATATATCCTTCTGCCTCATTCCCTTTAGCAACTCTATCAATAAATTTCACTTCACCCATTCCCCTTCTCCTCTGGCTTAAAGTTTTGCTTTAACAGTCGTTCAAATGCCGATCCATCCCGACGTGTCAGGTTCGGTACGAATCGGGAATAAACTCGGAACAACATGGTTGTGGTGGTGTGGCCCATCTGGGTTGCGATCCATTCAGGGCTTTCACCTGATGCCAGCCATAATGTGGCTGCCGTATGGCGTGTCTGATATGGACGGCGTTCCCGTAACCCCAAATGGCGCAGCAGTGGATACCAAATCCTTTTAGTAACGTTTTCCTGCCTGAGCGGAGCTCCGTTTCGCGAGCAGAAGACAAAATCATCACCACCAGTAGCCTTGAACTGTAACTGCAGGGCGTTGAATACTGGCTCAGACATTTCGATCGTACGATATGACCCGTCATTTTTTGTGTAAATAAGTTCTCCCCTTACCAAGGCCTGTCTAACCAGAATTTGACGACGTTCAAAATCTACGAATTTCCAATCAAGACCATCAATTTCGCTGGAACGCATTGCAGTGAAAAATCTGACGATGAAGTATGACCTAAAGTCCTCCCTGACGGTATCGATGAGTAATTTCACCTCTTCTAGTGAAAAAGGTTCAACATCACTTCGTGGGATCTTGAGCGACTTGACTCCACTGTAAGGGGAAGAAAAATTAAAACGATTTGCCGCCTCATTCAGAATCATCCGCAAAGGATTCATAACATGATTGGTCCTGGAGGCCGACAGCGGCTTATTCTTTCTGCCTTTGAGACCACCAAGCTTCGCCCTAAAGGCAATGATTTCAGCCTTAGTAATTTGGCTCATGTCTTTCTGTCCGAAGGCTGGAATCAGATATTGGTCCAGTATCCCCCGATTCGTGTCGTAATGAGACTTCCGCCACTGAATTTTCATTTCTAGCATCCACAAATCGGCAAAGTCAGCAAACTTCGGCACCATTGAAAAAAGGCAACTGCTCAACAGGCTGGTAAATTTTCTAACCATTGGACTCTGAGGAAAGTATTTGGCGTACTCAAAAGTTCCTAATGTGATCTCGGCCTCAAGTTGCTCGAGAATTTTTTTAACCCGCTTTCTGTTAATCGAATTATCATCAAGCGTTGTCTGCTCACGACAACGACAACTCTTATATTGAAAGTCAAAAAACAACTTGCCCGTTTCTGCGCGAACCCTGATCTTACCCATTGCAGACACCTCCATTGGCCATTGAGATACCCGCTGCGTTTTCCAGAGAAAACATCATGATGTCACCCTCAATGGCTTCCCAGAGGAACAAAATCTTGCGGCCACCAAATGGCCGGATATAGTGTTTGCCTTCTAGCAAAACAGAATCCTTGAGTCGGTTTCTGATAGTCCTGACGTCATACTTGATTTTTTGAGCCAATTCTTCTGTTGTCAAAAATGTTTGTGACATGTGATGCCTCCTCTGGTAAATAAGTTTAGGAATATCATTTCAGGGCTTATATGTACCTGATGTGATACAAAGTAAACCTATTAGAGGCGCATGTCAACATTTAAAATACAATTTGTACCTTATAAGGTACTTTTTTGTGGCGAGGTCGATGAATGATAAAATGTTTATTATCTAGGTTGCTCGGAGAAAAAAGGCTTAAGATCGTTGATGTCGTGAGAGATACAGGACTTAGCAGGGGAACCGTGACGCGGTTGTATCATGAAACAGCGACACGAGTCGATCTGGAGGGCATTAATAGCCTCTGTCGATACTTAGGATGTGAGGTGGGAGAATTACTTAAATATATTGACGATGAAGGAACAGAAAAAAAACCGGCAAATTAAAGTAGCCAGCAAATTTTTTCAGAACAGGCTGTTAGTCATATGTTCTCTATTAAAAGGTTCCCCAAATTTGCCATTTTTTCATATTAGGCACAGATTGGGCACAATTTGGGCACAGGCCATTTTTTGAGTACAAAAAAAGGGGTTAGAAATTAATCTAACCCCTTGATATTGCTGTGGTGCGCCTGGCAGGATTCGAACCTGCTACCTACGGATTCGTAGTCCGGCACTCTATCCAGATGAGCTACAGGCGCCTACAAGAGAGTGAGCTTTATAATCGAATTGACGACATTCATCAACAAGA
>JAQUKQ010000045.1 GCA_028718985.1 Desulfobulbaceae bacterium | reverse complement strand
AATCAATTTGTAGTCGATCGCATCCTGAAACAACTGGGCCCGATAATCGGGATGGGCGATCGAGATCAACGCCAAAGCTCGCTCCTGCACAGTCTTGCCGTGCAGGTAGGCAACACCATATTCACTGACCACATAGTGCACATCGCCCCGGGTAATGCTCACTCCTGCCCCCGGACTGAGTCGCAGGACAATCCTGGATTTCTTGTTCTCTTCATCGGTCGCTGCGATCACCAAGATCGCTTTCCCTCCCAGAGAGCGAGCCGCTCCTCGGTTGAAATCAATCTGCCCGCCGATCCCAGAGTAAAATTTTTCGCCGACAGAATCGGTACAGACCTGGCCAGTCAAATCGATCTCCATGGCCATGTTGATCGAGACCATCCTTTCCTGCCGACTGATGATCATCGGATCGTTAACGTACTCCGAAGGCTTAATGGCAAAGAGCGGATTACGATCAAGCAGATCGTATAGGCGTCGCGTCCCCATACAGAAGGAGGCCACAATCTTGCCTCGATCCAAAGTTTTCTTCTTGCCCGTCAAGACACCTGCCTCAACCAACTTAATGATGCTATCGGTGATCATTTCGGTGTGCAATCCAAGATCACGCTTATCAAGCAAATAATTCATCACTGCCGGCGGGATGCGGCCAATCCCTGGAATCCTGCCCATGCCAAACTGCAGGCAATCACCGTCTTCGACAAGTGCTGCGATATGCTGCGCGATGATGTCGGTCGCCGGATGCGGCGGTTTAGAGGCCCGCTCCAGAAGAGGCGTATTGCAGGGCACCAGAAAATCAAGATCGTGGATATCGAGCATACTGTCGCCAAAGGTATACGGCATCTGCTCATTGACCAGGGCAATAACACACGAGGCGTTCTCGGCTGCACTTTTGACGATATCCACCGAAATACCAAGACTGACCCGGCCCCGCTTATCCGGGGGCGAAACCTGAATAAGCGCAACATCAATAGGAATCTGGCCCAAATTGAACAGCCGCGGGATATCAGAAAGCAGCACCGGGGTATAATCGCCCAACCCTTGCTGAATCTGATCACGCACATTCTGACCGATGAAGAAGCTGTTCACCCGAAAGCAATCTGCATACTCTTTGGCAACGTAGGAGGCATCACCTTTGGTCAAAAGGTGAATAATCTCAATATCAACCAGCTCATGCGCCCGGTTAATCAAGGCCTGAACCAACTCCTCAGGTTCAGCACAGCCCGTGCCAATAAAAACACGCTGCCCGGAACGAAGCGAGCGCAAGGCATCCTTGGCGGTGGATATCATGGAGCGATAGCGCCTCTGCCAATCAGGGTCATAGAATGTGCCTACAGCACTTTTCATCTGGTTACTCAACGTCCCCTCGTAAGTTGATTTTCGCATCAGCGACCACCGGTTCGCTACCGATTTCACCAACGATCAATGGATTGATCTCAAGTTCGGCAATCTGCGGGAAGTCGGTCGCCAATTGACTGATCTTCTGCAGGCAGTGAGCCAAAGACGCCATATCAACAGCATTCTCACCCCGAGCACCGATCAGGATCTGATAGGACTTGGTGCTGGTCAGCATGGTCATCGCCTCGTCAAAGGTAATAGGCGCCAGGTTGAAGGCCACATCCTTCATAACCTCGACATAGATGCCCCCTAAACCGAACATCAGCATCGGGCCAAATTGCGGGTCTCGGTGCATTCCCATGATCACTTCCAAACCGTGATCGAGCATCTTTTCTACATAAACACCATCTATCCAGGCCTCCGGCGCACGCTGATTCACCCGTAACATCATCAAATCAAAGCTATCCTGCACACCCAATCGGTTGACGATGTTCAACCTCACGCCACCGAAGTCACTCTTCTGGACAATATCCGGCGAGGCGATTTTCATGGCTACCGGGTAACCAATGCGCTCGGCCTGCTCAATCGCCTCCTCCACCGAAATCGTCAAGTGCCCCTCCGGGACATGAAAATCATAGGCCTTAAGAATATCCTTGGCCTTCATCTCGGCAATGTGCAGACGTTTGGTCCGTAGGTGTCGCGAGATGATCCGTTCAACCCGGCGCCGATGAACTTTAAAACGGGTCACTACTCGAGGAGGACGATGCCGCCAAGCGGTGTACTCACACATGGCCTTCAGGACGGCAACCGCCCGTTCAGGAGAGTCATATTCCGGCACGGCGCCTTTCGTCAACGCATCCCGTACTTCGTCACTCTGGCAGCCAAGCAGACAAGCGATCAGCGGTTTTTGACGACGATTGCAGCCAACGATCGCATGAGCAATAGCGAGCGATTGGCCGACCGTCTTCCTATCTCGTTCAACAAAAAGCACCACCACCGCATCGACGTTGTTATCGGCCATAACCACATCAATTGCGGCAGAATACTGCTCCGGCCCTGCATCGCCAAGCAGGTCGATGGGGTTGTAAATCGTTGCTGAGGCAGACAAGGTCTGGCGCAAGGATAGCGATGCCTGAGCATCCAGATAGGACGCCGTAAGCCCGGCCTGCTCAACGGCATCGACTGCCATGATCCCGGGGCCACCGGCATTGCTCAACACCAAGACGCGATTCCCCCTGGGTAAGGGTTGCATGGTAAAAGCAGCGGTATAATCGAAAAGGGCCCCCAAGGTTTCAGCGCGAATGACCCCTGAACGGCGAAAAGCTGCTCCATAGGCGGAATCTTGGCTGATCAACTCCCCTGAATGGGCGGCCACCGCTTTGCGGCCAGCCAAGGTGGTCGCAGACTTGAGAATGATTACCGGCTTACGGGAGGTAGCATACTCGGCCGCCTTGACAAAGCTGTCACCTGCGTTGATACTCTCGAGATAACCGATAATAACTGACGTCTGCGGATCAAGGGCTAAGGCCCGCAACAGATCAATCTCCGAGAGCCCTGCCTTATTGCCGGTGCTGATCAGTTTGGCTACCCCGAGATGGGCTTTGACCACCCTGTCCAAAAAGAGGGAACAGATCGAGCTCGATTGTGAAATCATCGAGATGCCGCCCGGTTCAGGCCGCTGTTCGGCATCAAAGGCGAAGAGCTTGTGGGCGCTGTTGATAAGGCCTAAGCAGTTTGGCCCTAAGAGTTGCACGTCACGTACCCGACAGGTCTCGGCAATCTCCATTTCCAGTTCCGCCCCGGCTTCACCGGACTCCTTAAACCCTACTGACAAAATCACCACTGCTCGCGCCCCGGCCTCGATCGCCTCACGTACCGCTTTCTTGCATTGGTCCGCAGGAATGGCGATGAGACACAAATCTATCTTGCCAGCAAATTGGCTGAGCGTATGATAGCACGGCAAGCCAAGGATGGTCTCCGCCAGCGGATTGACCGGAACAATGGTGCCGGCGAAACCGCCTTCAATCAAGTTGGCGAGCAGCCGATACCCAAAGGCTCCCGGCGTGCGGGAAGCGCCTATCAAGGCGATGGTTTGCGGTTGAAGGAGAGACTCAAGCATGGGGAATGGTGTTTTTAAAAGATTCTGGCCGCATGGCATCAATCGTAAAACCGGCTTCTTCAAGAGCCTGATGCACCGCGCGCAGATTCATAGTGTTGACCCGAATCGTTATCGTGTCGTTCTGCACGGCTGCAGAGTCACCCCTCGTACGAATCACCCTGCTAAAATGGATGTCGTGCTCCTCAAGCACATGCACAATCCTGGTCAACGGCCGGGGCTTGCCATCGGCCTTAACCGCAACTAAGGCCGACCCGCGCTCGCCGAGACCAAAGAGCGACGTATAGGCCCTTATCAGGTCACGAATGGAGAAGATCCCGATGACAGTACGGTCGGCATCGACTACCGGCAGGGCGCCAACTTTCTGTCGATCGAGCAGGATCAAAGCATCATCAAGCGTGGCATAGGGCGAGAGAAAAACCACGTCCCAACTCATGATCTCGCAAACAGGTGATTGGCTGACTTTCAGCATCTCGTCCTTATTCTGCTTGCCGGTTGCAACCGATGAGGGATAGGCCGAACGAACGTCTCGATCAGTCACCATGCCCAGCAAACGTCCATTTTCATCCACCACCGGTAAGTGGCGAAAATGCTTGGATGCCAGGAGAGATTTCACCTCGGCAATCGTTGTTTCAGGTCGCACAGTCAACGCCGGCTTTTTCATATAGGCTGCGATATACATTTACTCTCCTCTCTGCCATCCAAATTATTTTTCGCCAGTTTCAAACCCAACCAGCCCAACCAAATAGGCCTCGACACTTGCTGCCAGGGCCTCCAAGTGATAGCCCCCTTCCAGAATCGACACCACCCGCCCCTGACAGCATTCCCCCCAATGCCGCATAATCCGGCCAAGTTCCTGGTAGACGGCGGTCGAATACATCAGCCCCGACATATCATCATCCCGATGACCGTCAAAACCTGCAGCAACAATCAGCGCCTCTGGCTGAAAGGCCTCGATCGCCGGAGCAATCTTCGTCCGGATGGCCTCCAGCAGCATCTCATCACCTGCCCCCGGTGGCAGAGGGACATTCAGTGTAGCTCCACGACCTGTCTCTTCTCCACGATCCTCAGCATAGCCCGTTCCGGGGAAGCTAAACGTTGGGTGTTCATGGATGCTGGCATAAAAAACTTCCTTGTCACGCTCAAAGGCGCTCTGAATTCCATTGCCATGATGCGCGTCCCAATCAATGATAAAGATTTTTTGTCGTTGATAGGCCTTCTGCCAATAGCGAGCTGCAATGGCGACATTATTTAAGAAACAAAAGCCTAAAGCCCTCGACCGCTCGGCGTGATGCCCAGGCGGTCTGACCGAGCAAAATACACTGGAAGCCTGACCCGTCTCCAAAAGGTCTATCGCAGTCATCCCACTCGCAGCTGCCACTTGCGCAACATCAAACGATTCATAACTGATCTGATTATCCGGATGATCAATACTGGTTTGACCCGCAAGACACGCCTCTTCTAAACGGAAGAGATAGGATTCGTCATGGATGGCAAGGAGATCGGCCCGCACACTCTCTTTGGGCAGACGAACCGTCATGGATGAGGCCAAGGATCCGTGTTCCAACCGTTGGCGAATCAAGGCAACCCGTGCCGGAACCTCAGGGTGCAGACCACCACCGGTATCATGTTCTAAAAAAGAGGGATGCTCGATAAAGACAAAGGGTCTGAACATAAGAAGAACGTAGTTTTGAAGAGAAAAGGAATAAGCTAACTCTCTACCCGTCAGAGTAGAGGGTTACAACCCTGACCGGACGAGGACTTATTTAGTCTACGAGAGGCCTTTGCTAAATGTCAAGACAACTGACGACCAGCACAGCTAAATTACTGTAGCAATGGACTACTTGCACACATTTCTGACAGGATACAGCCAATCGAACAGCGTGCATGAGTAAGAGGCCATTGGTCGAGATCCCTTTACGACATCGACTTCCAAGCCCTTTTTATTGATAGCTTGTTACTCGTCAGCCAGGAAGAGACTCGACAGATGATTCGTGTTGCCCCATTTTTTTATGGAATAATTTTTTTTTCTTATGATATACTTTCAGTGGCTAGCAGTTTGGTTTTCGGCAAACAACAGCTCAGAGTAACTTTAGAAAAAACTTAAATAATGCCTGGACCGCTACAGCAGACCATACTCGTTATTGAAAATAATCCAGAAACCGCTGCCTCGCTAACAAAGCAGGCAATCGCCTTTGGCTTCAATGTCGAACTGTGCGACTCCTGCGCGACTGCCTGGTCGTATTTCCAAAAAGAGTTGCCACGGCTGGTAATCATTGAGTGTCACCTGCCAGATGAAGAGAGCCTCACCTTATGCCAGCAGATCCGGGGCACCAATAAGGGCAGCTACTGCACAATCCTGATGGTGGCCAACAAGCTTCCGGTCATCGACCAGACAAGGGCATTGATGGCCGGTGCCAATTACTGCATGGATCGGCCTGTCCAAGAAGCCCCGCTCAGCAACTGGTTTACCGTTGCCAAGCAAGGCATGAGCGATCTGCTCTCCATTGAACAGACCGTCGACAAAATTGATCACTACAAGCAAGAGCTTGAGGACGTCAATGATCAACTGGAAAGCTCGATCGAACGAGCTAACCAATTGGCGATGGATGCCGAAAAAGCCTATGTCGAAATTAACCAGATATTCAAGACCGTCTCTGGTGGCATCGCTCTAATCAATAAAGATTGCGAAATCATCCGTCACAACGCAACCTTCCTGGCCATGGCCGGGGCCTCCGCCTCCGAAGCCAAAACCCGTAAATGCTATGAGACGTTTCACAGCTGTCTGTGCAACACCCCAGAGTGCCCACTGACCAAGATTAAAAATGGCCAGAAGCGAGTTGAAAGTCAGATTGAAAAGAATTTGCCGAATGGTGAAAAAATTTACTACAGCATTATCTCCACCCCATTTCATGGGCTCGTTGGCGAACTGATGGGCATGGTTGAGCACATCACTGATATCACGACTCGGGTAGAAGCTGAGCAGGCGTTGAAAGAGAGTGAAATCCGCTACAGGGAACTCAGCATTGTAGATGAGCTGACCGGACTCTTCAACAAGCGCCATTTCAACGAGACCCTGCGCCAGGAAACCGACCGCGCCAACCGTTACAACCTTCCGCTCACCATGTTCATCATGGATATTGACAATTTCAAGCATTTTAACGACACCTACGGCCATGCCGAAGGTGACCGTGTCCTTGGGGCAATGGGAAAAATCATCACGGCCAGCATCCGTACCACCGATCGCGGCAACCGCTATGGTGGTGAGGAATTCACGGTAATCCTGCCAAACACCACGGCACAGGATGCCATCCCTGTCGCTGAGCGCGTTCGGCTCAGCTTCGCCGCACATGATTTTTTCCCAAGAGATGGAGAGAAGGTTAACAAGACGGTTAGCTTGGGCATCACCCAATTGCAGCCTAACGACACACCGACTTCTTTCCTCAAACGAGCTGACAAAAATCTCTATGAGGCCAAAGAGTCAGGGAAAAATCGGTATATTCTCGATTCGCAATAGTACATCGCCAATCCCTTGCAAGGCACTGAAGCTCTGCAAAGCAACGCCGATCAAACACAAGCCTTCAACAGTGGTTAGCGCACAGTCCGACACCCTAAACAACCACACTTTTTACCTGGCGAGGACAAAAGCTCCCGGGTAAAGACGCTCCCAATCCCGCTCCGCTTTTTTAGCCTCCTCAAGCGTATTGCCCGCCTTGACCTGCACCCGATAATAACGGTTACCGTCCTCATGGTTATACACCTGGGAGATAGTCTTACTACCCCGCCCATTCATTGATTCTGTCAAGCGATCAGCGTTCTCTTTATTGGTAAAGGCACCAATCTGCACAAAAAATTCACCTTCGTTAAAATTCTGATACGGCCTAAACCGCCTCTGCCCGTGATCTCCAGGCATCGGCTGTTCAGCCTCACCCAGGGCCGTCACCTGCACTCTCGCCGTCCCGGGGCCATCCACCCCCAATGCCTTGGCGGCACCAAAACTCAAATCAATGATCCGATCCTTGGCAAAAGGCCCCCGATCATTCACCCGCAAAACAACCTCCTTACCACAATCCAGATTCCTAACCAAAACTTGCGTATTCATCGGCAGAATCTTATGAGCGGCTGTCATACCATACATATCATATGTCTCACCATTCGAGGTCTTGCGACCGTGGAACTTCGGTCCATACCACGAAGCAACCCCACGCTCCTCGTAGCCATACGCTGAGGGGATTGGGTAATAGGTTTTGCCATAAATGACGTAAGGCCTCTGCGTCGGCGGTATCCGATTCCGATCCTGCATCTGCGACGATGACGTTGGCTTCCGTATAGAAGTCGCCTCTCTCGAGGGATAGCTCCGAAACACCTTCGAACCACACCCCTGCAACAGCAAAGCCGAAAGGAGCGTCATAAAGAGAGTAAAAGGTATTTTTTTCATCAAAAATGAACCCCTGCGCCTATCTTCAGTGAGGAGGGAACAACAGCACCAAACAGCCAGGAGGGATGACGATCCCCATCATGGTGCAGAGAGGCCCTGCAATCGCCCCTGGTAGAAGGCCCCGGCCCGGCCGGTGGTGTGCGGCGTGTACGGTTGCATGACCGGCATTTTGGCCGATGGTTTCACCCCATCAAAGACCACCTCATTGTCTTGATTAACATAAGAGAGATGCAGATCAAGGAGAGGCCGGCAGACTTGCAGCACCCCTTGCTCATCGAGACAGGTATTCATCTCCTCCCAGCGCCTTAGTTCATAGGCTTGCAACCAGACTCCCGGCCTCGAGATCCCGGTGATACCATCAACCATGGAGGGTTCTGCATCGTCATCATGGAAAAGAGCCGCATTAAGCTCTCGCTCGAGCTCAGCACTTCCCTGCCGGGTGAGGGCCTGCCAGGAGAGATAGTCTGAGGTGTCCTGAAGCAGGAGGTGGTTGCCATGATCCGCAAAACTCCACTGACCGTGGCAAACTTGACACGCCACTTGACGGCCATAACGCTCATGGGCCTCATTTCGCATCAACGGGACATCAAGAATTTTAGTGGAAAGCCTTAGAATCAATTGCCGATGACCATCGACCTCCTTCAAGGCCGTGGGCCCACCCTTCCCAAGAACCGCTGCATGGCAGGTCAAACAGGTCAGCCTGCCCTCGCCCGCCATCAACTCCTTGTTACCGTGGCAGTCGATACAGCTCATACCGGCCTGCTGGTGCAGATCAGGGCTTAATTGGTGAAAGCCAACACCGTAAGGCGGGCTTTCCTCAACAGCTTTGGCCTGGAATGGCGTGCGGTAATCCCAGTTATAATCATGCTCAAAACGACCATAGTAATCCGCACCGACACGATTGCCGTAGTGACAACTCAAGCACTGCCAGTCCGTAGGCCGAGCCAAAAACCGGTGATCACGGAGACTGCCATTATCAAAAGCGAGGTGGCATGCGGCGCAACCGGTTCCATGGCGGGTAGCGGCGTAGGCATCCCCCGCTGAGTAAAGATGGCATCGCAGGCATCGACGCCGGAGGAGATCCTCTGCCAACTGCAGACGAGTCGTTGGGGCCACGCAGATTGGAATATCAACGAGCGAGGTTAAGCGCTCCTTGGCACCAAAAGCCTGCAGCACCAGATTGATTTTATTGGCTACCGTAAAGTGGAGGGTGCTTGCCGCTCGCCCCACAATTTCGGCATGGCACGAGCCACAGGTGGCCTTCATCTGCTCTGGATGCGCTGGTTTGCCAACAAGGCCAGTATGGGCAAGCTGCTTTTCACGTGCCTCTGAAACACCATTATGGCAACTGACACAGCCAAGATCGTGGGCGGCATCCAAAGTCATCTCATGACAACCCTGGCACCCAGCAACCGAGCTAAGCGCGGCGGGTCCAGCAGATACGGGATCAGTAGGGGGATCGCTTCTGGAGCAACCCGCAATCATTGCACAAACGGCAAGATAGAAAACACCTCGTAGACTCAGCACAAAAACAAACAATGACTGACGAGATCCATGATGGAAAAACTCTTTTGACTCATTGAAAGCGACACCAGACGTGGCAAAATTAGATCATCCAAGCGACGAGGTGCAGGACAATCCTGTTACTCTTAGAGGAGAAAGGTTGGTTGAAAAAAGTACCCCAATCGCAACGGCTGACATCGCAGCGATTGGCTTATCCCAGAAAAGGGTAAACGTTGGAAATTTGGCGGTCAAGAAAAAATCCCAAGCAATTTCCATTGTAGCGTGAAATTATCATAAATTACTATGCTTTTACGCAAGACTCGGATAAGATTTGTCATTATCTAAGCCCTCGACGCCGCCACAACCGCAAACGGGACCCCGTAAACGAAAAAGCCTATCCCGTCTGCACTTTTTTTAATGACAAAACCTCACCAAAAATTATAATGCCTGCCCATGAAATCATACAATCCAAAATCAAAAACTAAGTTCATTTTCATCACTGGCGGCGTCTTATCTTCCCTTGGCAAAGGACTGGCGGCTGCCTCTATTGGTGCCTTGCTCGAAAGCCGAGGGTTAAAGATCACCTTCCAGAAACTAGACCCCTATATCAACGTCGACCCTGGCACCATGAATCCATTCCAGCATGGTGAGGTCTATGTCACAGATGACGGTGCCGAGACAGATCTCGACCTTGGCCATTATGAACGCTTCTCGTCCGCGGTTCTCGGCCAAGGCAACAACTACACCTCGGGACGCATCTACTACTCGGTAATTACCAAGGAGCGCCGTGGCGAATACCAGGGCGGCACCGTACAGGTCATCCCTCATATTACTGACGAAATCAAAAAAGCCATCCTGCAACTTGACGGCGCAGTAGATATTGCCATCATCGAAATTGGCGGCACCATCGGTGACATCGAAGGCCAGCCGTTCATGGAGGCAATCCGCCAGTTCAGAATCGATCAAGGCCGTGAGAACACCCTCTTCATCCATGTCACCTGGGTGCCCTACATCAAGACAGCAGGCGAAGTCAAGACCAAGCCGACTCAGCACAGTGTCAAAGAACTGCGGGCCATCGGCATCCAACCAGATATCTTACTCTGCCGAACGGAGACTCAACTCTCAAGCGACATCAAGGCCAAGATCGCCCTGTTCTGCAATGTCGACTCAAGCGATGTCATCACCGCCCAGGACGTCGCCAGCATCTATGAAGTGCCGCTTTACTTCCACCGTGAAGGCCTAGACGAAAAAATCCTGAAACATCTCAATATCTGGACGGGCGCACCTCATCTCGAAAACTGGGAACAGCTAGTCGACAAGATCAAGAATCCGGCTCACCAGGTAACCATCGGCATCATCGGCAAGTACGTCGACCTTACCGAATCATACAAGAGCCTGCACGAAGCCCTGGTTCACGGAGGTGTCGCTAACGACACCAAAGTCAACTTGCGTTATGTCAGCGCCGAAGACCTTGAACAACGGCCGGCCGAAGACCTGTTGACCGGTCTTGACGGCATTCTCGTGCCAGGTGGCTTCGGCTATCGAGGAGTCGAGGGTAAAATCAACGCCATCACTTACGCCAGAACCAAAAAAATCCCGTTTTTTGGCATCTGTCTCGGCATGCAACTTGCGGTAATTGAATTTGCCAGAAATATCGCCGGCATGTCGGACGCCACCAGCCACGAATTCAGCCAAGACTCCTTGCATCCAGTTATCTATCTGATGAAGGAGTGGTACGATTACCGAACAGATACGATTCAGACCCGGGATGAAAATTCTGACATGGGCGGCTCCCTGCGTCTGGGAGCCTATCCCTGCACGATGGCCGATGACACCTTTGCCAAGCGTGCCTACGCCGTTGACAAGATAAGCGAACGACACCGTCATCGCTATGAGTTCAACAACGCCTTTCGCGAGGAGCTAGTAGCCAAGGGCCTGATCATCAGCGGCTCCTCACCAGACAACACCCTGGTTGAGATTGTCGAAATCAACGACCACCCTTGGTTTCTCGGTTGTCAATTCCATCCCGAATTCAAATCATCTCCCATGAAACCACATCCTCTGTTTAGGGATTTCATCAAGGCGGCTCTTACTAACTCCCACCGGTAACGCTATGAATTTTGTCAGTATTGACCATACGATTGAGGTCGGCCCTGGCCGGCCTTTTTTGTTGATCGCGGGGCCTTGTGTCCTTGAAACCGAGGAGATGGCGCTCTTAATCGCCAAAACACTGGCAGAGGTCTGCGCCCGTTTAGAGATCTCCTACATCTTCAAGGCCTCGTTCGACAAGGCAAACCGCACCTCACTGCAGGCCTACCGCGGGCCAGGTCTCGAAAATGGTTTAAAAATATTCAAAAAAATCAAGGCGCTCGGCATCCCTGTTGTCTCTGATGTTCACGATGTCAGCCAGGTCGATAAGGTCTCACCCACACTCGATCTGATTCAAATCCCTGCCTTCCTCTGCCGACAAACAGATCTTTTGGTTGCAGCTGCCCGCACCGGCAAGGCCATCTCCTTGAAGAAAGGGCAATTCATGTCTCCTTGGGACATGGAGTACGCCGTCAACAAAATCAAAGAGTCTGGCAATCGCAACCTGCTTTTGATGGAACGAGGCTCAAGTTTTGGATATAATAATCTGGTGGTCGACATGCGTTCGTTGCCCGTCATGCGCAACCTCGGTTGCCCGGTCGTCTACGACGCCACGCACAGCGTGCAACTGCCGGGCGGGGCAGGAGGGAGCTCCGGTGGCCAACGCCAGTTCATCCCGGCGCTTGCCCGCGCGGCGGTGGCCTGCGGCATCGACGGTATCTTCATGGAGGTGCACCCCGACCCCGACAAGGCCTTGTGTGATGGGCCAAACTCCATCCCTCTCGGTCAAGTTGAGCCATTACTCAAACAACTCGTTGCCATCCATCGTGTGGTGCAACCATGAGTCCCCAAAAGACCAATACACCTGCCCCCCCGACCGCACCCTATCCTGGAGATTGTCAATTCATCGAATTTCTCCATGAACGGGCGTCCGCCAGACATGAAGGAAAAATTGGCCCGTTGAGTCGACAGGCCTGCCTCAATCGCGCCAAACACATTAAACTCTTGCTGCTCGATGTCGATGGAGTGCTGACCGATGGTTCCATCACCTACTCCACTAGTGGTGAAGAAATCAAGTCCTTCAACTGCCGCGATGGTTTTGGTATGACCATGCTCCAAAAAGTCGGCGTCACGATTGGCCTGATCACCGCCCGCCAATCGGAGGCCGTCACTCGTCGTGCCCATGACCTCAAGCTCACCCATGTCTTCCAAGGTACTCGTCATAAGCTTGCTGTTCTCACATCCCTCCTTACAGAGTTGAATCTCACCCCGCAAGAAGTTGCCTTCATGGGGGATGACTGGCTTGACTTAGCTGTGTTAAACCAAGTTGGCCTTGCAGCTACGGTTGCCGATGGCATGCCAGAACTGAAACCAATGGTGCACTACGTCTCCGAACATCCCGGTGGCTGCGGTGCGGTTCGTGACCTGTGTGACCTGATCATCGAGGCCCAGGGACACCGTCAAACCCTGCTTAACGAATATCTGTTAAGACAATGAATGACCGGCATCTTTTCTGGCAGCTGCCCATCGCCTTACTGGTAACTTCCCCTCTCTGGTACGGTGCAGCAGCAAGATTTTTGACTTTGGAGCAGAAGACTTCATCAACAATCCCTGTACACCAGGATTCCAATTTCAGCATGGAAGATGTAGTTTTCATCCAAGCAAAACAGGGAGTTAACGAACTGCTGTTACGGGCCAAACGCCTGCGCGGCGCTGGAGACAACAACGGGTTCGATCTGGATGAGGCCGATGCTAAACGATTAGGCACAAGACCTACTCACATTACCGGCGGCAGCGCTCACTATGATCCTGAACACGAAATCCTCACCGTGCTGGACGATGTGGTCATAAAAACCAATGACCTCGAGGTTAGAACACCCGCCATGCGCTATCTCAGCAAATTCGAAACCGTGAAAAGTGCCGCCGATGTAGAGATGAAGGGCCAGGGATTCTTCATCTCAGGCACTTCCTTCATGTACAACCTTGCAAGCGGTAACCTGCGTATTGGCAAGCGGGTCAACTTTCTCTACACGCCCCCATCTGGCCAAGCCGCTCAAGCCTCCTCCGAGTAAACACGCGAAACGCATCCCATGCCCCCTTCTCCCATCAACAAGCACAAAAATATTTTCATAATCATCGGTATAGCTCTTTGCGCTGTCTTTCTATTGCTCTATTTCGCCCCTTGCGGTATCCAACGCTACCTCAAAGTCAGGGAAGAACTCGCCCTGATCAACAAAGAACTCGACGAACTAAAGCAGAAAAATCAAGAACTGACCGATGAGATCGCCCTGCTGAAGACAGACACTAACTATGTCGAAAAAATTGCCCGCCAGAAACTAGGAATGCTCAAGAAAAACGAAATCTTGTTTGAAGTCCCGGAAAAAAAATCTAAGCGAGAATGAAGCCCCGGAGAATAGGCATAATCGGCACGGGTAAACATGGCAGCCGCTACGCTAACCATATCGTGCATGATCTCAAATCCTACATTACGCTCAGCGCCATCTGCCGCAGAACGTCAACCAGCGGCCAGGAGCAGGCAAGGCATTGGCGAACAAGGTACTACGCGGATTGGCAAGATCTCATTGCCGCGCCTGAGGTAGATGCGGTAATCAGCGTCACCACACCCAACCTCAACACCAGTATCGCAAGCCACTGCCTGCAGCACAGAAAGCCACTGCTGATCGAAAAACCGCTGGCTACCAGCCAGGCCGAAGCACAAGAGATTGTCGCAAGCTTTACAGAGGCAAATTTACCGCTCACCGTCGGCCAAACCTTACGATACAACCCGATCATCCTGGGTCTGCGACACAACCTCCCTAAGGCAGGCAGTCTCTACTCCTTTTGCGCCACCCACCAGCTTGAGCCCTCGACCCTGCCGTGGCTGAACAATCCAGAACAGGCTGGTGGAGGAGTCATTTTTCACACCGCTGTACACGTCTTTGACGCCTTACGCTTTATCACCAATCAGGAGGTGATAAAGGTAAGGGCCTCTGCCTTTCAGGTGCATAACCCAAGGCTTGAGGATCTTTTTTCGGCACAGATCGAGATGTCGAGGGGATTAAAAGGTGTTGTGCTAGCCGGCAAAGTTGGGGCGGCCAGGGTTGGTCGTTATGAATTCATGGGAGGAAAGGGGCAACTACAGGGAGACCAAGTACATGGCCTGCTTGAATTGGTCAGTGGCATGACGATTACCCCACTGCCGCACGATCTGGAGACACCAGCTATCTTACCGTTATTGCGTGACTGGCTGGCCTTTTTGAGTGGCAAGCAAGAAAACCCCATCCCTGGCAGGGATGGTTTGGCCGCTATCAGAATTTGTGACGCTTGCCGTCAATCGGCAGCGACAGAGAAATGGGTCGAGTTATGATTGCAACTCGCATGGGAACCGATGCCTTCACCCCCTCAACAGAGTCCTTCTGACGAGGCAAGACGGCGCAGGTTTTCCACTGAGGGTTCTTAAGACTCCAACAGGTCGCTGATCGTCCAATCCCCAAAAAATTCCTGCACGCGCTCCGCCGCTACCGGTTTGCTGACCAAGTAGCCCTGAATATGGTTACAGCCGAGAGACAAGAGATACCCCAACTGTTCCTTTGTCTCAACACCTTCCGCCACCACCTCAAGTTTCATACTATGCGCCAGGGTGATAATAGCCTTGACGATCATGGCATCATCCTCACTGCTCGCCAAATCATTGACAAAGGAGCGGTCGATCTTCAACTCATCAACCGGGAAGCGTTTCAAATAGTTCAGTGAGGAGTACCCCGTGCCAAAATCATCGATAGACAGGCGACAGCCGTATTGGCTCAAGCGGTCAAGCCGGTCAATACTGCCATCGATATTATCCATCAACATCGATTCGGTAATTTCAAGTTCAATCAGCCGTGGATTCACCTCGGTCTCAGCCAACAAATTACCGATCATATCAAGTAAGTTGGCGTCCCTGAACTGACCAGCAGAGAGGTTGACCGCTACCTTGATCGAGTGGCCGGCGTCGGCCCAGCGTTTGCATTGATTGAATGCGGTCCGCATGACCCACTCGCCAATCGGGACAATTAGCCCCGTATCCTCGGCCAGCGGGATGAAATCCAGGGGTGAAATCAATCCAAGCTCTGGATGCATCCAACGAATCAAGGCCTCTACTCCAGCCACTTTCCCAGTGGGCAGCTGCACCTGCGGTTGATAGGCCAAGATAAACTCCTGCTTCTCCACCGCCCGTCTCAGGCTCCTTTCCAGCGCAAAACGGGCAAAGGCCTTGCTGTTCAACTCTGCCGTATAAAATTGGTAGCTATTCCGTTCCAGCTCCTTAACACAGGACAACGCCGAGTCGGCGCTCTTCATTAACTCATCAACTGTCTCGCCGTCATCTGGATACACCGAGACCCCAAGCCGGCAGCTCAGAAATATTTCATTATCCTCGACTCTGATCACCTCAACCAGAGAATCAATAACCCGCCGCGCGACAATTGCTGCATCTGCCATGTCGCGCAAGCCCTCCAGGATAATTCCAAATTCATCCGCCCCAAATCGAGCCGTGATCTCATTTTCACTCACGCTGCCAGCGACATCGGAGCGACGCAGGCAATCCCGCAAACGAGACGAAATTTGCTGTAATATTTTATCTCCCACCTCACGACCGAAGGTGTTGTTGATATTTCGAAAATTGTCGATATCTATGAAGATTACCGACAAAAACGAGCAATTGCGCCTACAATTGGCCAAGGCCTTGGCCAAATGCTCCTTAAAAAGAAAGCGATTGGGAAGCCCCGTCAAACGATCATAATAGGCGAGAAATTTAATTTTCTGTTCATCAAGCTTTGCCTTGGTAATATCCTGGCAGGTAAAAAGAACCTTGGCTGGTGTTCCGTCAACACCACAGATGATCGCACCGTCTTGCTTGAAAACAAGTTCGACACCATCTGCTGTAATCAAACGATGTTCAAAAAAAATATTTGTTTTTTGCTCAAGTGCCTTCTCAATAACTGTAGCGACTTCATCACGATCATCGACAAAAATCAGCTTGAGAAAATCGTCATAGTTGCTCGGCGCATCAACTTCACGAATGCCAAGCAAGCGGCACATGCTCTCCCCCCATGCCAAGGAGTTATCATGCAATCGCCACTCCCAGTTTGTCAGGTGAGCGATCTCCTGAACCGAGGCCAGCATGAGATCTCGCATAGTCAAATCGCCTATCGCTTGATTAGCCCGGATAATGTAACGAATCTTATAACTTAGCAGCAGAGGATTGATCGGTTTGACTACGAAATCCGTCGCCCCGGAGTTGAAGGCCCGGGTGATAGACTGATAGTCATCCTGCCCCGTCACCATAATGATTGGCACCCGCTCACCACCGGGTAATTGACGAATCCGAGCACAAACTTCAAAGCCATCGATATCAGGCATCATGACGTCCAGCAAGATGACATCCGGTATCAAATTTTGGAAATCATTGATCGCATCAAGACCATTTTGTGACTCTGCCGTAAAAAATCCGGCCTTTGACATCCCCATGCTGAGTATCTGACGAAGAATTTTATCGTCATCAACAATGTGAACGAGATACGACCGATCATCACTAAGCAAGCTGTTGTCCATAAATCACAAAGTTCCGGTTGATTCATTCTGCAGGAAATAGCAGAAACTCCATTTCTCCAAGCTCGGCAATTAACTCTTTCATTATATTACGCAGCAGATTTGCCTCATGGCAAGCGAAAAATATTTTTATAGTGACTCTGACGATGAACGCAGTATACAAAAGCCAATACCGACAAAAAAACTGGAATCGCAGCTGCGGCTGAAGAAAATCAATTCTCAATCGAGAAGTTCTATGCTAGAAATAATGGCACATTTGCCTAGACTCTGGACTCACCGCACGCAGCCACAGTTCTCGTTTCATGAACCAAATGCCTTCCTGTCACAATGAAGTTGGCCCGGCAATGAGGCAATCAGTGGCATTGCAACACACCGCAACCATCCAGCGTCATAACCGGAGTCACCATTGAAATCATCTATCACCGTTACCCTCTGCCTCTTTCTTCTGCTCGCCCAGCCGTTTTTTGCGCTAGGAGCCGGTCAAGACCTCCTCCTCTTCTATTCCAACGATGTGCATGGCGAAACCGCCCCCTGCGGCTGACACAGCCATCAACTGGGCGGTCTGTCCAAAAAAGCATTCCAATTCAACAAGATTGCCACAACCACACCCCATCCGCACCTCACACTCGATGCTGGGGCGCTCCTGTTCAAACACACCAGCGTCAACCCCCGCCAGCGGGAACAGGAGGAGTTGACAGCTGCGGCTATCATCAAGGCCTACAATCTCATCGGCTACGACGCCGTCGCTGTTGGCAGTCAAGACCTCATTGCCGGAATCCCTGCCCTTAAATCTTTAAGTAAAGACTCTAAGTTCCCATGGTTAAGCGCTAACCTGGTCAACAAGGTAACGAAAAAACCTCTGTTTACCGCAAGCACCTCCATAAAACTTGGCACCATCAAGGTCGGCATTATCGGCCTGACAGGACCGGCAATCTTAGAGACAAGCGACAATGCCGTCATTCTGCCTTGGGACCAGGTTCTACCGGCGCTACTCGCTAAGATGACCAAAAAGGACAATCTGCTCATCCTTCTCTCCAACCTGCCTGCCGCAGACAACAAAAAGATCGCCGAAAGCTATGCCAATATCCACCTGATCATCCAGTCAGGGGCGTCGAGCAACACAATCTCACCCTCACCTATCAACAACACGATCATGCTCAGCACGGCCCCTCAAGGCAAACAGATCGGCATCATGGAGATCAACTGGCAATCCAGTCAACGATGGGAAGATGCAAACGCTGTCGCCCTTGCCGCCAAGAAAGCTTCATTAGAACGCCTGGACGTTCAACTTCGGCAGTACGCAAATCGACCAGAAACGGAAGGAACCCTCAACTCCCAAGCCGAACGGCTCAAAGTTTACAACCTCCTCCTTGCCCAGAAACAAAACCTACAAGGCGAGATTGACCTTATGGAGACAAAGGCAAGTAGACAGATTCCGTCTGACACCAAACTGTCGACATACAACAATCGCTTCATCGCCGTCGCAATCGACCTGCCTGACCACCCTGAGGTAAGCCAAGTTGTCACCACCCTTGATAACGCAATCAGCGCAATCGGCCAGCGTCAGGCAGAATCTGCCGCTACCCTTAAAAGCTCACCCTACCTCGGCTTTCTGGGTTGTGGCTCCTGTCATGCCAAGCAACTTGCCTCCTGGCAACAGACTCAGCACGCCAAAGCGTACCGAACGTTAACGGCGAAACAACAGCAATTCAACCCGAACTGCCTCTCCTGCCATGTCACCGGTATTGCAACCGACCGAGGGGAAGAGGCTCTCTCCATCGCCGATGACCGGCGCAGCGTCGGTTGCGAAACTTGCCACGGGCCTGGCCGCAGCCATAGCGAGAACCCCAGGGCTTACCCTCTGCCTCGCCGCCCAAGCCCTGAACTCTGCAGGACTTGCCATAGTGCCCCCCATGATAGCAATTTTGATTACGATAAACGGATCAAATTAATCGAACACCACTAAGCCATTGCCAGTACCAATAACTTGGCTGTTTCAACTTAGTCGGACGACATAAGGGTCCGTACAATCGAACATCACAAATGGCCATGTTGTTCGATTGTACGGACCCTTATGTCGTGTAAAATGGCAATAAAAAAGGTCATGTGCCCGCACGGGCACATGACCTTTTTTATTGCAACAGATATCGCGGAGAAGAGCTATTTTTGGATACTCATTAGCAACCAAAGGCCTTCTGCATTGGCGGGACAGTCTGCTTTTTTCGGCTCATCATGCCAGGAACCCACATGGCACCATCAGTCAACTTGGCATTAAAGGCCTTTTCGATGAGAGACGGATCCTCAGAGGCGACCAGCAACTCAGTCCCTTCCTTAACAACATCGGTAAGCATGAAAAGAACGGTATGACGCCCTGATGCTCTCAACTCTTCAATGGCCTTCACGAGATCGGCACGAACACCCGCTGCCTGATCAAGGGTAGCAAGCTCAAGCTGGCCAATACCAACTTTCTTGCCATTCATATCAAAATCCTTGTAATCACGATTGAGGAGATCATTGATTGGCAAGCCATCGATAGCAGATTTGGCTTTCAGCATATCCATGAAGAGGCCATCGGTGTCGGCGATACCGGCAATAGCGGCAAGATCTTTAACCGCAGCCTTATCAGCAGGGGTACAGGTTGGCGACTTGAAGTTGACAGTGTCACTCAGGATAGCGGCAGTCATGATGCCCGCAACCTTCTTATCGATTGCGACATTGTTTGACTTGTAAATCTCATGCAAAACCGTGCCAGTACATCCAACAGGCTTGGCATAGAAGAAAATTGGGCTATTTGTCGTAACATCACCAATCTTATGATGATCGACCACAGCCAGCACTTCCGCACTATTCATATTGGCTGGAGCTTGAGCGATATCACTGAAATCAACCAACATTAACTGCTTGCCAGCAGCATCGGTAATGATCTCCGGTGCGGCGAATCCAAAGCGATCCAACACCAATTTGGTCTCAGGATTTAATTCTCCCTGCATAGCCGGAACAGCATCAACGCCCTGCCCTTTCTGGAAAGCGGCAAAAGCAATTGCTGAAGTTACAGAATCGGTATCCGGGCTCTTGTGCCCAATAACATAAACTGACATACTTAACTCCTCCATCCTTTAAATGAATAATAGTAAACCTTTCATAACCTATCTACCCGACTCACGGATAGAAACCGAAGAACAATAGTGCTAATCAAAAATCCAGTCAAGCACAAATTTTATTTTTCAAGGAAAGAGCAGAAAACCCTCTTTTTTTATGATCACAGCCCTAAAATGCGAGGCTCACACCTCAATCATCAAGACGCTTTATCTGGAATTTTTTCATCTTATACTGCAACAAACTTTTGGTAATACCAAGCTGCTTGGCGGCCTGAGTTTGGACAAAGTTTGCCTTTTCAAGAGCCCGTTTGAGCATCTTCTCTTCAATATCATTTAAGACATCCGCCAATTTGGCCTCCTCAGCGATCTGCTCGACGCTGACATTGGCCGCGGCGTTTTGATACCCAGTCAAGCCACCAGACATGGGCTGCACGTCCTCTGGCTCGATCACGGAACCAGGGCAGAGAATCGTAGCCCGCTCAATCGTATTCTCCAGCTCCCGAACATTTCCATCCCAGGGCAGTGAGGCTAAAAAACGAACCGTATCCGGTGCAAGACTAAGCTCTGGTCGCCCACCTTGAACGGCGTACTTACGGACAAAATATTCAGCCAGCATTGGGATATCATCCGGGCGTTCACGAAGTGGAGGCAGAGGGAGATGCACGACATTTAAGCGGTAGAACAGGTCTTCCCGAAAATTGCCCAGCGACACCTCTTCCTTAAGATCTTTATTCGTGGCAGCCACAATCCGGACATCCACATGAATCAGTTTTTCACCGCCTACCCGCTCAAAGCTCTTCTCCTGCAGCACCCGCAAAAGCTTGACCTGCAAAGGCAGGGGCATTTCACCAATCTCGTCAAGAAAAATCGTGCCCCTATCGGCCAACTCAAACTTACCCTTTCGCATCGCGATGGCTCCGGTAAAGGCACCACGCTCATGCCCAAAGAACTCGCTCTCCAAAAGGGCCTCGGGGATAGCTCCGCAATTCACCGTGACAAACGGCCCCTGTCCACGATCGCTGTTATCATGGATGGCCCTGGCCACCAACTCTTTGCCTGTTCCTGATTCCCCGCTGATCAAAACATTGGCCTGCGAAGGAGCCACCCGTTCAATCAAGCCATAGAGCTGCTGCATGGCCTTGTTCTTACCAACTAACTGATCGAACTGGTCCCGTCCGCTGATCTCCCGCCGCAGACGTTTATTCTCCTCGGCAAGTCCAAAGTGCTCGATGGCTTTCGTGGCACAAGCCAGCAGTTCATCATTATTAAAGGGTTTGGTCAAATAATTGAAGGCGCCAAGCTGCATGGCACGAACGGCTTTTTCCACCTCACCATACGCCGTAATCATGATGACCGGCAGGGCACTGTGATGTTCCTTGATGGCCTGCAACAAGGCGAAACCATCCATACCCGGCATCTGCATGTCGGTGATTACTAGATCGACATCATGACTCTTCACCAAGTCAATGGCCTGCTGTCCGTTGTCGGCTGTCAATGTCTCAAATCCCTCATCACGTAGGAACTCACTCAAGACAATTTGGTAATTTGGTTCATCATCAACAATCAGGATTGTACGCATGTTTTTTTATCCGTAAGAAATCGTTTGCAATACTGGTTATGAGCCTTAAGAAAAATCAGCGAACCGATCTTTAAGCGCCGTGAGCAAATGCCCTGGAACCTGCCGTCGGCAACCGGCCTCCCCCAAAGGAGCTTTATCACCACTACGACCGTGAAAATCACTGCCACCAGTGACGAGTAAGCCGTTAACATGACAAATTCTCAACAAAAAACGAAGCATTTTCTCTGAATTCATCGGATGATAGGCCTCCACACCGGAGAGACCAACTGTCTGCAGTTCGTGGATCATCCTCTTGAGGTCCCCTTCTGGCATCTTGAGCGAACCAGGATGGGCGAGAACCGCTACTCCACCGGCACCGATAATCATGCTGATAGCCTGCCTGACCGGCAGCAGTTGACGTTGCACATAGGCGGCACCATCTTTACGCAGAAACTTGGCAAAGGCCTCCTGCTCCGTGCGAACAACTCCCTTTCTTACCAAAAGCTGCGCGATATGAGGCCGCCCCGTCTGCCCCCTGCCATCACAAGGAAAATCATCCATGCTGACCGCAAGCTTAAAGTTATTTAGTTTCTCTATAATCTTCTGATTTCTCCGCTGCCGGGCCTGCTGGATACCGCAAAGCCCCTCGGCAAGTGAAACTGAATGACAGTCGAGCCCGAATCCAAGAATATGAAGAGAGATCTCCTGGTGATGGGCGGTAATCTCGACACCAGGTACGACCTCCACCTGTTGCGCCTCTCCAATGCGGAAGGCCTCCGGATAAGCGGCCATCGTGTCATGATCGGTGATTGACAGAGCAGACACCCCTTTTACACGGGCAGCAGACACAATCTCAAACGGGCTCATGGTCCCATCGGACAAGGTCGAATGAATATGTAAATCAATCAAAGTGTTATTAAGAGATAGTCCCCCTGCGAATACGTTTTCATCGAGAAATTTAGGCTCTCTTGAAAAAGGGTTTCAAACCGGGGAGATAGTTTGCTACAATACCTTTACCAATCGCGGCAGTCTTGCCGCACAGCGTCATTTGCACTTTCACTATACTGGCAACGCCCTGGAAAAACAACGAGTGGCTTTTGCCAACTACCCAGTGAGCCAACATCTTGTGAAGATGAAACCGAATCAAACAGACAGTCGTTGAGCATCGAGAAACACTGACACATATCGACGAAGTCCTCTATTAGGCAGAGGCACAAGGAGAAAACATGGCCCAGATTGACGCATTTTTCAAGCTCATGCACGAGCAAGGAGCCTCGGACCTGCACATGGTTGCTGGCCAGCAGCCAATCCTTCGGATCAGGGGGGAAATGGAAAAGGTCAAATACAACGTCCTTGAAAATGACACCCTCCGTGCATTGCTCTATGAGATCGTTACCGAAGAAAAGATCAAACATTTCGAAGAGACAGGCGATGTCGATTTTGGCTACGAAATCGCGGGCCTCGCTCGCTACAGAGGAAACCTCTTCATGCAGAAGTATGGGATAGGCTCGGTTTTTCGAGAGATCCCAAGCGACATCCTGACCTGCGAACAGCTAGGCCTACCAAAAATTGTCACGAAGCTGTCGACTCTGCCCAAGGGGCTCGTCCTGGTTACCGGCCCCACCGGTAGCGGTAAATCCACTACCCTTGCCGCCATTGTCGATGAGGCCAACAAGACCCGTCGAGACCATATCCTGACGATTGAAGACCCCATCGAGTTTGTCCATAAAAGCCAGAAATGTATCGTCAATCATCGTGAAGTCGGTATCCACACCAAAAGCTTTTCTTCGGCTCTGCGTGGCGCCCTCCGTGAAGATCCGGACATCATCATGGTTGGCGAAATGCGAGACCTGGAAACCATTGCTCTCGCCATGGAGGCGGCCATGACCGGCCATCTGGTCTTCGGCACTCTCCATACCCTGAATGCCGCCAAGACCGTGGACCGCATCATCGAAATCTTTCCATCAACCCAGCAGGCACAAGTGCGCTCAACACTCGCCGATGCTCTAAAGGCCGTTGTCTCGCAAACCCTGTTCAAGCGCATCGACAAAAAGGGCCGCTGCGCCGCCCTCGAAATCCTGATCGGCACCCCAGCAGTTCGTAACTTGATTCGGGAAGGGAAGACCTTCCAAATCCCCTCCGCTATGCAAACCGGCAAAAAATTCGGCATGCAGACCCTTGATGACGCCATCATGGAGTTCTTAGAGAAGGGCTGGATTGCCGCCGAAGATGCCTACACCAATGCCATCGAAAAATCTAAATTTGTCAAGTTTCTAAAGAACCCCCCTCTCGACTTTGCCGATGCCTGACAGGTAAAGGAGAGAGAGCCTTCTTCAGCGAAAACTCTTCACCTCGATCTCGTTTGCCGTCGTCTGCTTGAAAAAACTACCCTTCTCCGCCGTATTGAGGATAACCAAGCCGCGCTTTGTGTAACGCTCCATGACCTCAGGGACGGGGAAGTGTCCCGTCTGATTT
>JAQUKQ010000044.1 GCA_028718985.1 Desulfobulbaceae bacterium | reverse complement strand
ATAAGGTCACCCCATGACGACAGAAAATCCAAACAAGAGCGACGTGCCGATTGATCTCCCTACCCCAAAGCGCTCCTGGAAGCAACGCTTAGCGGCGCTAACTGTTATCTTGCTCATTTTGGCCGTAGGTGCAGGGATTGCGATAACCTTGATCAAGACAAAACCAACGGCCAAGAAGAAAAGCCCTCCTAAGATGCAAGCCCTGGTGGACACCATAACCGTATCTCCCATCAGTACCAGTGTGACGATCGAGGCTGCAGGCCGCATGGTGCCATCCCGTCAAATCACCTTGCAAGCCAGAGTGGCTGGCACCGTAAAATCTCTGCATCCGCAATTTATTCCTGGTGGTATTCTGCACCAAGGAGAAGTGATCGCCACGCTGGACGATACCGACTATCGGCTGGAACTTGTTCGCAAACAAAATATCCTGCAGCAGGCCTTGGCCGATCTCCGCCTCGAAGAGGGGAATCAAGCCATTGCCAGTCAGGAGTGGGAACTCATCAAACGCCGCACGAATGACCTCGACACCTCGAGTGTCGATCTCGCCCTCCGCAAACCGCACCTGGAAAAGGTCCAAGCCGCCGTGGCCTCAGCCAAGACGGACGTAGAGCGTGTGCAAGTCGACCTCGAACGGACAGTGATCAAGGCACCTTTCAATGCCGCGGTCATGACCAAGAGCGTGGACCTTGGCTCGCAAGTTGGCAGCCAGTCTCAACTTGCCACATTGGTCGGCATCGACACTTTCTGGGCCGAGGTCACTGTGCCAAAGGACAAACTGGCCTGGTTCGACCTGCCCGGCGTAAAGCACCCAGGCTCTCCGGTTCGAGTGTATGCCGACGACTACGCCCCACGCCCTGGTAAGATTATCAAACTCCTTCCCGATGTCGAACAACTTGGGTTGATGGCCAAACTGCTGATTGAAGTAAACGACCCTATGAAGGCAGGAGCCAATCAATCGCCTTTGCTGCTGGGCAGCTTCGTCAACGCCAAGATTGAAGGGAAAAAATTGAAAGATGTCTTTGCCCTGCCACGGGCGGCACTCAAAGACGACAAATCCGTTTTGCTGGTGACCGCAGAGAATACCCTACGCATCCAACCGGTTTCAGTACTGTGGAAAAACAACGAACAGGTCTATATCGATTCCGGTCTGCAGAGCGGAGACCAGATCATTGTTTCTCAGGTGGCTGCACCTCTGGAAGGCATGCCGCTTATCATTAATGGCCCCGACAACAAAACCGACAATGGCCAGAAAGCCTCACAGGGAAAAGGGCATGAGTAAAGACGATTCCCTACAAAAAGGTGCCATTGCCTGGATGACCGGCAACTCTGTCGCATCCAACTTGGTCATGCTCTTCTTGCTGGTTGGCGGTCTCTTCTGGGGACTACATATCAAACAGGAGGTCTTTCCCGAGTTCAGCCTCGATCAGGTTGTCATTTCGGTAGTCTATCCCGGTGCCAGTCCGCAAGAGGTGGAGGAGGGCATTGTCCTGCCGATTGAAGAGGCCATCCAGTCGGTCGACGGCATCGAAGAAATATCTTCTACAGCTAATGAGGGCAGTGGTCGAGTCATGGTAGAAGCCGTAACAGGCACCAATCTGCAGCAGATGGCGACCGACATCAAAAATGAGATAGACCGTATCAGCTCTTTTCCAGACGAAGCGGAAAAGCCCCTGGTTACCATTCCGAGCAGGAAGAAGCAGGTTATCACCTTGGTGCTCTATGGCAATCAACCCCAGCACGTGCTCCGCGACCTAACCGAAACCGTTCGCGACCAACTGCTCCAAGACGACGGTATCACCCAGGTAGAGTTGAAAGGGGAACGGCCACTTGAGATGAGCATCGAGATAAGCCAGGAAAATCTTCAGCGTTACAATCTCAAACTTGCCGATATCGCGGCCAAAATTAAAAACGCCTCAATCGACCTACCCGGGGGTTCAATCAAGACCCGTGGCGGGGAAATCCTGGTGCGGATGACCGAACGCCGTGACTTCCAGGATGAGTTCGCCCGTATTCCGATAGTCGTCAATGCCGCCGAAGGTACCAGTGTCACCTTGGGCGAGATTGCAACCGTCAAAGACAGCTTCGAAGAGACCGACCAGTTCTTGCTCTACAACAAGATGCCCGCGCTCGGCATCGACGTCTTCCGGGTTGGTGAGCAAACACCAATTTCGGTGGCGGATGCGGTGATGAAGCATGTCGAGAAACTCCGACAAACCCTGCCAGAGGGGATATATGTCGACACGGTCAATGACGATTCACAGACCTTCCGACAGCGGATGGATTTATTGTTAAAAAATGGCTACTTTGGCCTTGGGCTGGTCTTCATCCTCTTAGGCATCTTTCTTGAGGCGCGACTGGCCTTCTGGGTAACCATGGGTATTCCCATCTCCTTTCTTGGCGCCCTGCTGCTCATCCCCCAATTTGGCGTCAGTATCAACATGGTTTCGCTTTTCGCCTTCATCATTTCGCTTGGCATCGTGGTCGACGATGCCATCGTGGTTGGTGAGAACATACACAGCTATAAACAGCGTGGCTACGGTTCCCTGCAGGCGGCAATCCTGGGGACGCGCGAAATTGCCATGCCGGTGACCTTCTCGGTACTGACCAATATTGTCACCTTCATGCCGCTCTACTTCGTTCCCGGCACGTTGGGCAAGATTTTCTGCAACATCCCCGTCGTCGTGGTCTCAGTCTTCAGCATCTCCCTAGTCGAATCCATCTTCGTCCTGCCTGCCCATTTGAGCCATCAGAAGGAACTAAAAAACCCGATCATGGCATTCATCAACCGTCAGCAGCAAAAAATATCACATGGGTTTATCGCGCTTGTCAAAAACATCTACGGCCCCTTTCTGCAGTTTTCCCTGCGTTACCGCTACATTAGCGTAACAATCGGTGCTGTCAGCCTGATGCTCGCTATCGTCTACGTGTTAAGTGGCCGCATGAACATCATCATGTTCCCGAAAGTAGAGTCTGATTTTTCTTATGCCACAGCAGAGCTGCCAGTGGGAGTTTCGGTGGAGGATACCAAGGAAGTGCATGACCGACTGCTGGCCTCGGCCACACAGTTGGCCGAGGAGCTTGGTGGCAAAAAGCAGGTGCTCGGCACCCTCTCTTTTATCGATAAAAACACCCTCTGGATACAGGTTTTCATGACCCAACCGGAGGTCAGACCTGTGCCAACTGCCGATTTCACCGATCGTTGGCGCAAGTTGACCGGCAATATCTCCGGCATCGAAACCATGAAGTTCCAATCAGATTTTGGTGGACCTGGCTCCGGCGCTGGTCTCACTGTCGAACTCCAACATCGAAACACCGAAGTGCTGGAGAAGGCGAGCAGCGAGTTGGCCATGGCCTTGAGCTATTTCCCCAATGTTTCTGACATTGACGACGGCTTCACTCCCGGCAAGGATCAACTCGACTTCACCCTCAAACCGGCAGGCTACCAGCTTGGTCTGAGTGCTGTCGATGTTGCCCGCCAACTCCGTAATGCCTACTATGGCAATGAAGTGATCCGGCAACTACGAGGTCGTAACGAGATCAAGATCATGCTGCGCACCACTGAAGAGGAGCGCAAGGCCGAATACTCGCTCGAAAAAATGCTGCTCACCACCCCCGGGGGTATCAAAGTTCCCTTACGCGATGTCGCGCAACTCAAGCGAGGCAAGGCACCTACCAGCATTGCCAGGCGTAACGGGCGGCGCGTGGTGAGCGTCACCGCCGATGTCACACCGCGCAATCAGGTAGACCTGGTGCTCAACGCGATCACCGCCGATACCCTGCCCTTGTTGATGGAGAAATACCCTGGCCTGACCTACGGTTTTGAAGGCAGTCAAGCAGACCGCAAGGAGAGCATGATGGCTCTCGGCCGCGGCATGATAGTTGCGATGCTCATGGTTTACGTCCTCTTAGCTATCCCCTTGCGCAGTTATTTTCAACCGGCCATCATCATGGTCAGTATTCCCTTCGGTATCTTCGGGGCCATCGTCGGTCACCTGATCATGGGGTATGACTTGAGCATTCTCAGCATGTTCGGCATTGTTGCCCTCTCTGGGGTCGTCGTCAACGACGCGCTTGTCTTAATCGATTGCGCCAACCGGATGGTAAACGAGGGGCACAGCCGTTTCTCCGCCATCATCAGCGCCGGCATTCATCGGTTCAGGCCGATCATGCTGACAACCCTGACCACCTTCTTCGGTCTGTCCCCGATGATTTTAGAGACCTCGCGTCAGGCAAAATTCCTTATCCCCATGGCGATTTCACTGGGCTTCGGCATCCTCTTTTCAACCGCCATCGTCCTGGTCTTAGTGCCTGCCCTCTATATCATTTTGGAGGATGCCGAGACTTTTGTCGGCAGGATCACTCGCTCTTTTGCCGAAGAGTAAATGAGGAGCAGGAGAACCTCCAACACCTACAGACAAAGGAAAGAAACTAATCCCACAAGGCAGTTAGTAATCGAGGGATCCCATTTTTTAATTGACGGCAGTTTTTTTTAGCAATAGACAGGACGCAACATCGGCATTGTTAGTCTTCATTTTCTGCCCTAACGCCACTATTGAGTTGAAATTCTGAACCAGAAATAATGAAAAGTATTCAATCTCTCCGCTCCATACGAAAAATGGAAAAGCTCCTCGCTTTATCGGAAGAATATGGATATCCGTGGATCGAGTTCCGTGAAAACATCACCGGTCCAGTTGAATTACTGCAAATCCTCGACCTTGGGCAGTTAAAGCTTGCCGGTTGGTTCCCGCATACGATTGCAAATGGTCGGGTCGGTGTCATCGCCTGTGATCCAACTGCCGATCTTGCGGCTAGCGTTTGCCGACAACTCGGGGTCTCCGAGGTGTCGTTTACTGTTGCCCTACCAGCCGACCTTATCCGCATCATCGAACACAATCAGGATCTCAACCCCTCCTTCCCTCCCCCAGCCGGACGCACCCCTTTAGCGAAAGTTCGTACATACCTTGCGGTCCGCCGGTCTCTGTTCGCTCACTATAGAACATTAATGGCCAAAAGCCGGACAGGATTGGCCTTCATTCGCACGGGCTTTTCATACATCACAATCGCCATCCTCTTCTTTCGTTTTCTAGGTGGTGGCTTTTGGCTTTTCCTGGAAGTCCCGTTACTCCTTCTGGGGCTCTATCTGGCAATTAATAGCCTCTGGAGTTATTTACCCTCTCGAAAGGTCAATGCAGCTATGCCCGCCTGTGAGATGACGCAAGCCACCGGCGGCACCACCGCACTCGTAGTCGACAATGTTGAGACGTTCCCCACGTTCACTCGAAGTGGCCCGGTCCCTGGTGCCGCGGAGTTGCGGCAAAATTGGTCGTCACTGTCACCGGTTATGCGCCGCCGCTTTCTCGCCTGTGATCGAACAGATTTTGCAGAGGAACGAACAAACCTTGCCTGCCTGCGGACGCGGATGGCAAAGGTCCGTACCGGCCTCGCCTTCGTGCGAACAGGCAACGCTTTGATTGGCTTTGGCTTTGGCCTAATGCGACAATTTCCTTCTGGAGCGTGGCATACATTTGATATTGGCCTCGTTGTTATTGGCGGTGCCATGGTGGCAGAGGGCTTTTTTTGGTATTTACGCGGCAGACCCTCCGGGGAACGGAGCCGTGCTTCTGTACAACGTGGCAATGCTATGGTTACTCTATGGGATTTTTTTATCCCCCATCATTTTCCTGAACCCGAACGAACGCAAAACCTAATTCCACTGCCAGTCTCAAGGACACAATCTCCCGGCATTTGGGCAACCACAGGTCTCGCCCTAGAAAGGACAATGCTGGCGGAAAGGCGTAATGTCATGGCCCGGTTGCGAACGACCATGGCTCGCGCTCGCACTGGTTTTTCCTTCATCCGCACCGGCCTGAGCCTTTTTCTGGTTGGCGCTGTGTTTGCGGTCTACCTTCCCTATGCTGGCATGGTCTGGGTCGTGCTGGAGACATTGATGATGCTCATTGGACTCTTCCTCATTATTGACGGCTTTATCTGGAGTTTGCCAGCTGAACGCACCAAGCAAGAGTTCCCCTACTGTTTTGCAGACATGGAAATTGTGTTCCCAAACTACGGAGTCCCTTGCCGTTCCTGGAAAAAGGCCATATTTAGTCGTGATAACCACTAATCCTCAATTCCAACCATTGGCCTCATTGTCCACTGCTGGCAACATGACGCCAGAGGCTTTAGCTGCGATAGTCCAAGAGGCAATTGATCGAAGGCTTCAACCTACTACCCTGCTGCATTACGAGCACCATATCCCGCGCGATCTTTTGCTTAAAACCTTGGCAGAATATTACCACTGCTCTGCTATCGAATACGACGAACGATTACCCATCGCCCCAGAACTCCTTAGCAACCTTGCAAGTGAACAATTACTCAAAAATGGCTGGTTTCCGGTCATAAAAAATGATGACGGCACGATAGTCGTTGCAGTCCGCGACCCACACGATCCCGCCCTGCTTCCTTCCATCCAAGCAACCCTTGGATCTGGCCCCTATGAGTTTCGAGTTACCCTCCAAGAAGACATCCAGTGGTATGTCCAAGATTTTCTGCACGCAAAACCCGGGAAACTCATTGGTACCGAAAGAACCGGCCTTGCTTATTGGCGTAATACAATGGGCCAGTGGCGCACACTGTTGGCTTGTTATCGAACCGATATGGCCAAGGCACGGACTGCGTTAACCATGACCCGTTCAGGCCTCTCACTCGCAGCCATCGCCTTTGCCCTGCTTCGTTCCAACGAACTGTCTGCCACCGCGCCTCTCTTTCTGTTACTCGTCATAAGCGGAACCCTGTTGAGTGTTGCGTCACTCCCCATCTATCTTCAAGTGCGCCGTTTTCGCCTAAAACCACCAGGGCATCAAACCCTGGTGGAGGTAACCTCGGCCACACTCCTGTTTTTGGAAAATTTTCATTTCCCTGAGGGTATTGTACTGCCCAAAAAAGAGGAGACTAAGGCTACCCAGCTAGCGAGGCTTGGCGATTTTCTAGCCAATTACTGCACAATTCTCTCTCCTTACCCTGGCAGTCAAGAACGAACCCATCTCGCACGTGAGAGGAATGTTCTTGCCGCCCAACGCACAATCGCTGCCTGCTACCGGACTATCTACGCCAGAGCCCGAACGGGACTGGCCTTTATCCGTACGGGGGTCTCATTCATGAGCTTTGGAATCGGCTTCATCACTTATTACGGACTTGGACTAAATACCATATTTGATGGCACCCTCATCGTCTCTGGTCTATTGATGATCATCGATGGCACCCTCTGGTATATGCCGTTCCGCAAGGAGCAAGCAGAATTACCACCTACACGTAGCGCCCTCCTGGCAGCAGGCAATTAAGGGAATTTATAACGGAGCACCCCCATGAGAATTGAGCATCGCATCTATCTCTCCAACGCAGTTAATATCGCTCTTCTTGTGCTCATTGGTGCTTTCGCCATGCACAGCTTCGGTCAGATCGAAACAAAGTTTCGTTTCACCTCTATCGCAGACAACCTCAATACGACTTTCCTCGAAATGCGCTTGGCAGAGAAAAATTATTTCCTCTATAACGATCCCAACGCCCTCTATGAGATTCGCCTCAAAATAGACCGCACCAGCAACACCCTGAGCGAGGTGCATGATGATATAATCAAAGCCGTTGGTGCCTCTAGCTTCAATCGACTCAAACATCTCCTGCAGGAATATCAAAAACTGATCTTTTTGATTAGTGAAACCAAGCAGAAAAATGACGCCCTCCGTCTTCAACTGCGCGAGATTGGCCAGCAGCTGAAAACTTTTTCCGAAAATACCACCAATGTTGAGCGTGACCAGGTCGGCAGAATTATAGGAAACACGACTACCGTGCTCCACTACGCATTTTGGACTACAGTACTCCTCGCCTTTATTAGCAGTACGTGGAATGGCCGCAACATCCGTCGTTCATTACGACGTGTTGTCGATCTGACACGATCAATTGCCAAGGGCAATTTCAATTATCAGAAAATTGATGAGCAACTCGCGACCAATGAAATGGGCTCGGTAATCACCGCCATCAACACCATGGCCGAGGAGTTGAGACGACGAGAGCAGGAAATCGTCCAGTCGAAACGTCTTGCCTCCATCGGCGTTTTAGTGGCAGGTGTCGCCCATGAACTCAACAACCCGCTCAACAATATTTCCATGATCGCCCAAACCTATGCCGAGGTCTATGACCACCTGGAAAAGGAACAGCGTATCGGGTTTATGGAGCAAATTGATGAGCAGACAGAACGTCTCCGGGTGACCATCCGAAACCTTCTCGATTTTGCCAAGCCCAAAGAGCAACACTTAGACGAAAAAGAGATCAATGATGTTATCCAGAAGTGCCTTGGGCTGGTACATAACATGCTCGATGTTTCAAATATCAAAATGCACCTGGCTCTTGCCCCTGACCTCCCTGCCTGTTATATTGACGAGCATCAAGTCCAGCAAGTTCTTGTCAACATTATGGTTAACGCCATTCAGGCAATGCCTTCGGGAGGCAAGCTATCAATCGTGAGCCGTCTTTTTGGCGACAACAAAATGCTGGAGATCGTTATTCAGGATACGGGCAAGGGCATTGCACCGGAATTCATGGATCACATCTTTGACCCATTCTTTACCACCAAAGGCGATGCCGGCACTGGCCTTGGTCTCTGGGTCAGTTACGGTATTATCAAGAATCATCAAGGGAATATGAAGGTGACCAGCACCGTGGGAGAGGGAACCGCCTTCACTATTACTCTCCCTACTTCTCGAAAATCAGACGACCTTGTCTCAAGGCCATCCTAAACATTGTTACTACACGAGGTACGCTTACCATGACGACTCATGCGACCATTATGATCATCGATGATGAAAAGATTGTGGGGGATATGGCCAAACTTTCCCTGGAACAAGAAGAGTATGAGGTAGAAACCTTCCTGAATGGCGAGTCAGCGCTGGAACGCCTGAAGGAGAAGAAATTCAACGTCGTGATCACCGATCTTAAGATGAAAGGAGTAGACGGTCTGGAGGTCTTGAGAACCACCAAGCGACTTTATCCAGAAACAGTAGTCATCATGATTACGGCCTTTGCCAACCTCGATGTTGCTATCGAGGCCTTGCGCGATGATGTCTTCGACTTTTTCCCCAAACCAGTCAAAATTAAAGATCTCAAGCAGTCTATCCGTAAAGCATTAGAGCAACAGGCCGCTCAGTAAGGATGCCGTGTGACCACCATCCCTGCACAAAGCCGCTTAACAAAGACCTTCCGCTCCTGGCTGTCCAGACTAAGTTCCCCCACCGTCCGACCGCTTAGCCTGCCACTCCTGTTTGAAACCTTCCAAAAAGTGCTAGCCAGTAACAACAAGGCTCTGGAAGGCATCACCGATATGGGCGAAAAACTGAGCGGCAACTACATCTTTGATATCAATTACATCAAAACCTCATATGCCGCCCTTTCGGCGGACTTCCAAAACTCTATCGCTCAATTTGCCACCCTGACTGGTGGACGCTATCCGATCGAGGAAACCTTTTCTACCATCCATTCCCTGATTGATGATATGATTCAAGGGCAGGAGGGAAGAACAACCGACCTCCTCATTTCCTTGAAAGATATCACCTGGGATAGAGCTCGTGAGGTGGGAGGCAAGAATTTCCATCTTGCCGAGTTAGGAAATAGCCTTTCCTTACCGATTCCTGACGGTTTCGTCTTGACAGGAAAGGCATTTACCGAGTTTTTCCTTCACAATGGCTTAAGTGACATCGTCGCTCGCCTGAAAAGCAGTAACCCCTCAGAACATGAGATTAGCAAGCTGCGCCAAAAGATTCTCGAAAGCTCATTTCCTCCTGCGCTAGAGCAGCAGGTCACCTCTGCCCTTGAACGGATACGCCTGCGTCATGGCGTAAAAGCACAACTGGCCGTTCGGAGCAGCGCCGATGAAGAAGATGGATATTTCTCCTTTGCCGGACAATTCGAATCAGTATTGAACGTTCCCCTGAGAACCACCGACCTCTGCCAGGCGTATTGCATAGTTGTCGCAAGCCTCTTCTCTTCTGGAGCCGTAGCCTATCAACAACAACTCAACTATGACATCGGCAGTCTGCGGATGGCCGTAGGCTGCCAATTACTGGTAGACGCTGTAGCAAGTGGAGTTACCTATACTGCCGACCCAGCCAAAGGTGATAAGGGAGTGATAGTGATCAATGCCGCTTGGGGCCTTGGCCCCTCAGTGGTTGATGGCATGACTGACACCGATGTCTATGTGGTACGTAAAGGCAACCCGCCAATACTTATCGAGACCAAAATCGGTCGCAAGGAAAGTATGACCGTCCCCGCTGGTCATGGTGAGATCAAACAAGAACCTACTCCAGAAGAGAACCGTAGTCGTATGTGCCTGCCCCCGGAGACTATTATCAGCTTAGCCGCCCGGTCTACCGCCATTGAGGGATATTTCAAATGCCCTCAAGATATCGAGTGGGCAATGCAGGCAGATGGTTCTATCGTCTTCCTGCAATCGAGGGCCTTAAAAGTCGATGTCGAAATCGACCCCGCATCTGAGTCAAAGGATAGAGTTTGCAGCCCGCCACCAGAAGATCATCCGTTGGTGTTTAGCAATGCAGGCATTGTCGTACAGAAAGGGGCCGCGGCGGGTAATGCCTTTCTCCTCCAGAGCCTGGCAGATCTTGACAAATTCCCCATGGGAGCCATTCTGGTAGCAAAGAACGATTCCCCTCAATTCATCCGCATCATGCCCTATGCCGTTGCAATCATCACCGGTACCGGTGGTTTGGCCAGTCACATGGCCTCTGTTTGCCGCGAGTTCAAGATCCCGACCCTCGTCAATTGCGGGGAGGCAATCAGCAAAATTCATCATGGCCAGAAAATCACCCTGGCACTTGACGCCAATGGCGACAGCGCCATTTACGAAGGGCAGGTAACAAGCATTCTCGCGCAGCGTCGTCGGGAAGAGATGAAAATGGATGAACTCTACGAGTACAGAAGGCAGAAATACCTCCTCCGCCACATCGCCCCGTTGAATCTGATCAACCCGTTAGAAGACGAATTTGTCCCCGAAAAATGCCGAACCCTTCATGACGTCCTGCGCTTTATCCATGAAAAATCAGTGCAGACGATTATCGAGAGTTCCAGCAGTGGTTCAGGAGGGCTGAAGGCACTAAAAAAACTTGATTTACCAGTCGCTGCAGGCTTGCAAGTTCTTGATCTTGGGGATGGATTGAATCCAGTTACGACAGATACTGTGACCGCTGATCAGGTACGATCACTCCCCATGCAGGCCATTATCGAGGGTTTAACCACACCCGGTGCCTGGCATACGGAAGCGATTACTATGGAAGTTGGAGACATGGTCGGCAGCATGATGCGGGTTGGTGATCTCACCGCGGGAGGAACAAATATGGCAGCTAGAAACATTGCCGTTATTTCAGCTGAATATGTCAATTTAGCCATGCGGTTTGGCTATCATTTCAACCTGATCGACAGCTACTGCACCGAACGAGCAGCTAACAATCACGTCTATTTCAGATTTGTCGGAGGAGCCGCCGACATGACGAAACGCTCCCGGCGAATCAACCTAATCGACCAAGTCCTCAAGGAATTCGGCTTCCTCTCCAAGGCCAAAGGCGATTTAATTATCGCTCGCCTCTCCCACATCAAACAAGAAGAAGTCCTCGCCTCCCTCCGAATGGCAGGTCGGCTCATCGCCTTCATGCGCCAGCTCGATGCCGTCCTGCGCAACGATGCGCAAATAGAAATCTATGCGAAACGCTTTCTTGAAGGAAACTACGATTTATAAGTGACGACTTATCGCAAAGAGTTGGCCGCACCTACTCTGACCTATGCGTGATAAAATCGTACGGCAGGCAATTCCACCGCAGTAAGCAAGTTGCCATAAACCGCACCGGTATCGATCCCTATTTTTGTTGGGGTAAGAAGCGGAGTAGCAAAGGGGGTATGACCAAAAACCACCCGTTTGCCAAGCAGAAATTCAGAAGTGAGGAACTCCCCTCGTTTTTCACAAAGAGTGGGCAGATCATTGTCCGCCAAAGGAATACCCGGCATGATTCCGGCGTGAACGAAGATAAATTCATCCGTTTCCCAATAAGGTACAAGCGAGGCCATGAATTGCCGGTGCGGGGCGGGCATGAAGGAAAGATCGGCGAGACCTCTTTGCGATTTGGCCCCATAACTGGCAAGCGTCGCCTCAATGCCGTTCGCACGTAAATAAGGCAGAAGAGATACCTCTCCACTCTCTTGATACTCTCGAAGCAAATATTCATGATTGCCAAGCAAACCGACCACCGCAACTCCGCTACCCCGTAACCGGCAGATTCTTTCAATAACCTCTTTGCTCGCCGGGCCCCGGTCAATCAAATCCCCTAAAAACACCACCGTGTCGCGTTTCGGATCAAGAGGGAGCCGCTCAAGCAATGTCGTGAGTTTCCCTGCGCAACCATGCACATCACCAATGGCGAAAATCCGCTCGGATTTCGCCCCACTAACCGAATGAGACATAAGAACGTCACCAATTTTTTCTTCTTTCACAACTGACCGCCCCAAAAATAATGAGTTGGTTTGGCTCCCTCTCTGCTGCACACTAAGCATCAATCTCGCAGAAAATTCATGCCAAAGTCTCCCTCGCAAAACGCCAATGCCGCTCGATGAGCCATGGCATCGTCCCGCATTCCAGCATCAAGCAATCTCGTGTAACCCAAAAGACGACCAATGGTGATTAGCTGACGCTCGATTTCCTGATGTGACCCACCATGGAGGTCAGCACCAACAAGATCATCACGGACATTGGTAAAGAAACCATTTACCTCTAAAATTTCCGCAATACAGCGCACACGCCTCGCGCGCTGAATGGCATTGGTCCCACCACCTTTGAATCGAAAACGGATATGGTTAGCTCTAGGGTCAAGGCTAGCTACAGCATCGACCATAATAAAGTGAAAATCCATTCGAGCATTCAAATTCAAATAGTCCCGGCCAGCAATCAAATAATTAGGCATACCAATGGGGCGATCCGACTGATGGTCCGTAAGCCAACGGGAAAATACCGCCCCCACATCCCCACCTCCAGCTGGTGGTCCCCAATGAAGACCAGGGGTAGAAATACCCTCCCACAGGGATTTGAATGGCACAGCTACGATGTCATCCGGTGTCACCTCTCGTGGTCGGTCAGGTCGTAACGCCCCTCCCAGATCGATAATAGCCAACAGAAAAGGAATTCCTGTTACTGTCAAATGATGAACCAGCCAGTCACTATCTTCAAGCAATGAGTCGCTGCCTTCAAACATGGCAATGACCGCCTTTTCGTGAATAAAACGGACCAAATCGTGCAGGGAGCGGCACTCCAGAACATTAAAGGAAGGGCCATAGGCATCGGTCAGATTAAGCCGGGTCAGCAGTTTCCGGTAACGCTCGACGATCGGGTCAACCACTTGCTCTGCTTGCTGACGCAAAGATTGCCTCCAGAGGGAAACCGCCGCTTCCTGGTCACTCTCGTGAACACACCCCTTGTCAGCATCCACAAAAACCCACTGACCATCGGTCAAAATTTTGGTAACACCTTGGACTCCACAAAGCATTGGAACAGCATTCTCCCGGGCGACATTAGCCAGGTGATCCGCCGGATTGCCAAGTTCAACCAATACGGCAGAGACACGGCTCATCAATTGGGCGGCATCCGGCAAACTTTGATTCAACACCAAAACGATTGGATCATCCCCTGCGGGGAGATTAAGATCTGTCCGTGTTTGTATCAAACGCACCCGTCCTGCGCCCTTGCCACGACTTGCCATATGTCCAGAATGAAAAAGTATCGGGGATGAGGGCGAAATCTGAACAGCATGGCGTCTTACCTGAGCTCCGGGAAGCGGCCTGGCCTGCAAGAGATACAACTGTCCATCTATGCCCACTGCCCACTCAATATCCTGCGGGACTCCATGCGCTTCGTCTTCGATGAGAGTCGCCCAGGCGGCGAGTTTCCGCAATTCATCATCAGAGAGAGAGGGTTGTTTTTGTTCCGCAAGCGGCACCGCCTCCAAAGCAATACCGCCGGTAATCGAAGTCACCAGCCGATGCTCTTTCCTGGCGATTATCGTACGCCCACTTTCAATCACTCCATGACGACTGATGTGGAAGAGATCCGCTGCCGTCGACCCTCCAACCGCTGCCTCTCCCATACCAAGTACGGCACTCACCAAATACGTACTCCTGCAGGAGGGGTCTTCAGTGATGATAATACCGGCTGCTCGAGCGGGAATCATCTCCAGACACAGCACTGCCATGTCAAATGCCAAAGGGGCTAGCCCGGCATGCTGCCGGTAGGTGATGGCACGAGGGCCAAAGGCGCTGGCCAACACTTCACGAAAGGCGTCAGCAAGCTGCTCGTTATGGATAACATTTAAAACAGTACTGAACTGGCCGGCAAAGGAGTGAATACGTCCATCCTCGGCGATTGCAGAGCTGCGCACAGCAAGCCCACGGCCTGCATGAAAAAAAGGAGCGGCAAAGCGCGTAAGCTCGGACATGATCTCTGGGGGGATGGCAGCCTGCATGATCAAGCTTTGCAGCCGTTCCGCTGCCGCGGCAAGCTTGCCAGGCTGCTCATTGGCTAATACGGGTGCTAAAATACGGGAAGCATGGAGGGCAAGATTATTGTTATCAAAAAAGAGGCGACAGCCTGGTGCGGTCACCACGAAACCGTCTGGAACTCGAAAACGTTCATTGGCCATGAAGCGAGCCAGGCTTGCCGCTTTGGCTCCACTCAGCTTATGATCACAAGCAACTTTATCGGAGAGAGAAAGAACATTTACAGTTGAGTTGCTAGTTGTCGGCAGCGAGGCGAGTGCTTCTGTCAGAATAGCAGACAACTTTTGATGCATTGAGGTGACCAAACCGTTACGCAGGCCATCGAGTGAAGAAAATTTCTCTGCCATGTCCCCTACAATCTGATCAAGGATCAAAGCTTTTTCTCGAAAGGCCCCACCCGTCTCTCCTTCTCCGAGGCGCATGCTCAAATCGGTGATAAGTTCAACAGCCCGAGTATTAGAATCGAGCAGGGTGCGGAATGTTTGGTAGCGAGCCTTGATCATGGCAAGCGCTTCATCCGTCCGTCGCTTGCGCCGGGCACTCCACCAGCGGGAGAGGGTCTGACGAATCGATTTCATCTCTTTTCCTTACCGACCACCAAAGCAAGAAAGCGTTCGAAAGCACGTTCCACAGCACTTTCATCGACCAGACGCACATCAAGCTGTCGAGTAAATGAGACTAATTCACCAATCCGGCCAAGAGTCCTCTCCATTTCACGACTTTCCAACATATTGGCCTTCGCGACGAGAAGGTCGCCATTTTGTTCCACCCGGAAGTGGAGGCCAGTCAGGATAGAAGCGATGAGATCAACCCTGCGCAGTCGTTTCTCCTCAGAGGCAAAGCCTCCCACAAAGCGGAAATAGATACTGTTCTCCTCAACCCGTTTAGAGAAATGAGCATCAATAACATTAAAGTGATACCCCAGCCTGAGACTCACATTACAGTAGGAGTCGGCAAGAATGGCAAAATTGTCTCCCTGATACGGTTCGTCGCCGATCAGATTACTAAGTGGTCGGGTCATGCTTGAAAAAAGATCTTTCATCGAAAACGGAACAGGTTCACGCTCCCAACCAGACCCCTTGCAAAGGCCTTTCAGTAACGCCACAAAGGGCCGACTTTGCACCAAATCCGGTGTGATGTCCCCATGGGGAGGGGCATCAGCGGCAAGACCGCCACCCAAGTCAAGCAGGCGGATGCGCAAAGGGATGGCAGCAGCCAACGTTCGCGGTGATCGATGAAGCTCAGCTACCCCCAAGGCCTGCATGTCGATCAGGGAGGTGACAGCCTTCTCATGGCAGAAGCGGATAATATCATGGAGCGTTCGGCAATTCTCAGGAGTGAAGTTTGCAGCCGTTGGATCAGATAGCGCAAGTGGAGCCACCTGACGCAGAAGCCGACGCAAGGTTACGGTCTCTTCGGAAAGGATGTATGGATCCTGATGGGCAGCCGCCAAACGGACCAGACTGGGTACCAGCCCGGCATAGACGGTACGTTCCTCGACATCCACCGTCACCTCCGTACCCATGCGCAAGAGACGGGTGGCAATCTTGGTACCAAACAAAGCAGGAGTACGGTATTCCCGGCAAATGGAGGCAAAATGACCGGCCGGGCTGCCCACGTCAGTAATAACCACCGCCGCCTTACGGGCAATCGGGCTAAATTGTGGGCTCGCCTCACGGACGACAGCCACGCCACCCACCGGAAAATAAGCGGGATCATCACCGGGAGCAACCAGGATAACAGGACCGGAGGCAATACCGATCTGTGCAGCATGACCACGGCCCTGCAAGAGCACTGTCGCCTGACGAAGATCGTCGGCAATCTCTGCAGGCAGTGGGACCGGAACGACCATAGACGTCAGGGGCCGACTCTGTAATATCGTGATCTCTTCCCCTACACAGGCCCATTCAATCTCTTGAGGGCCATCCAAGGTTTTCTCAAGCAAAACGGCAAATTCGGCCAGCTGCCGCAAAATGGCAGGAGAAAGAGGTGATGACCCTCGTCGCAGCCCTTTCTCCCCTGCCTCATGGGCATGGCCTCCTTCTTGTGAGTCAGCGGAGAACTCACTTTCAACCAACTGAAAAGGGTGCTGCCTTTCAAGAACGAAACGATGGCCGGTAAGGGAGCCATCAGCCAGGCGAGCAGCAAGGCCATCAACAGCAGTCACCAGAATACGCATGCTGCCATGCCATGGCACATGGCTTTGCATAATGCCAGAAACTCTCGGCGTCACCATCTCTTGGATAAGAATAGCCATCGGGATATCCCGCGGACTGCAGTCTTCGGTATAGTCCAGCACCCGTTCTGAGAAACGCGCCGCAATCACCTTCCGACAGGCGGCAAGCACAGCATCAACATTTGGTGCCACAGTAAGTTCGGAACCAAACTGACCAGCAAAAGAACGCAGTCCGTCTTCCCCTACGGCGCTGGAACGCACGGCCAGAGCCTGCAATTTCCCTCTCTTCTTCCGAAGCCCAGCCAGTCCTTCGCTAACTGCCTTTCGTAAGACAGCAGGAAAAGGTGCCATCGCAATAAGTCCTGAAATACGATCCTCTCGTTGCCGGGGGTCAGTTGTCTCGGCAAAGATAGTGTAAATAATCTGTAGTAAATCATTTTTATTGAGGAAGGTAAAATAACTGGCTGTAGTCAAGACAAAGCCCTCTGGAACTGGTAAGCCCAGGTGATTGGCAATTTCTCCTAAGACAGCAGACTTGCCGCCAACGATATAGTCCAAGTCTCGATGGATTTCGACCGTCGGTAAGAAAAGTCGACGTTCTGCTGGGTCTGGCTCGTCTAAAGCGATACTGGTAATTGAACCAACAATTGCATCGAGTCGGTCATAAAGGGCAATGTAACGATTATCAGAGAGGATGTTGACACTATAGATCACCTCCCTGACAAGACGGATAAGTTCTTTAGCCGTCTGATTGATGAAGGCACGATCATAGATAAACTCGCCCCCCAAGGCCCGCTCAAGCTCTGCGATAAGGCCCAAGATCGCAGTATTATTTTTAAGGATCTTCTTAAAGTGCAGAAAAAGATCGGATAATCTGGCAGTAGCGGGTTGTTGTTTCATAATTCGACTAACAAGATAATTTTAATAATATCGTATCATCTCAAGAGGTAATACCCTGCTCGCCTACGAGTGAGCATTACCACCCCGAGCAAGATTCAAAAGGAGCATAGGCTCAGCGACTGACAATGCCATAATCACCGTTCAAGAAGGCCTCTGCATACTCCTCCGCCCGTTGATCGTTCTCCATGCGCACGTCAAGCTGACGAGTGAAGCCAACTAAACGTCCCAAAATATCGAGAGTCCGTTCAACCTCAGCAACAGGCAGATGAGAAAGGCGAGCAGTGACGATATCGCCTCGGGTTTGCACACTAAATTCAAAGGCCCTCAAGATGGTGGCAATCATCAAGGATCGACGTGAGCGCTTGGTTAGATCGGTCACGCCTCCCAAAAAGCGAAAATAGAGGTGGTTGTTCTGCTCGACAGTATCGCAATGGGCATCAATAATGTTAAAATGATAGCCCAGACGAAAACAGAGATTGACATAATTTTTGCCGATGATGGCAATGTTGTGACCGGTATACTGTTTATTGACAACATCATGCGCCGGATTGAACATACTGTGCATCATGTCACGGAAACCGACCGCCATCGGTGCATTATGCCACACTTCGGGATAGAGCATGCCTCGGAGAATGGCCTTAAACGGCAACGAGGTTACATCCTTAAACGTGACGTCGTTCGCCGGTGCATCCTGGGCAAGCCCTCCGCCAAGGTCGATGACCAGGATGCCAGTGGGAATCGGCAAGTTCAATCGTCTTGCCAGATGTCCACCCAACAATTTCTGTTCATCGCGACCCATGTCGACAAGAGTCTGGACTGCGGTTTCGTGCGTGAAACGCAAGATATCGTGATACGACTGACACGCCTCCGCCCGAAACTGGCCCAGCAGGGGATCGACCAGATGCAGCATGGAGGTATCGCGCACAACTCGTCGTAACAACCGGAATTCTATGCTGGCGTTGACATCCATTCCCTCATTAATCCGTATGTTGATAAGTTCCTTGATTCGACCACTGTAGATGTCACCATTTTCGGCATCGACCGTGATCTCATCACCATCCGCGACTTTGTCCAAGAGTTGAGGGACATTCACCAAACAGGGCACTCGCATTTCCCGGCACAAGGTTGACATATGGCTGAGCGGGGTACCAACCTCGGTGACAATGGCTGCGGCCCGCGATAGCACCTTGGAAAAAATCGCCGAATCCCGCCGTGCCACTAAAACGGCGCCTTCGGGGAAATCATTAAGGTCCTCTGGGGTGAGGACTCGGTGAGCTAGCCCCGCCGCCACACCGAGACTGGCGATCCGCCCACCGGTCAGCAAAGGATCGAGGTGGGCGACAGCATCGGCAAAGGCCTGTTTATTCCCGGCTGTCTCCGGAATAAACAGCGGTCTAGCTTGCAGGATAAAGATATTACCGGCAGGATCCAAGGCCCACTCAATATCCTGAGGACGCCTGAAGGCCTGTTCTATGCGAAGGGCCTGAGCGGCCAAAAGCAAAATTTGCTCGTCGTTTAAGCAAGGTTGAGAAGTCAAGTCCAGGGAGATTTGCCGTTCTTCGGTGCCAATATCGTTACCTAGATAGCGACCAGTCGGTTTTGCAACAACTCGCCGTTCGATAATTTCAAGAGGTTCCCGTCTAAGCTGGAATGAGTCCGTCGCTACTGTTCCTTCAACAATCGCGTCACCCTGACCCCAGGCCCCGACAATCACCATGCTCTCATTTTCGACATCAGCGGTATCGATACTGAAGAGTAATCCACTGACCTGACTATCTATCATCACCTGGCATCCTGCGGCAATTGTCATCCTCCCTTCCCCAGGAAAGAGCTGACGACGATAGCTGATAGCAGGTTCGTCAAACAGGCTTGCCGCGACCTCCCGGTAGGCAGAGAAAATCGCCTCTGGCTGTGCTAACACATTCAAGATAGTCACAAATTGGCCAGCAAAAGAAAAATCCATGTCTTCTTCAAGCGCACTACTCCGCACAGCAAACCGCGCACCGGGTAAACCAACAACATCATCAATCTGCTTTTGGATACCGGCCAGAAGCTCAGGCGGAGGCGTGGCGTTCATGATCCCAGAAGTCAGCTCCCGGGCAATGGGCACAAGGGTAGTAAGGGGGGTCGTGGTATCGGCGAGAAGGTGTTCGAAGGTGTCTAACGACGCACGAAGGCCATTCGCATCAATCAGATCATGAAAAGAACGGGTCGTGATGACGAAGCCGGAAGGAACATCTAAAAAACCTAACCGAATGAGCTCCGCGAGATGCGCACACTTGCCACCAACAACAGCGACATCGGCAAGACTCGCCTCGTTAATCTTAATCAGTTGCGGGCCGGTGCAGCGTTCACTGCCGGTAACAACACTGTGAAGTTGTTCGGCCAGACGTTGGTGAATCGCAGAAAGAGCAGGGAAAGAGGTCGCAGTCAACTGCTCGAGGGCAAGAATAGAATCGCCAACCGCTGTGGTTAACGATTCTGTTCCTGAAACAACATACTGCCTGTCAAAGATAAAGGCACCTGACAGTTTTTCCCCCATATCAGCGATAATCTCCATCGCTCGATTATTGGAGGCCAAAACCCGCTGAAACCGCTCAAACACCTCCCGGGCATTAACAGGCTTTCCACCCCAGCCAGCAAAAAGCCAGGATGGAAAGAGTTTTCGGCAGCGTTTGAGAAATTCCATGCGACTCCTCAATCAGGCAATGGCACTGGGGACAGGGAAGGCTTCAGAGATCCAGTCCCCGTCCCCGCAAGAAATCAGTGTGCACCGCCGCCTTTTTTGAAGATATTCCCTACAGCAAAACCGACGATCAATGCCACTAATATGGCGAGCGTACCATACAATGCCCGTTGATTTGAGGCAAGGTCAGAGATTTTGGCTACCATCCCTGTCATTTCAACCTTAACCGAAGATTCACTTTTTCCGGTAATCGCTCCATTCTTAGCGGTAATAACCTCTACCGTATAGACGCCAGGCTGGGCCTGAAATGGCCAATTGAGAGTCAACGTGTATCCACCATTGGCAGAAACCTGGACATCACCCTCTTTGAGAGAGTATACCTTTTCCTTCTTCTTAAACTCGAGGAACTCCTTGAACCAGTCACCAGCGGGTAAATCTCCATGCTCGGCGTTAATCTCAACGACCTTCTTCAAGGCATCAAAACCGATAGCGTTTTGATCTCGCTCAGCCGGTGAGAGTGCCGTATCAATCGGAGCTGATGTCGACACCAAGTAGGTGCCGGGGATATTCTTAAAGATAAGGGTACCCAGTTTCATCCAGAAAATGCCGGCAGCCTTGCCTTTATATTTGAGGTGTGCGTCTCCTGGGGCAGAGGTAACCTTAACGATGACATCGTCCCCTGGAGCACTTTCGCCTTTAATCTCAATCGGCATACCATGATAGCCCATGGTGATTTCGATAAGAGAAGGCGTGACTTGACAGGTGACAGCCTTTGACTGGCAGGGCGAGACGAAAGTCAAAAGGGCAAAGACAAGAACGAGTTTCAATGTATTTTTCATCATATCAGTGACCTCCCGCATAAGAAAGGAGGTTAGCGGGTTGAAGCACAAGGTCAAATACCAATTTGACCGTTACTGCAAGCACAATGATAGAAAGCAAAATCTTCAACTGCTCGCCGTGCAATTTTTTACCAAGCATGGCACCAATCTGAGCACCAAAAACCGAGCCGATAAGCAACAACAGGGCCAAGATGAAATCAACCGTACGGTTGTAATAGGCCTGTAAAAAGGTAACTTCAATACAGGTAAAGAGGATCTGAAACAAGCTGGTGCCAACAACGACGTGCATTGGCATACGCAGCATGTATATCATGATCGGCACCATGAGAAAACCACCGCCGACGCCCATAATAGCAGCAAGAATACCAACAAAAACGCCCAAACCAAAAGGCACCAGGCCGGAGAATGTTACGCCGGATTTTTCGAAGTAGGTCTGCAAGGGCAGGAGACTCATGATTCCACCCTTTTTCGTAGCCGCTGCAGAAGCAGTCGGCTTTCCTGACTTACTTTTTTTCATCGCCACCAAACTCTCGACAAACATGAAGGAACCTACAAGCCCAAGCATGACCACATAGGTCATCTTGATCAAAAAGTCAGCGCCACCTGTAGCAGAGAGAAGTTTGATAACCTGTACACCTGCGGCGCCGCCCATGAAGCCGCCGATAAGGAGATAGATCCCCATCTTGTAATCGACGTTACCAAGACGCCAATGGGTGAACATACCTGACGACGAGGCAGCAACAATCTGGTTAGCATCAGTAGCAGCTGCAATGGTGGGTGGTATGCCGATCATCATCAGCAAAGGGGTCATCAAAAAACCGCCCCCCACGCCGAAGAGGCCGGAGAGCAGACCGACCGAGAGTCCTAGTGCGATTACCAGCAGGTAATTAACGCTGGTAAGCGCGATTGGCAGATACATGTACATCGTGTGTTTCCTCCTTGTTGTGAAAATAAACGAATAATTAAGGCCACAGTCATCTGCAGCCTTGGTTGCAATTATCTCAAAATCAACGCCGAAGAGTTGCTGGTCGCAACCAGTTTCCCAATCAGATCCTTGGAAAAAATCTTGGCAAGCAAAGACTTTTTCCCCATCCATAAGGCAATCATCCCTTCTCTCGTGGCGCGCTCAACAAACTTCTCTAAATCCTCGTTGTCGACAAGTTTTATCAAAGTGGTCACTTTTCTCGCTGTGTAATAGTGGAGAATCTCCTGCATTTTCTTTTCGACTTCACCTTTGCCAGGCAGGCCTTTCGGTCCGGTGAGGCCAACAATCTTCAAGTCGGCCTGGTGCAGATTGACGATTTGGCTGACCATCTCCAGTGACTCTTGGCTGACCATTGCCTGATCTAAACAGCAGGTAATGTTTTTTGGAATCCGGCCTTCTTTGATCACCAGTACAGAGCAATCCGCATCACGAGCAATTTTTTGTGGTAAATCGATTTCGGCATCCCACTGACAACCGTTATCCTTACTGCAACCAAGAATGATGAGATCACACTGCCGCTCACCTGCTTCAGCAAGTATCTCCTTGATCGGTTCACCACTTCGTATTTTCAGAGTAAACTCCTTTCTGCCACTTCCACTCGTCTGCCAAACCCCTGGAGTTGTCTGCATAAAACCTTGCGGATTTGCCTCACCATGAGGGAGCTCCCCTCCCTGATACTGAGCGAAAAAGTTCTTCTGGTTACTGCTGAGGGCCTTAACCAGCGTTGCGTCAGGACACTCTGCCTCCCCTCTAGATTGCACTGCCAACATAGTGACATCGGCCCAAGTATTGGCAGCCAATTTCGTCACATCGCTTATTATTTCAGCACTATAACTGTTAGCATCTAAGGCAATTAATATTTTCACGATACTTCCTCCTGAACAAAGTCCTCAAAGATACCTTTACCGACAAAGCAAGAGCGGCGAGGGCGCATTGGCCAACAACTCCATACGCGGACCTTTCCTGGTTGGGAATGTGGAAACAGCCAGTCCGCAACTGCTGAGATACTCACCTCCTTGTTCGGGAGAGCCGCTCAAAACTTTACTACTCGTCGGAACAAGCCCTGCGGCACGCAACATCTCTTCCGCCTCTAGCAAAACACTACCAGCTTCACTTTTATCTAAGAAAAGAAGTTCATTATTTTCCTGAAACTTATAATAGATCAACTCAAGATCAAGATCGGCCCCGCTACAAATTCTAACAAATTGAGGGATCAAGCTCTGCAGATCGACCCCATCGCCACAGAGCAACACCACCTTATTGTTGATAATGAGGTTTTTAACGATCAGCATCGGACAAGAACAGCTGGTAAAAAGCTTTGTCTCAATCAATTGATAAAAATCTCCAACCTTTGAAGTGCTGACAATGCCTTTGATGAAAAGATCGTAGACATAGCTCCTAAGCTCTTCCAGCACAGCGTCGTCATGACTCCCTATGGCAATCCTCGGCACTGCTGCCAAGGAACAGTCCACCTTTTCAGTCTTCAATAGGCGATGAATGGCCGCAGCACCAGCGTCTTCCACCCCTTTTTCCCAGGTCCTTCTCACCCAACCAGAACCACTGGCATGTTCGCCTCTATCTATTTCTTCGACATGGATGATCTGCACCTGCAAATCGAGCAACGTACTAAGATGAGAGACATATCGCAGCGCAATACTCGAAGCCAAGTTTTCATCTAAATCAACAAGAGCCTTAATCATGCTGTTCACCTCTATTCAAATCGTCCTGACGGAAGATTAGTTGTTGTGCAATTTGCCTTCTGCCTTTTGGATCACAGCCGTGATTTCGCCAAGCTTAAAGGGTTTCGCCAGAAAATCAAACACCCCTTTCTGAAAAGATTCCTTCGCCGTTTCCATGGTAGCAAATCCCGTGATAACGATAACTTCTGTCCGTGGAGAGCGTTCTTTCACTTCAGACAGAAACTGCATCCCGTCAATGCCCTCCATCTTCAGATCGGTAATAACTATATCGAAATCCTGTTCCTTGACTCGCTTCAAGGCCTCAATACTTTCAGTGAATACTTCAACCACATAACCCTTTTTCTCTAAGGAAGGCTTGAGGCGCTTTCCAACAATAGGTTCATCATCCAAAATTAGGATGGTGGTATTTCTCGTTGTATTCATGTGTATCCTCCGAATAAGGTTTTCATCTCTTCTGTCAGAGCAAGCGCCAAGACCATCGAGCCAGAAACGGGCGGCTGCCGTTTGGCCGATGGATTAAGCAATG
>JAQUKQ010000043.1 GCA_028718985.1 Desulfobulbaceae bacterium | reverse complement strand
ACTAATCTCCAGAAGGCTTTTGAGGTCGATCCTACCCACCCGCAAACTGCCTATGATCTGGCAGTCCTCTACCGTGACGACGGGAGCCCATCAAGGGCACTTGAGGTGATGAATCAATCATTGAAAACGACGATGTCATCGAAGGGGCAAGGCTTGATGACGAATTTTATCTTGAATAATGTCCAGTTGCGGGGCAATCTTTACCTCAACGCCGAAAAATTTGTGGAGGCCAGAAGAGATTATGAATTCTATATGCGTTATATCGACAATGATCCGGAAGTGCTGATTAACTTGAGCGTAGCGCAAAGAGAGAGTGGCGAACCTAAAAAGGCGATCGAGACATTGGCTAAGCTCCCAGAGATACAAAAAAAATCAGGGGTTTTTTATGTTAACCTGGGCCAGGCGTATGCGAAGGATGGGCAACTCGACAGGGCTATCGAGACCTATCAGCAAGGGTTGCAGTTTGATCCGGAGTATTCGGAGTTGCATTTCAATCTTGGTCTCGCCTATGCCAAAAAAGGCATGAAGGCCGAAGGGGAGCAGGCAATGCGCAAGGGCATTCTTCTCCGAACGCAACCGCGAAAACAGCCGGTCGATCCACATGCTTTTCTGAAATAGGCAGTGGATGGCGATGTCGTTCGACAAATGACAGCCCTCAGACCAATCACATAATGTCTCTATGAAAGACGTATTCTGTGCATTATTGGGGAGAAGTTCTTGAGCCTTCGCGGCCCTTTTCGGGGATATTGGGGCAGGGCGCACCTTTTTAGTTTGCTCTTTGTCCTCATGCTCCCCGCAGTGTTCCATGGGGTGCTTTGGGGGTGGTCATTCGCTGGCTTGATCTCTTCACTGGGCTCTGCTGCCGTGGCGTTTCTGTTATTGTATCGGCGTTCTTTTATTGTGCAGGGCGTTGTCCTTTTGGTGTGGAGCGTTTTGCAAAGCTCAAGCCTGGAGCTGGTACTGGCTGTCGGGCGCATGCCGAATCTCCGAGATTTCATCTACTTGGTTGATCCTACCATGATCCGCCAGTCTCTGCAGGGCAACGGTTTGGCTTGGCCAGGTTATCTGGTGGCTATGTTGCTCGCCAGTTTTGGGGTTGCCGTACTGCGTTGGCGGGCTGGTCAGCCATCACGCTCCTCCTCTCTGAGAAATATCTGTCTTCTCTTCATTGCTCTCGCATTTTCCCTGCACCCCTTTGCCCGGCGGTTGAATTTAGAAGCGGATCTTTGGACGCAGTATGCTGTCTTTCATAAGTTGTTCAGGGAGAGTGTGGCGCAGATCAATAAGCCGGATGAGGCCAATGTCTTGGCTTGGGCCCATCGTGAGGCGGAGAGTATTGCTCGATTGGATCTTGACGGGCGGCGTTTGGTTGGACAGGGCAAGGCCCGCAATGTCCTGTTAGTGATACTTGAGGGGATCTCTGGGGCCTATGTCGATCAAATTCGCAAAGCGGCGGGCTACCAGTTGGATCAACACCCTATGCCCCACCTTAGCGCCTTGGCAAAAGAGTATGGTGCTATGCACACCCCGGATTTTGTCGCACACAATCACCAAACCATTCGTGGGCTATACTCTATACTGTGCGGGAATTTCCCAAAACTTGATGGCAGTACGCCGAAGGCCACCGAACTCCTGGCCGTGCAGGGTAGGCAAGAGTCCTGCCTGCCGGCGCAACTTGCCCGGCATGGTTTCAATACCAATTTCCTGCAGGCCGCTGACCTCGCGTTTATGTCTAAGGATAAGGTTATGCCCCACATCGGTTTCATGATGACCAGTGGACGGGAGAGCATCGTCGGTGATCCTGAAAATGAAATTGCCTGGGGCTGGGATGATCAGGCCTTTTTTGTTGGTGCCCTTGATGCCATCAAGGGATTGGAGAAGCAGGGAGGCCCTTGGTTTCTAACCTTACTGACTGTCGGGACGCATCAGCCCTATGGCGCGCCTAAATCCTATCTGGAACGGTACCCTACCGAGATGCTGGCGGCTACAGCCTATCTCGATGATGCGCTTGCTACCTTTCTGCCCAAGCTAAAGGCGATGGGAGTACTGGATAATACTTTAGTGATTATCACCTCAGATGAGTCGCATGGCCATGACCAACTACGCTTGGCCAGTGCGTGGGGGCTGAATCTGATTTTTGCGCCAGAGCGTGAGAGCCTGCCTGCTTTTAAGGGTGGTGTCTACGGACTTATTGATATTACCGCCTCGGTGTTGGATTATTTTGATTTCCCGGTCATTGAGCGGGAGGGACTTGCAGGGCGGAGCCTTTTCCGTGATTATGACGAGGGACGGGAGATGCTGTCATACACCAATGGAATTTTTCGTCATTTAAACAGTCATGGCAATCTGGTGGAGTGTGATTTCGAGCACCTTTGTCGGGAGTACCGCCAGGAGTTCCGCTTCATGGTTCCTCATGCGGTTGAGATTCGCAGGTATTCTGGAGTTGAGGCGCAGCAGGAAGCTTCCCTGGCCGAAGTACTCAATCATTCAATCTCTCTCCCTGATGGAGAACAGGACTATCTCTTTGCCGATGGTGATCGTCGTCAACTGAAAGTGTTGGTGCAGAATGATTGGATCGACAATTTGATCGGTGCGCAATACCTCTCTTTTTCTCCGGGAACCCGTACCACTGTTACTATCCGTATCAGGGCGGTGACAACCGATACCAAGGGAGCCCTCCTTCGTCTGGCTCTCAAGGAGTTTGATAAGGAAAGTAGCATAAAACCACCGGAGTTGCCGGTTTTACAGCAAGGGGAAGTGGGGGATGTTTCGTTTGATATTGACAATCCCACGGGGCGCCGTGGCTTTTCGTTTCACCTTCTTGGGGAAGGGCAGGGGGAGATAGAGATTGACGAGTTTCGGGTTGTCACTCGCAAGGTTGCCGATTTATAGTCTGAGGGAAACTGTTGGAGGCAGTTATATAAAATCTGCCAGACAAAATGAAAAAGACGGCCGGATGTTGGTCGTCTTTTTCATTTTGTGACTCTGGATCTCTAACTGCCGATGATGGTTGATAACTGGCTGATGTTCTGATTGACCTTGTTGGCCTGAGAATCCATCTCGGTAGCGATGGCGGCGCTTTCCTCGGCCAAAGAGACGTTGCTCTGGGTGACCGAATCGATTTCGGTCATGGCAATACTGATTTGGGCTGTACCGGTTGCCTGTTCTCGACTGGTGCGAGTTATCTCGGAGATAAGGGCGCTTATCTTGTTCGAGCGGTCGACAATAGCCGTAAAAGTGTCGACACTGGTGCGAACCATCTCCTGCCCGTCTTCGATCCTTTTGACAATGTCAGAGATGAGCAGATTGGTCTCTTTTGCCGATTGAGCCGCACTCATGGCGAGATTACGTACTTCGTCAGCAACGACGGCGAAACCGGCTCCGGCTTCCCCTGCCCTGGCAGCCTCAACGGCGGCGTTCAGTGCCAGCAGATTGGTCTGAAAGGCGATAGCGTCAATGGTTTTGACTACCTTCAGACTTTCGGCGCTCGCATTGGCAATGCCGTCCATGGCCTGCATCAATGACTGCATGTCTGCGTTGCCGGTTGAAACTATGTTGGCGGTGTCCTTGCTCAGGCGCTCTGCCTCTGAGGCGTTTTCGGCGGTGGTGGCGGTCATGGAGGTGGTCACATCGACCGAGGCCGAGGTCTCTTCGATGGAGGCTGCTTGGCGGGAGGAACCATCGGCAATGCTGGTGCTGGCCGAGGCAACTTGTTCGGCGAGGGCGAGAATAGTCCTGCCGCTCTCTTCCAAATTTTCGACGACCGCCATTACTGGCTTAATGACTCCACGGCGTAAGGTCGTTATGGTGCCGATAACGCTTGCCAGGACGACAAGAACGATCAAGAGGGCACTGATTAGCTGATTGCGCTTGTCTAGTCGGATGGCCTCTGTTTTGTCTTTTCCCAACCACAGCCAGCCTTCAAGGGCTTCATTGTTGTTGCTCAGTGGTATTCGGTCGATGACGAACTTCTTGTTGGCCACGCAGTAGGTAGCGGTTCCATCGGTCACGGAGGCAGCGTTGATTTTTTTGCCGATTTCACCATAAAGCTCTTGATCCATGCTGAAGGCAAAGGCATTATTGGCTGGATCGTAGGTCGCGCCAACGCTTTCGGTCAGTTTGGCGATCGCCTCAACCCAGACCTTGGGCATCATGCTTACCTCAACAAAGCCGACCACCTTGTCGTTGCTGTCGGTAATGACCGTGACCCCGCAGTATTCAACGGTGCCCACTCCTGTCTTGTTCTCTATCCTACGGAAATAAAAGCTGTTCTCAAAGCTCTTGGCTGTCTGCTGGTAGAATGAACGGAAGCGTTCAGGGAGACTTTCTTCTACAGGTGGGAGTTTCTCGTCGTGTTCCTGAAGCAGAACTTTATAATTGGCGTCATAAAAAGTGATGCGTCCGTAGCGTTCCGTCTGCAGAGTTATGTAGAGTCCACGCAGGATAAGTCCTGCCGCTGTGTTACTCGGGTCTGCAAGAAAAGTGGCTGTTTCGCTGGTGTTCAAGATGGATGTCAGTGCTTTATCCATCAATTTTTCCTGGTTCGCAATGGCACCATTTTTGGCAATGGTATGCCCTAGACGCATAGTGTTGCTCAGGGTGGCGTCCAATTGGCTCATTGCCCTGTAGTGCATGAAAGACATCACCAGCAGCAGCAGGGCAAAAGAGCAGGCAAAAACGGCCATGATTTTTGTCTGCAGGCAAAGGGTGCCTCGTGCAGTTTCATTAAGGCTCATTGAGGTAACTCCAAGAGATGAGGGGCAGCGAAAAAAAAGATGGCCACACACCCATGCCGTGCGGCCATCCGGGAAAATATCTAAGTGTTTGCTTGGATTATAGCGATTTCATCGCCTCTTCGCTTAGGTACTTGTTAGCTTTCCGCTTCAGCTTGGCGTCGCCCTGAATCTCCTTGACGAGATTGGGGTAGCCATCCCGATACCAGATGACACTGTCTGGAGAGTAGCCCCATTTGCTGACCGCAACAAAGGAGGCGTTATAGCTCCGATGGCATTTCGGTCCTTGGCAAAACATGACGATCTTAGCGTTCTCTTTGGTCATACCGGCCTTAGCGAGGGCCTCGGATAGGGAGGCTTCGGTCAGACCGTTATCTGCAGAGTCACTTTTGTCAAAGGCGAGGAGGACGGCATTTCTGAGGGTACCCTTTTTGAAGAAACTCTCAGGTCTGGTGTCAACCAAAAGCATTTTTGTGCCGTCATTATAGGCCTGCAGGATATCAGCATTGTCCCATACCGGTGATCCCCAAGACATTTTTTTGAATGAACTGTCTAGCTCGGCGGCAGGAATTCCTCCTTTGTCGACTTCATTGGCGTGGACCAAGTGCCCACTCAATAATACTAACGCGCAGCCCATGCACAATGTCATCAATCCTTTCTTCATCACGCTCTCCTTGTGGTTTTTAGGGGTTGAAATGATACCTCCTCTGGTAGCATTTCATAATGGTTATTGTCCTCAGGAATATTTTATGGGGACGGAGAAGGGATTGTCAAATTTTTTTTTGTTGCTGAGCAGACGAGCTGCGTTGACCATGAGCGACTTCGGCACGAAAAAACTCGAAGACTAAAATATTAATTGAAAATTGTTGTGATTGGCAATAGCGTGATCTCGTACTTTCTGAGTAAGATTGGGCTGCGGATTGTGTCGTTGTCGGAGGACAAAGGTGAGGATTTGAGGCGGCTAGCGTGCATCATCTCTTTCTGGCGTTAATGGTAGCTTTTTTTTTGCAATGCAGACAGGGCGATGAGTCGATTTTCCATTTGCGTGTTATTGCCGTCTGATCTTGCTCCGATTCGGCAGTTGCTCACCGATCTGCATAACTTTGTAGAGCGGGAGATCGCGGCGGCGGTGGAGGTTTGTGAAGAGGCTGCCAGGCACCCTTTTCAGGAGTACTACGGCTATTGTGCCAAAGAGGATGACAGGGTGGTCGGCTTCATCGTCTTTGGTGTGATCCCGATGACCGAGCGCTGCTGGGACCTTTATTGGCTTGCTGTTGCACCTGCTTTTGCCCGCCAAGGAGTTGGGCAGCGATTGGCCGGTTACATGGAAAAGATTATTGTCGAAGCGCAGGGGCGTCAGATTCACGTTGACACCTCTTCTCTACCCGCCTATCTTCCTGCCTGTCGATTTTATGATAAGGTGGGTTTTGCCCTGCGGGCGCGGCTGGCCGATTTTTACCGAGTTGGTGCGGATAAGTTGATTTATGTGAAGGATCTTAACGGGCAGCTTCCAAGCTGTCATTTTAATGAAGCTGACTAGTGTTGGTACCTCAGATTATGGATACGGTTTCATTTACGACCCCGGACCTTTGGCAAAAGATTGTCGTCTCTATTGTCTGTGGGGCAATTGTCGGGCTTGATCGACAATTGCGCGGAAAACCTGCCGGCATCCGCACCAGTTGCTTGATCTGCTTGGGCACCACAATCTTTGTGGTCCTTGGCTCAAGCTATGGCCCGGAAAAGGGAGATCAGTTACGGGTGTTGAGCCAAGTCGTAACGGGTATCGGTTTTTTGGGGGCGGGGGTTATCATGTCGAAAGAGGGCTTGGTGACAGGTGTGACTTCAGCCTCTGTGATCTGGGTGCTGGCTACCATTGGCTCTTCCGTGGGGATGGGCTACTATGGCATGGCGATGGCGACCACCCTAGCTACGCTCGCCGTGCTGGTTGGGGTTGAATGGCTTGAGGAGAGTTTCCAGAAGCTGCGCATTGGCTCACACCATAAAAATATGGATTCTTACGAGCCGCCGGAGGAATAAGTGTGGTCACTAAGACCACGAAGCGTCGACTGCTGGTTGTTATCCCTGTTCGGCCCGGCAGGTTCTATTGCTCTCGATTGAATACCTCCAGCCATTCCTCTTCGTGCCGCAGGTAGGCATCAACCACCATTGGGTCGAAGAGGTGTTCGCGATTGGCCAGAATAATTTCTTTGGCCTTTGCATAGGGGAAGGCCTCTTTGTAGCAGCGTTTCGTGGTAAGGGCGTCAAAGACATCGGCGAGGGTGACAATCCGGGCGGCCAGCGGGATCTGGTTGCCATGTAACCCCTCTGGATAACCACCACCGTCCCATTTTTCGTGATGGTACTGCGCCACCTCAAAGGCCAGGTGCAGGTAGGGAGATCCGGTACGTTCATAAATTTCTTTGAGAATACCCCCGCCAATCGAGGTATGGGTCTTCATCAGAGCCATGGCGTCTTCGTTCAAGCGGCCAGGGTTTTTCAGTACGTCGTCGGCAATCGCAACTTTACCGATATCATGCAGAGGACTGACCCGGGCGACATCTTCGGCCCAGCTTTTGTTCAGTTTCAGTTCAGGGTGTGTTTCGCAGAGATCAAGGGCCAGGATCTTACAGTAGGCACGGACTCGGGTCAGGTGCGTTCCGGTTTCATCGCTTCTAGCCCCAGCCATTTTGACCATGGCCATGATGATTTCGTCTTGCACCTCCAAGCGGAGCAGTCTGCGACCGCCAAGCATTCGTAAGGATAACTCATCCTGGTGCACGGGTTTTTTGAGATAGTCATCTGCGCCAAGCGCGAGCGCCTTGACGAGCGAGTCTTTACCGTCACTGGCAGTCAAAACGATGATGTAGGTGTAGCGGCTCTCTTTCTTGCGGAGTGCTCCGATAAGTTGATAGCCATCCATGTTCGGCATACTGAGATCGGTGAGGACAAGACGAATCTCCGGGTCGTTGAGGATGGCCTGAAGACCTTCCTGACCGTCAGTTGCCTCAATGACGTGGTAGCCCTCCTTTTCGAGTTTGGCGCGCAAAAGGTTGCGCTGGGTGATTTCGTCTTCGACCACTAAAACCTTGGTTGTGGCAACAACAATTGGCATGGCTTCTCCTTTGCGGGCGGTGTTTGTTGCTTTTGGTAATTATACCTAGTTCAGGTTAGCATAGAACCTGGGCAGTACCAAGGGGAAATTAGGGGTCGGATAACTTACTTTTATGGTCTATTTCTGGAGAATGCAGGATGCAGGTTAAGGACATTCTGGCTCGGCAACAGCCTTCGTTTAGTTTTGAGTTCTTTCCGCCGAAAACCGATGACGGTTGGGATAAGTTGTTTGAAAACATTGCGCAGTTGATGCCGCTGAAGCCTGCCTATGTGAGCGTTACCTACGGTGCGGGCGGTTCGACCAGAGAATATACCCACAACCTGGTCGTCAGGATTAAAAAGGAGACCGATCTGACAGTGGTTTCGCATTTGACCTGTGTCGGTCATTCGAAGGATGAGATGCGGATGATTCTGGATCGTTACTGCCAAAATGAGATTGAGAATATCCTGGCCTTACGGGGCGATCCTCCCAAGGGGCAGGCGGCTGTCACGCAACCGTTGGATGGTTTTAGCCATGCGGCCGATCTTGTCGGCTTCATCAAAAAGTATTTTCCGAGCATCTGTGTGGGGGTTGCTGGCTTTCCAGAAGGTCACCCCGGCACGCCCAATCGTTTGCTTGAGATTGATTACTTGAAGGCCAAGGTTGATGCTGGAGCCGACTATATAGTGGCCCAGCTCTTTTTCGAAAACCGTGACTTCTATGATTTTTGTGAACGATGTGAGTTGGCGGGCATCAGGGTACCGATCATCGCCGGTATCATGCCCATTACCTGTCGCCAGGGGATGGTGCGGATGGCGGAATTGGCGGCGGGGTCAAGAATTCCTGCCCGATTATTGAAGGCAGTGGGGCGGGCGGATAACGATGAGTATGTTGCCAAGGTCGGGGTCCATTGGGCAACGGAGCAGGTGCGCGATCTTATTGATAACGAGGTGAGAGGGATACACTTCTATACACTCAACAACTCAAAAGAGACCCTGCAGATTTACGAGTCTCTAGGTGTTCGGGATTCTGAACAACTATCTTCGTAGCTTGCTTGTCGTCGTCACCAGCGATCTTGGGCGAAATCCCCTCCCTTTACGGAAGGGGATATTTTTTTCAGGGATTGTTTAGAAAGCGAGCTGGGGTTAAAAACCCCTCATCTGCCAGATGCCGCATGGACATGTGTCGGCACAGAAGCCACAGGCGATGCACTTGTCATTATCTGAAATGTATTCGTAGAAATCGATTTCAGGGAGATCTCTGCGGCTGATGGCACCTGTTGGGCACATGGTTTCACAGAGGTGACAATCGCGACAGGAACCGCAGCTTAGGCATTTGTCGGCCTGTGCATCAGCTGTCTTTGCTGGGGTCGCATCCGGGGCGTAATGGGTTACGACAAGGTTCGCCAGCGGGATAAGTTTTTTGGTGAATGGCTGCCATTCGCGTCCTTCAATCTCGGCGATGATAGCATCTGCGGCGTTTTTGCCAGCCCCTAAGGCGTTGGTAGCAAGCCCAGGCCGTTCGACATCGCCAACGGCAAAGATATTAGACACTGAGGTGCGACCAGCCTTGTCGGATTTGACCCAGCTGGCACCACCTACCTTCAGGCACTCAACGCTCTCTGGCAGGAAATTGAGCTTAGGGACATCACCGATGGAGATGATGACGGTCTGGGCTGGGATCAGGTTGCCCTGATTATCCACCAGCCCGGCATCGGTGACCTCTTTTGTCATCACCGGCCATTTGAAAGTAGCACCCAATGCCTCGGCGGCTTTGCGCTCTTTGCCAAAGGCCAAAGGCTTCTGGATATCAACCAGCGTCACTTGTTCCGCACCAAGGCGGTAAGCCTCGCAGGCTACGTCACAGCCAACGTTACCGGCACCGATGATGACCACCTGTTTGCCTACCGGCATTGGGGCGTCACTCTTGCCGGACTTCAAAAAGTCGAGAGCCGGGATGACGCGTTCGTGCCCCGGGAAGGGGATTTTGCGCGGCTCATGGGTGCCGACCGCAACAACGACGTAATCGAAATCTTTCTGCAGTTCGGCAAATTTCGTGGTTGTCATGTCAACTCCGAAATGGACATTGACATGCTCCATCTGCATGAAGCGATCAATTTCAGCCTGCCACGTGGCCATCGGCAGACGCTCCCAGGGGATGACCTGCGCCAGTTTGCCACCGAGCTGGGTGTCTTTTTCGAAGATATGGGCCTCGACACCTGCGCGAGCGAGTTGGTAGGCGGCGTTGATACCGGCAGGACCGCCACCGATGATGGCGACCTTCTTGCCGTTGGCAGGTTTGCAGGGTAGTCTTTGAGCCCCAAGGACTGAACGTCCGAGGAGAGCGACATCGATCGGGGTGTCAACCACTTGGCGAGAACAGTTTTCCATACAGAGATTTGGGCAGATAGCGCCGCATACCGATGCAGGAAATGGGGTGTAGGAAAGAATCAGGTCGTAGGCCTCTTGTCCCTTCCCGTCGCGAAGCAGGCGCAAACGATCGATGGTCGGGATATGCACCGGGCAATAAAACGAGCAGGGGGCGGCCGATTCACGGTTGGCCCAATAGGGTTTTTTGCGTCGCAGGTCACCAGTTTCGATGATGCCGATTGGCGAGCGGTCAAGCCCTGGGGCAAGATCACGCAAGGGGTCACCGCCAAAGGCCTTGTCCCAGACCTTGGTGCGGAACTCGTGCATGGGCATGGGGCCGCTGAACATCAGAGCTCGTTCTTGCGGCGTGATGGCGATGAGCATCTTCCACTCTTCACGCACAGACAGAGTTGGTAGCAGGTCTTCGCGGCCAATGGACTGCAGGTACTCTGGCATGCGCTCCATCAACCACTGCCATTGCCCATCATCAGGCGTTACCTCTTTGACATTGGTTTTGGAGTAAGAGCTGTCGGTTTGACCGCGGAAATAGATCCAGCCGCCAACCATGCCGACGCATGGACGGTAACCGAGAATATTGTTTGATTTCGGTTCGATACCGCAGACGATACCGATGCCGCCGCAGTTGAATTCCGCAAAGGTGTCACCGACTGACCCCAAGACCCAAAGCTGGGGGCGTTGGTAGTCAGGGTTCCATTTGGTCATGGTCAAGGCCCGGGCACCAATGGAACCACCAATCATGACTCTGCCTTCCGCCATGGCGTTGCAAACACCGTTGCTGGCATGGCCGAGCACGACGATATCGGCACCGATATTGAGGTAGCCGACATCATCCGAGGCAGGGCCATGACTGACAATGCGGGTGCCAGGGCGACCCATGCAGCCTAAGCGTTGGCCAACTGGCCCGCTGATCGAGATTGTAATTGGTTCCTTCGCCCCAAGCAGTCGTCCGCCGACATTGTGTTGCCCATAGGACTCCAGGATCAGGTGGGTCGACTTTTTGAATGCCTCCTGCACCAGTTCTTCGAACTCTTTTGAGCTGATTCGCTGGCCATTGGCATCTATTCCTTTAACGGTGATGGCATTCGTGTTCTCGCCTTTCACTTCGATACTCCTTATCTGAGATAAATGGTGGATTTTTGCGGCCAATCCACCGATTTTCTAGCAAATATATTTAATTTGTAAGAGATCTGCTACGTCCTTGTCAGAAATGCCCAGGGCGTCTGACATGCCGATGGGGAGACTCTGAGAGCGGCCAAGAGGTGCCATGACCTTTTTCATTTCGGTACTGATCCCCATGAAGACATCGACAACGCGCTGGGCGACTTGATCGGGGTCCAGGCGACGATAGAGTTTGGGGTTCTGGCTGGTGATACCCTTGGGGCATATGCCCAAGCTGCAGACATTGCAGCGGTTCTTTTCACTGCCGAGACAACCGGCCGCAGCCTGCATGATGAATTTGCCCATGTGCACGCCAGAGGCACCGAGCATGATCAAGGCCATGGCATTCTGCACGGTATTGCCGTTCTTGCCGATGCCGCCGGCGGCAAAGATTGGAATCTCGTTCTGCTTGCCTTGGGCAACAAGATCAAGATAGCAGGCCCGAACATTGGAGGCGATGGGGTGTCCGGTGGCATCCATGCTGATGTTGTATGCGGCACCGGTACCGCCATCGATTCCGTCAATCAAGAGGGCTGAGGCGTAGGGGTTACGCACCAGGTTATTTAACACCGATTTAGCGGAGGTGGAGCCGGAGATTTTAGGATAGACCGGTACTTTAAAGTTCCATGCCATCGACATGGTCTGGATCATCTTCATGACGCTCTCCTCAATCGAGTAGAGCGTTTGATGTACCGGCGGTGAAGGCAGGTCAACCCCCTCTGGTACGCCGCGCAAGCGGGCAATCAGTTTCGAGACCTTGAACCACATCAAGAGTCCACCGTCACCGGGCTTGGCACCTTGCCCGTACTTGATCTCAATGGCCGCCGGATCGCACTGCATTTCCGGGATGGCACGGATGATTTCGTCCCAACCAAAATAGCCGGAGGCGATTTGCAGGATGATGTACTTCAGAAATTTACTCTTCAGGACCCACGGCGGACAGCCACCCTCACCGGTGCACATGACAACCGGAATCCCCAAGACCTCATTGCAGTAGGCAACACCTTGCAAAAGCCCGAGCCACATATTTGGCGAAAGCGCACCAAAGGACATGGAGCCGATGATAAAGGGGAAGATTTCACGGACGGGCGGAATCCATTCTCCTGCGGCCTGCCGACGGATATACTCCTCAGGGGGGAGGACTCGACCAAGCAGGGTGTTCATGTGGAATTCATGACGCCCAGCGTCCAAGGCCGGATCAGTGAGCATGGAGATGCGGTTGAAGGAGATCTGATCGAGCAGGCTCGAACGATCGTTGCGGCGTCCGCCACGTTTCCACGCATCACCCTTCTGGTAATTGTGAAAGCGAACCCGGTCATCATTGCTGTTGGCCTGAGGTCCGATGGCCTCATTGGGACAGACCATGGAGCACATGCCGCAACCGATACAGCGGTGATCGACATCGGTTCTTTGGCGAATGCCGGTAAAGGTGCGGTATTCGTTCCCCCGCTTTTTTTGCAGGATATCGAGCTTTGGCATGCGCTGTCTGCGGTAGGCCAAATAGATGGCCTCAGTTGGGCAGACGGAGGTGCAGCGTCCGCAAAGGGTGCAGCGATCCTCGCGGTGTTCGACGATCCAGGGTAGATCGTGATAGGTTAGGCTGCTTGGTGTAGAGGGAATTGATCGAATTGAGACCATATCGTATACTCCTGTCGGTCGGGTGTCACAATGACGGTGTTTTCCCGCATTGGTTGGAAGTCTAATGATTTATCGCGGTCCGGCACCATGGCGTCAACGCCGCAAATTTCCGAGGCTAGGGCCCACTCGCCGGGTTTGCCGCCGATGGTAGCTGGGCGCATTTTTTTGGTATCCATGACCATGATGGTGGTCTCGTCTGGCAGGGTGCCCATGACGCAGTTAGGGCCATCGATGATCAGGCGTCGGCAGGCATCGCGCAGGCCTTTCAGGAAGGTGCCTTGCGGGTGGCTCAGCAACTCGTTGGTCTTTAAGGGCGTGATGACATGCTTGTAGACTTCGAGTGGCAACTTCAGCTGTTTGACCACATAGTGCAGGATGTGGGCAAAGACCTCGGAATCACTCTGATAGCCGATATAGCCAGGATAGTGCATGCCGGAGAGGTACTCCTTGATCGGCACGAAGGCGGTATTTTCGCCGTTGGTCATGGTGGCGATTCCCTGGATGAAGAAGGGATGGCAAGCGTAGAGATTGATACCGTAGTTGGTGTTCTGGCGACCTTGCGCCATACAAATACGGGAGGTAATCCGGTTGTCGTTAAGACCAAGCGCGTTACCGATATCAAGCGGCCAGCCAACCTCTTTGATCATGGCAACGTCCGGCCAGAAAGAGAAGGCGGTCAGGTCGTTGCCATGCGCTTCACCGTCGGCTCTAAGCGCCAAACGGGTCAGCATCAGTTGCTGATCGATCTGGTCTTGACTGAAATCTTTGAAGCTTTCCGGAATGTTATAGACCCGCAAGAAATATTTATAGCGATCCTTGGCTTCAATCAGTGAGGCGTTGACATCGAACTCGTGATCGTACTTGAGGGTGTAGCCTTGGGCCGACATAAAGGCATTTAAGCGGGACAGGGCTGCGTCCGTGTGGGCGATGCCGGAGAGGATTGGATTGCCAGCCTGGTACTTATAATCGGCGAACTGAACCCCTCGGAGCAGCAAACCAAGACCACTACCGTCATACCCCTCCTGCATGGCCTCCATGGCGGAGATAACAGAGTAAGGGGAGAATGGTTCGCTGGCAGTCTTCATGGCGAGACGACACATGGGTTTCTCCTTGAAAATGTGATGAAACGATGAAAGGCACGTTGTCCGGCTAGCGCAAGCCGTCCCGTGCCTGGTAATAATGTGGGCCAAGTTTACTTTGAGCTATTGCGCCGATCCAGAAGAGTTTTCTGGCGGGCATGATGATCAGGATGGATGTTGTTTGGGGACGATTCTCTGTTGTAGAAATGACCGAAAATCACGACGGGAATGGCGGTCATCAGGGGAATCGAAGGCAATAAACGGATCTCTGCTCACATGCGAAAGCGTAATATATTGATCGCGTTACTTAGCGTAAACGCCGGATCGTGTCAAGAAAAACAATCTTGATCAATCCTGAGTGATAAGCCCAGTATGGGATAAATTAAGGTGAAATATCTCCTTTTTTATTTGATAGGAGTCGTCTTCGGCAGGTTGTTTATTGGTGGTAGCCATTATAGACTTCTATCCATTCATCTTGAAAGATTGGAGGCCCTAAGCCTTTCTCTAACCAGTAGGAGACATTCGGCCATTCATTGCCACTAATCAAAGGGCGATGGACGACAACATAGCGAAGATTGAGCGATTTCAAGGTGCCTCGCATGTCGGAAAACCCTTCAGGGCTCAAACGAAGGCGTTGGTCCTGGTCGTATTCGTGCTGCTCAACTGCTTGAATGAAGGGGGAGTTGTCGCGCGTTTTGGAAACATAGGTAGGGGTCCTGGCGATGTAGCCACCAACAATTGGCTTCTGGTGGATGGTCTGTGCATATTGGAAAATATCACCTCCGCCCCGCGCACCGTAAAAATCCGCAGGAATGTTAAGAATGCCATATTGGGCAGGGTCTTGACGAATCATGTTGTAAAAAGAGGAAATAAAAATTTGTTTTGGAATTAACACTTGTGGCGTTGGGATGAATTCCAGAACGATCCATCCCAACACAATGAGCGCTGTTGTCCTTGATAGCAACAGACTTCGTTTGCCGAGATGAGCAAGTGTTGCGGCGAGTAATATTCCTGCTGAAAGAGGGATGAAGAAGGCAAATCGTGTCGGAGTTCTTAAGAATTTTAAAATAGGAAGAGCGTTGAGGAAACGTATTGGCAACATACCTTCCAAGTAGGGTTGTCCTTTGATATAGAGTGTTGGCCCCAATGTCCAGATGAAGGAGAATAGAGCGAGAAGGAGCCATGGCCAGAAGCGTTTTCTGATCTCAGGGATAAGGCACCCAATCAATAAAAATAGCCAGCTTGTCAATCCCGGGTAAACTGCTTTTTCATAGGGATTTCCGGAGAGGGAGTTGCGCAAGGAATTGGCAAAAAGACGCCATTTTTGAGTCAGGTCATATCCTCTCCATTCAGCAATGGTGTAGTCGGGGACAATGTATCCCATCAGATCTGCACTATTTCCTTCTAATGATTTATAGCCTTGTTCTGAGTAACTCTCGTAATCTCCCTGTGCAAGTTGCGTAATGATAGGGATTGTCAAAGGGGCCAAGCTGATTGCAATGATCAAAAAGCTCCAGATGAAATGCTTGATGCGTGGGGGGGCTATGCTGCTCTTATCTTTCGTGGCGAGTTGGTAACCTGTAAAAAATAAGAACAAGACAAGCAGGATTGTCCCGTAATAGAAGTGGCATAGGGTTGTCAGCGCAATGAAGAGGCTGGCAAGAGCAAGATGTTTTCCCTCCTTTTCTTCGTGGTAACGCCAAAGCATAAGGAAAAATGGAGGGATGAAAAAGGCGGAAAGTAACCCAATGTGAGAAACTGTAAACCTGCCAAGAAAATAAGGGCAGTATGTGAAAAGGACACTGCCGACGAAAGACCCGATGGTTGATTTTGTGATCTTATGAGCACAAATAAAGAAAGAGAGACCATTTAGCAGAAAACAGGAGAGCATAAAGAGATTTAAGATCGTCCCCAAGCTTAGGAAAGATTGAAGAGGAATGGAGAGTAAGGACCACAGGTAGTTCATGTCATGCAGGGCTAAAGATGTACCTGTCGGATAATATTGCATGCCTGTGAATAAAGGTAGCTGATGCAGTTGCAATAACGAATACTTGAACCACCAGAAATTCCAGATATAGACCCATTTGTCGCCGCGAGGGCCCCCAAACACCCCTTCGTTGATTTGGAGGATGACCGGCCACGTCATGAAAGCGGTCAGACAGAGGTGCAGTATGGCCACTGATAGCCAAATTCCAAGAGAGGAGTATTTTGTTTGTTTTGTATTGCTCATTGGTGCGTCGATGGCCGTGGATGTGTTGTTTATTGGAATAGTGTAGATCTTTTTTGTAATTCTGTTTTGATAAAGGCACGGAATGTTGGCATCCTGACTTCCAGCTCGCTCCTTCCTGCCGGTACAGGCAGGGCGCAAAGTCCAGGAAGGTCGGGTAGGTCTAGGCATGATGACAGTAGACCATTTGCGGTTATGCTGTGGTAAGGCGAACTGAACAAGGGCAGTGCCAAAATGGCCGTATCCGCACATTCTACCTCGAAATTTCGGATTAGCGATTCAAAAATGTAGGGAGTGCTCTCTTCTCTGATCTGGCAATTCTTGCGTTCTGCCCAGAAGAGGATCTGAGGCAGTGGATTGGAATTCCGCGGCACTGTGCGTGGTAGGTATTCGCCAAAAAGACTGAACATGATGGGGTTAGCGTTCCAGGAGTCAAGAGCTTGTGGCGAATAGAGACCATAGGAGAGTTTCGAGAAGGGGCCACTGCTTAGCATGAGGAGTGCCGCCAAAATGAAGGCGGCGGAAGCCGTACCTCTTTTGTTGAACCCTGCTGCCAAGGTAATGCTGCGCAGGATTAACACTGCTGCAGCGATCAGGCACGGAGTTGCTATGGCCAGGAGTCGCCAAGGGAATTGGATATAGCTGCCTCCGGGCAGTAAAGAGTAAATCCATATAGTGGCACGGCTCTGCAGAAGGAGAATTACTGCGACTAACAGGAGCAGGGCCCACGCTTCGGGTGCCTGAATTCGTTTCCAAAGTAGCCATCCTCCGCCGAGCAAAGCCACTGCGAGGGGAAAATTGTCAAGCTTCACGGTGTAGGCGCGAAAGTCTTGGCCAAATAAATAGGTGTCCCAAAAATAATTGAAAAAAGGCTTAATTTGGTTTTCAGGCAGATACTTGAGCGGGATAATTCTTGACAGGTCATACCCTTGGCTTAACTGGCGCATGGCAAATAAGATGGGGGCCAACAGGAAAAGGCAGAGGGAGGCGGCAAGGATCAGGCGGTAGATCAATCCTCGTTCCAGGCGGAGACCCCAGGCCCTCCATAGTGCAGCAGCAACGATTGGTAAAAGTAAGACGAGGAAATAGGTGAGTATCGAATGTGCCCAAAAAAGAAGGGTTATGGTGAGCCCAAGGGCGATGGCGTCCAAGGTGTGTCGTTTTTGGTGCAGTACCCGCAGAAAGAAGGCTATTGCCCAAGGGATCAGCATTGCACCAGAAAATTCCGCAAGGGCACCCCTCACCAGCCAGTTGGTTGCCGTGTAGTTTGCAAAAATAAGACAGATGCCAGCCGCTACGCCTAAACTTCGTTCAACCTTGAGGGTTCGGAGCAAGAAGAACATACCACTAGCTCCGATGAAGAGGAAGAACGAGGTCGTCAGCATCAGGGCGAGTTTCATGTCGTGACCCAGCCAGTAGACTAAGCCAGAGACATAAGAGAAGAGCTTATGGTAGAGAATTGGTTGGGGCGAGCCGAAACCAAAATTGTCTGAGGAGGCCCAGAGCGGGAGCCAGTCTCCTTGGCCCAAATGGGCCGCAAAAATACCGGTGCGCTGGGCGAAGTAAAGCATCTCATGGTTGAACGGCCAGCCCGGTGTCCACAGGGGCCAAATCCCGAAGGCCACGGCAATAAGGAGCACCGTAAGGGAGCTAACGTCTCGCCAACGTTCGTGAGGAGTCAAGGGAGGGAGAGTTGTCATGCAGGAGTGCGCAGATGTTTAGTTGGGTAGAGCTGTACGGATTATTGGCATGAGCCCACAGGGCTTAGGCCGGCTATTGTGCGTTAGCGGAACATACATAAGATTTGAAAGCAAGTATAGCGTTCAGCAAGTCACAAGTAGGGATGATCTCATCAATCAGCAGAGTAGCTTGCTGCTGGCGTCGAGACACCATCTCCCTCTATGGTCCGATCTTAGAATCGATTGCTGGAGCATGGCGAAAAACTGTTTGCCTGAGATCTCCTTGGCACCTAAACTGATAAGGTGCTCGGTCCTCATCTGGCAGTCGATGCAGTCGAAATCCCAGATGGCCAGCTGTTTGGTCAGGATAGCCAAGGCTGCCTTGGAGCTGTTCTTGACTCGGCTGAACATCGATTCCCCAAAAAAAAATCCCCCTACTGACACGCCGTAGAGGCCACCCACCAGCTCATTGTTCTGCCAGCACTCCAACGAATGGGCAAAGCCCAGTTCGTGCAGATGGCAGTAAGCCTCAATCATCTCATGATCAATCCAGGTTGCCTGTTGCTGATCGGTACGGACTTCGGCACAGGCGCAAATGACTTTTCGGAAGGCCTCGTCCATGGAGAATTGGAAGACTCCTTTTTTGAGCTCGCGAGTTAAGCTTCGTGAACAGTGAAAGTCAACGGGGTAGAGGATCAGGCGTGGGGTTGGTGCCCACCAGAGGATGGGGTCTCCTTGGGCGTACCAAGGGAAGATTCCCATTTGATAAGCCAGCAAGAGTCGTTCGGGGCAGAGGTCGCCGCCGATCGCGAGGAGACCATCTTCGCGGGCCAGTTCAGGCGAGGGGAAATAGATGCTATCGCTCAGTTGGAAGACGGGCATGTGAAAGAGTGAAGTGACTGGTGGTGCAAAAGAAAAAGGCCATGTCCGAAAATCCGGCATGGCCTGAGTTTTGTCGGTTACGAGAGGCGAAGATCAGGCGAAAGAAGATGACCAGCCAGCAGAGTGCGTTGTCGTGTTGTCCCTGCCAATAATGAAACATTGGCAGTTGGTATGTTGGGCCATCAAATTAAGGCTCTCTACAGGCGTCATGACCATCATGCCGGTCGCTAAAGCGTCGGCTTCCATAAGCGAAGAGGCCGAGGTCGTGACGCTTGTCGCCAGTAAGGGAGAGTGACCGGTTTTTGGGGTGACGATGTGGTGGAAGGTTTTCTCTTTGTCATAAAAGATTTCGTAGTTGCCGGAGGTGGAGATTGCTCCTGTCCCCATGCTGACGATGTCGGGGTATGCCTTCTGGTGGTTCGGGTCTTGAATAGCCACTGTCCATTGCTTGGCGTTGGCGGCAGACCCGGAGGTGCGGATGTCACCACTGCAATTGATCAGGTGATTGCTGACTCCGAGTTTGACGAGCAGAGCGGAGACGCGGTCGACGATATAGCCAGGTGCAATGCCGTCAAGGGTGACGCCCATGTTTGGTCGTTCAAAAGAGATGGTGTTATCGCTAACACGAACGTGCTCAGAGCCGATTCGCGGCAGGAGATTGGTGATCTCGCCCTCGGTCGGTTTGTGGCCGGCGGCAAAGCTATTCTTGTAGAGATCGACCACGGGCTGAACCGTGATGTCAAAGGCACCGTTGGTCACTCGGTTGTAATAGAGCGCTCGGCTAACCACATCCATGACCTCTGGCGGGGCAGCAGTAAGACTCCCTGTTTGGTTCAAGTGGGCGATGGGAGTGCTGGGGTCGTGCCGGCTCAGGATTTTGCTGAGCCGGTCAACCTCGTCGAAGGCCAAGCCCATGGCGTTTTCTGCCTCGTCACGGGAGGGGTGGACGATAGTGATAGCGAGAAAAGACCCCATGGAGAGCTTGGTCTTCGATACCTTGTATTCCTTCTTGCCGAAGAGTACTGTCTCGGCCTTTTCCAGTGGCAACAGCGCCGCGCCAGCGGTTCCTAAGCCCAGAAGGCCGCAGAACTTCAGAAAGGAACGACGTTTTTGATCTGATGGGGCGGGGGAGAGTGTTTTCATGAGTATCCTCAAAATTTGAATCAGGTAGCTCGAAGTGGGTTAGGAGGCCATTCTCAGGCCTTCTGCCTGACGAGCGATGACCTGGCGGCCATCATACTTTCTCATTATCTTGCGTGGGCACTTTTCAACGCATACCTCTTGGCACTCGGGGCCATAGGCGATGCACTTAGGGTGATCGATCTTGATCAGGCCATCTTGATAGGCAACTGCCTCGGCCGGGCATTTCTTGACGCACATCTGGCACGAAATGCAGCCGACCTCGCATACTTTTCTCACATTTTTGCCAAGATCCTTGGTGCTGCAAGGGACGTGTACTCTGGCCTTCAAGGTCATGAGCTCGATGACGCGTTTGGGACAGGTACGTACGCAGGTGCCGCAGCCAACGCATTTGTCTGGATTGACAATAGGAAAGCTGTCAACCATGGTGATGGCATCAAAGGGGCAGCTGGCGGCGCATTCGCCCAAGCCGATGCACGAGAAGTTACAGGCCGATGGGCCGCCGAAGCTGAGGTTGGCGGCAGTGCAGGAGGCAAAGCCGATATACTCGTGTTTGTGGCTGACCCGGCCTTCTATGCGGGAGCAACGGACAAGAGCAATCACATCTTCTACCGCCGCCATCTTTTTGCCGGTTAGAGTAGCGACTTTCTCTGCGACCTTCTCTTTGCCTGGGAAGCAGAGGTTGGGAGGCACTTCCGGGTCATTGACCACAGCGATGGCATAACCCTCGCAACCGGCATAGCCGCAACCACCGCATTGAGCGCCAGCAAGGGATTCAAGCACCTCGTGAACCAGTGGGTTGACCTCTACCGCGAATTTATGAGCAGCGAGGGCGAGACCGATGCCGAAGAAGAGCCCGATGCAACCAAGAAGGGCGATGCCGCCCAAGGCAAGTTTAACGAGTACTGGATCCATGTCTATCCCTGGCCCCAAGGAGTGGGGCTATTTGTATTCCCCGGCTGGCGGAACAAGTTCGTGCTGCTGAGAGAATGGTGATTGTAATTCATCGACTAATCATGACTAAAATAGCTTGAGTCCGGAAAAGCCAAGAAAGGCCAAGGCGAACTGCCCGGCAACGATAAAGGCGATAGGGACACCTTTAAAGGTTGGCGGGATATTAGCGAGCTCCATGCGCTCTCGAACTGAGCTCATCAAGTACAGGGCCAGAAGGAAACCACCGCCTGCGCCAAGTGACAGCATGAAAGACTCAAGAAAATTATACTCGTTGTCGGCTAGGATGAGGGGTACGGCGATGATCACGCAGTTGGCGATAACCAGTACCAGGTACACCCCGAAGGCATTGAAGAGAGCCGGGTTAACTTTGCGGAGCACGGTGTCAACGGCTTGAACAGTAAGCGAGACCAGACCAATGAAGATAACGATCTGCAGGAAGTTTAGGTGATAGGGCTTGAGGATGTACTGATAGAAAAACCAGCTCATGATGGCGCTTACTACCATGACCATGGTGAAGGTCAGTCCCATGCCTTTGGCGGTGTCTTTGCGCTTAGAGGTGCCGAAGAAGACGCAGAGCCCCAGGTATTTAGTAAAGACAAAGTTATTGATGAGCAGTGCGCTTATCAAGATGGAAAACAGGTAGCCAAGGTATGGTTTACTGATCCTGATGGTTTGGTGTGCCGCTTGGGAAGGGGATGCACTGTTGATGGTAACCATGTGCGGCAGACTCTGTTTGAGCGGGCTTTTAAATGTAAGGGTGACCGTTTTTTGATCATCGGCAAGACGTATGCCTGACACCTCAAGTCTGATGTCTGGATCTTGTTCTTCAAAAACCCTGTAATTGGCGGTATTTTCGGCAAATTCACGTGCCTGGGGGGTGGCAAAGGTTAGGATGATCTCATTTGCCTGGCCAAAGCTTTTTTGGGCAATCGTAGTCTCCCCGTCAGTCGTGGATTGAGCGCTAAATGGTTGGGCCAGGCAAAAAATGGCGGCGACTAGACAGGTGAGCAGTTTAAGGCGAGTATTCATAACTTAGGCCCGTTTCGATCGTTTGTAGACAACTTCGATATAGTTGAAAAAGGCCATCATCAGGCCCACGCAGAAAAAACCGGCAAAGGGCAGGACAAAAAAGAGGAGCGGTTTGAAGCCCAAGACGTCGTAGCCCAGCAATGTTCCCATGCCGAGGAGTTCGCGGACAAAACCCAAAGCCATCATGCCGAACATGAAGCCCAGTCCCATGCCGATACCATCCCAAAAAGAGGCGTTGACGCTCTCCTTACAGGCGAACATCTCAAGGCGCATGGTGATGATGGCAAAGGCAACAATAAGTTTGATGAAGATGCCCATTTTGGCGTAGGCCTCTGGCAGATAGGCGGCCAGTACCATGTCGATCACCGTCACCCAGGTAGCGATAGTCAAGGTGTATGTCGGGATGCGGATCCGGGGATGAATTTTGTTCTTGAAGAGTGAAATGGTGCAACTGGAGAAGACCTGGACAAAGAGAACAGCAATGCCGAGCATGAAGCCGTTCATCACCGTGGTGCTGATACCAACTGCCGGACACATTGAGAGCACCAGCCTGAAAATTGGATTTTCATTTAGGATGCCGTTGACGACTAATTGGATATTTGTTTTGTCAGTTGCCACAATACAATCTCCGCAAGGATTTTTTGAAACGTTGCATTTGTAACTAATTGCCCATCCAACCAGGGTATGGGGAAAGAGGCATCAAAAAGGAACAGCGATTTTTTGCTCCTGCAAGACGCGGTCAAGAATCGCCAGACGATAGGCTGTTTTTTTGATGATACCTTTGACGCCCTCGGTCAATGAGCGGCTGGAAATGGTGGCACCGGTCAGGGCGTAAATGTTTTTGTCGCTATACTGCGCCTCGATTTTGCCTACCTCGTCTGCGCCGAGCGCGCCACCGTTGTCGGCCTCCAGTGCTTTACGATATTCATCGGGCAGAGGTGTCTTGACGACCTCGATCTGTTTGATCGTCTCTATGGGTTTGCCCTTGAACTGATTTTTGAAATATTTTTGGACGATTTCTCCACCCAAGCCTGGGTCTTCTTCATGTTCCATGATCTCAAGGCCAAGGATGGTGAAGTTTTGATTCAGGGCCAAGATGACGCTGATAAAGGTTTTGAAGCCGGGGAATTTGCCGGGGAGGAGGTAAGCCTCCCGTTTTTGGTCGCGGGTGACGACGATCGTTTGGTCGGCGTAGCGCAGTGATTTCTCTTGGCCTATGGCGGACTGCACAGCGGGGGTACGAGACTCGGTTTCAGTTACCTTTTCAGGGGAGATACTCACTGGAGTCTGGCTGACGAATTTGCCGTCAAGATCGATGATGACAAAGGTGAAGTCGCCATGACCGCTACCGCTCACGGGCAGGAGATAGCCCAAGAACTGGGCTCCTTTTTCGGTGACGAGATAACGGTAGATCTCATGCAGCTCAAGTGTGGCTGGCGCAGGCTTTTCCTTAGAATAGCCCAGCAGGCTGAGCATGACCTTTTGCTCATTCTTGATTGCGTTCTCTTTTTTTGTCTTATTGGTGAGGATAAAGGTGCCGCCCATGACGATGCCGGCCAGCAGGCACGAGATAGTCAGACGGACAATGATGGTAACGATGTCTTTCATTTGGCGCCTCCTGCCGGGAGCGGCGGGGCGAAGCGTTTCGGTTTGAACCAGCCGTCAAGGACCGGGCTCAGTGGGTTCATCAGCAAAATGGCGTAGCAGATACCTTCCGGGTAGCCGCCTTTCAGGCGAATGAGGACAGTGAGAGCACCGATGCCGATGCCGTAAATGAGTTGCGAGGTCTTGTTGGTTGGGCAGGTGACATAGTCGTTGGCCATGAAGATCGCCCCAAGTAAGGCCCCACCGGAGAGGATGGCAAGCAGCGGGTTGCCGCTAAAATAGGTCTGGCCACCAAAGCACCAGGTGAACACGGCGATCGAGCCAAGCACCGAGACAGGGATGTGCCAGGTGATATAACCACGATAGAGGAGGTAGAGCCCACCAAGGACAAGCAGCAGCCCCGACGTTTCTCCGATGCATCCAGGCCGCCATCCCAGGAAAAAGGTTGTGTAGAGATTGGCTCCTGTTCCAAACTGTTCAGTAAAGGCGGCAAGCCCCTGTCCTTTCAATACCGCCAAGGGAGTGGCAGTGGCAACGGCATCGATCGAGCTGCCAAGGCGCGAAAAAATCGACATCCCCTGGAGGGGCGGCAGCCAGGCGGAGGTCATGGCAACCGGGAATGTGGCGAGGAGAAAGGCACGGGCCAGGAGTGCTGGGTTAAAGATATTGTAGCCAATACCGCCCAGAAGGTGCTTGCCAACATAGATGGCCATGACAGCGCCAAGTACCGGCAGCAGGAAGGGGACGCCGGGAGGAATGACGAAGGCGATCAGCAGTCCGGTGATCACGGCGCTGCCGTCCGTGATTGAGA
>JAQUKQ010000042.1 GCA_028718985.1 Desulfobulbaceae bacterium | reverse complement strand
GCGCCTCGTTCACCCGGCCAAAGAGGTTATGCAGATCGCCCATGATGTCCTGATAGGCGCCGGTCAGGAAGATACCAATATTGTAACTCTCGCCGTTTAAGCTGTGCAAAGGCAGGGTATCCATACCTCCGTCGTACAGGTTGATGAATCTCGACACCTTGCCGTCTGAATCACAGGTAATATCGACCAGCGTCCCCTTGCGACGTGGTTCCTCCAGCAAACGATGTAGTGGCATGATCGGGAAGAGTTGCCCAACCCCCCAATGGTCGAGCAACGACTGGAACACACTGAAATTACAGAGATACTGGTCGCTCATGCTGCTTTCAAGCTCCAAAATCTCATCTGGCACATACTCGGCGTCCTTGTAGTAGTCCAAGACCCTGGCACCGATCATCCAGAAGAGCTTCTCCACTTCGGCCTTCACTGTCAGATCAATCAACCCCAGGGTAAAACGATTATGGGTCTCCTCCTTCCAGTGCAGGGCATCATGGTAGGCCTCAAGGGGGTTGTCGGGGTTGATATTAGTAAAAGTATCCCAGGCCTCCTTCACCAGACGGTGCGAACTGCTGGGCGGCACGATTTCAACACCCTCCGGCGCCTTCTGGATATTACCGAAAACTTCAAGAACAAGCACCGAATGATGGGCGACAATGGCCCGCCCGCTCTCAGTAACCACCACCGGATGCGGCACCTTCTCCTGCTCGCAGACATCCATGATGTTATAGATAATATCTCGGGCATACTCGTTGAGCGAGTAGTTGATGGAGGAGTGGAAGGTACTGCGACTCCCATCGTAATCGACCCCAAGACCGCCACCGACATCAAGATACTGCAAGTCATGGCCGATTTGACGAAGCTTGGCGTAAAACATGGTCGCCTCACGCACCGCTTTCTTGATTGCTAAAATATCTGGAATCTGCGAACCGATGTGATAGTGAACAAGCTTCAAGCAGTGGGACATACCAGCTGCCTGCAAAAGCCTGGAGGCCTCGAGGATCTCTTGGGTCGACAGTCCGAATTTGGCATTTTCACCGGTGCTCTTCTCCCACTTGCCGGTGCCCTTGGTCATTAAACGCAGACGGATACCGATGAGCGGCTCCACCTTCATATCGCGCGAGGCGATAATAATACTCTTAATATCTTCGAGTTTCTCAGCAACCAGAATTACCTTTTTGCCAAGTTTCACTCCAAGCAACGCCATGCGGATATAGCAGAGATCCTTATAGCCATTGCAGATAATCAGACTCTCCATGTCCTCATGAAAGGCAAGCCCAGCAAAGAGTTCTGGCTTAGAGCCTACTTCCAGCCCATAGTGAAAGGCCCGCCCGGCGTCGACGATCTCCTCGACCACCTCCCGCAACTGATTGACCTTGATCGGATAGACCCCGCGATAGAAAGATTTGTAACTGAACTCCTCGATCGCAAGGGCGAAGGCCTGGTTGATCCGTTCTACCCGGTTGCGCAGCAGATCCTGAAAGCGGATGAGCAACGGAAAGTGCAACTTCTGAGAGACCGCCTCCTCGATAACGTCCATGATGGCAATGGTACCGCCCTCTTCCTTCAATGGCGAGACCGTCACCTGCCCCTGCTCATTGATATCGAAATAGCGCAACCCCCAACGGGAAATCCCGTAGAGCTCCCGGGCCTTCTCAATATCCCAGCCAGTTGTGTTCTCCATACGCTGCTCGTCCTGATTTTACCGTGCAAACAACCAATCGCAACAATCTACGCCTGGCAGTTATCATCAATGATCCCATAGCCCTGCCAACACTGAACAAGACATAAAAATGCCAAAGGGGGGCAAGATAACAAATTACGCGTGCCGACGCCACACTAATCATTACATAATTGATCCTGAAAGAGTCATGAAGGGAGGGAAACAGACGGGGTAGTGCGGATGAAGGGGCCAGCAGTTTTGTCGGGCAGCACCAACCCATGCCCTCTGATCAGAGGACGGGCCGCTGAAAGCTAAGTAAGTGCAGCGCCAGCAAGGCAGATGGGGCACCCTGAGATCGTCTTACTCTTTGGGCAACATCAGACGGATAGGGAAGGGGTTGACCGAAAAGACGCGCGGCAGAAATCCTGCCTCGTCACCATCGATTTGCACCGGCACCCCTTCGCCACGAACCTCAAGCTTCCGACTACGGAAATGCCTTCCCCAGGGGTGCGGCAAAGGTCGTCCTGTCAACAAAGCAAGCCCGACCCGCAACAACGCCAAACGCCCAGGACGCAGGATGAGACAGACCTCAAGCGTATCGGCAAAGAGCGAGGCTCTTGGCGTCATGGTGAAACGCCCACCGTAACTCCTGGCGTTGCTGATGATCGCCCCATAACCATGGTGAGTCTGGCCACTCTCATCAACGACCTGCACCGGCTGACTTGGCGAATGCAGCCAACAGCGGCAGGTACTGGCCAAGTAAGCACCCTTGCCAAGAGCCCTCTTGAGCCGCAGATTCACCCCGTGTACCACCGCGGCATCAAAACCCACGCCAGCCATCAGGGTAAAACGGCGCTGATCGGCCTTGCCAAGATGGATCAGGGTCGGCTTGCCATGCATGGCCAGATCACACTGCTCCGCCAGAAGACGAGGAATCCCTATCTCCAAGGCCAAGACATTGGTCGTGCCCAGCGGCAGAATCGCAAGCGGCGGCGAGTCTGCTGTCATGCCGTTCACCACCTCATTGATCGTGCCATCACCACCAGCCACAACAATTCGATCAAACCCACCACTGACCGCAAGCGGGGCAAATTGTTCGGCGTCACCAGCCCTGCTGGTCAAAAACAACTCGACATCATGGCCAGAGTCCAGCAGCCGTTCCCGGGCTCGCTCGATCAATGCCTGCGCCCCTCGACCCGCAACGGGGTTAGCAATCAGCTGTACGCGCACGTTTCCCTCATAGATCACACCCTGTCATTTCAGACTGAAGCTCAACATCGGCAGCCCTCTTCTCCATGTCCTAGCCGACCACCACCCAGACGCGGCAGAACTCTACCACACCACGGCCCCTTCCCGCCATCTTTCTGATTGCAATTCTGCCGCCTTTGCCTCATAGTGGCACCGCATTGATTCCCACAACAGCATGGCAACGATAGAGAAAAAGAACGCAGCACCGCCCCAGCCCACCCATGACCAACCAACAAAAAATCCTCCGGCATCGCCTCCAGTCCGCACTCTTTTACTGGCTCTGGCTGCCAGGGATAGTCATCGGCTCCGGGCTGGCCCTGGACTACACTCTCGGATTGCATCGGTTGCAGCATGGGGTGATAGCTCACAGTGCCGCTATCATCATCCTCGCGGCTGGACTGGCCTTGATCGTCTGGTCAGAACACGACTTACGGCACTACGGCCACGGCACTTCTAGTCCCACCATGCCAACCCGAACCTTAGTGACCCGCGGCAGCTACCGCCTCTGCCGTCACCCCATGTTTTTTGGCTATGACCTGTCGGCCGCTGCCATCGTTTTTCTCTCTGGCTCACCCGCCATGATCATGGTAAGCTTTCCACTGATGCTGCTCTGGCAGCTTCGCTTCCTGCGAAAGGAAGAACATATCCTGGCCCTCCGTTACCATGAGGAGTATACACACTACCAGGCCCACACCCCTCTCCTCATCCCCTTTCTACCACCAACTTGCCAATGATCCGCACCCTACTCTCCTTACGAAAACTGTTACAGGCGGCCAACGAGCATCAGCAAGTTGAAAAGATCATCCTTGCCCGCTTTGCCACCCTCCTGGAACCGCGATACCAATCGAGCCCCGAAGGGAGGGTCAATCGCCTGCAATATCTGCAAAAAAACTTCTTTTCCTCTCTTTTTCTGTCAATTTACACGGCCCTGGGCATTCCCTCCCAACGCCGACAACTCTACGGGCAGATCAACCACTGCATCCGAGGGCTGGTAACAGCCTGCGACAACCTGCTGGACGACGAGTACAAAGAGCTTCTGCCCTTCAACTTCCCAGAACCCGCCATCCGCTTCAAGAGCGTCATGCACCTTCTCTGCCTGGATCGCATCCTTGAGAAAATTGCCAGACAGGCCGTGCTTGACGACTTGATCTCCCAGAACGACCTGGAACCGCTCCTCGACACAATTTTCCAGGCCATGGTGCCCATCGGGGCCGAAGAGGCCATGGAAGAGGGCGGCATCACCGAGATCCTGAGCCCAAAGGCAGTCTTAGACAGTGTCCACATGTACAAAGGCGGCAAGCTCCTCTGCCTGGCTTTCACCGCACCCCTCTTGCTGGAGAGCAAGCAAACAGAGCTTTTGCGTCTGGCAGAAACCGGCATCTACCAAATCGGCATGGCACTGCAGGTCATCGATGACCTCACCGATTTTTATGAGGACATCCAGAATCAAAATCACAATTACCTGCTCTCCATGATCCATCATGCGGGTGACAAAAACGAGCAACAGCGCTTGTCCGCCATCCTGCAAGAGAAGGGACGGAACGAGAAAGCCATCGAGTCCCTTTTCACCAACACCGTCAAAAAGGTCATGGCCCAAGCCATCGGCGAAGCGCTCGCTGGCTTTGCCTCCCTGGAGGCGGCAGGTTACTGGTACAAAGAGAAACAGGCCATCACCATCATCCGTTTCCTGTTCACCATCCGAGGCGTAGGGCATCTGCTGGCTTTTTTCCCCAAGCCAGGCCACTGCCTGCGCTTGTCGATGCAAGAAGACCCTCGCCAATGAGCCGCATCGAGACCAGAGGCCGCCATTTAAACCATGTGGCCACGCTCTACGATCCGCTGATCGATCGCCTCTCCTTTGGCCGCGAGCAACGTTTCCGGGAGCTGACCTTACGCCACATGGCCATCACCCCAGACGAGCAGATTCTTGATATCGGCTGCGGCACCGGTTCCCTCACCCTGCTGGCAGCAGAGCAATTAAGTGCAAAGGGCTCGATCATCGGCATCGATGCCGCACCAAAGATGATTACCCTCGCCCAAGCCAAGGCCAAGCGCCAGGACAGCATCGCCCGCTTCCAAAGCGGAGTGGCGGAGCGCCTCCCCTTTGCCGACGGACAGTTCAGCCTAGTCGTCAGCTCCATGTTTTGTCACCACATTGATCGAGAACTCAAGCAGTTGGCCTTTGCCGAGATGCACCGCGTCCTCCGCCCCGATGGACGATTGGTCACCGCCGATATCGACAGTCCCAGCACCCTGCTCGGCTGGTTGACAGGCTGGGCTGGACGCTGGCTCCTGTTTCAACCCGAGCTGGAAGACAACCTGCACGGCAAGTTACCAACCCTGATGGCAGAGGCAGGCTTTATCGACATCTGCCGACCAGACCATGTCCATGGGCTAATCTCCTTTTGGACGGCGAACAGAGGGCCCGCATGAAAGAGATCTCTATTACCCTTAAACTCGCCTTCAGAAACCTGGCCCGCAACCGGCGACGGTCGTTACTGACTATCACCGCCATCGCCTTTGCCCTCGCCTGCCTGCTGATCTTTGACGCCTTGAAAAATGGCCTGCACCAGAAGATGGTGGATACCACCACATCTACCGACATCGGCTCCCTGCAGATCCACGGCCAGGGCTACGGCGTCAACCTGATCAGCCTCACCGAACTCCCCAAACCGGACGAGGTCGCAAACACCTTACGCTCCATGGGTATCAGCACCTTTGCCAAAAGGCTCAAGGCTACCGGCCTGATCCTCGCTGGCCCCAAGAGTGCCGCTGTTGTCCTGCACGGCGTCATCGCCAAGGAAGAAGACCGGGTCACGGTGATCAATAGGCGTCTCGTGCAGGGAGAATCGCCAACCAGCGGCAAAGAGGTCATGCTCGGACAAGGACTCGCCCAGGCCTTCGGTCTCACGGTAGGAGGCGAGTTGACAATCATGGCCCAAGACATCTTCGGCACGACCGTGACCCGGCGCTTTACCATCACCGGCATCTTTCAAACAGGCGTCACCGCCTTTGACCAAGGCCATCTCTTCCTGCCGCTTGCCTCACTGCAATCCTTCCTCGACGCACCGCAAATGATCAGTGAGATCGCGCTTTCGCTGCCAGAACAAGACCATGCGACAGAAGCCAACCTGCTCCGTCAATCCTTGGGCAGTCGCTATCAAATTCGGACCTGGGAGGAGATCGCGCCCGACGTCACCCAACTCATCGAGCTAAACGACAGCACCATGGGCATCCTGATTGCCATCGTCTTCTTGATCGTCGCCATGGGCATCATCAACACCATGACCACCATCACCTTTGAACGTTTCCGAGAGTTCGGCACCATTGCCGCCTTGGGTGTCACCCCAACCGGCATCATGCGCCTGGTAACGGCCGAGGCCATCGCCTTGGGTCTTGCCGGCTCCCTGATTGGCAGCGCCATTGGCCTTGGTTGCTGCCTGTATCTTGCAAACCACGGCATCGACCTGACGACAGTCACCAGCGCCAACCAGTACTTCAGCAACAACCATATCCTGAAGGCGGTGATGGATTGGCGGCAGGTGCTGACCACCAACGCCTTCACCATGCTGACCGCGATCCTGGCCGGACTTCCTCCCGCCTGGACAGCGGCCCGGCAAAACCCAGCGCAAGCCCTCAGCCACCTGTAACCATGCCATCCTTAACCGAACCACTTATCAAAGTCAGCGATGTCTGGCGACTGTTCGGCCCGCAACGACAAGACAGGGCCTTGGCCGGGGTAAACCTGAGGGTTACGACGGGGGACTTCCTCTGCCTGGCAGGGCCATCTGGATCCGGCAAGACCACCCTTCTGAACCTCATAGGACTGCTGGACTTGCCCAGCAGCGGACAGATCGAGATCCTCGGACAAGACACCGGCAACCTGAATCTCAAACAGCGAGCCCTGCTCCGACGCCATCGCCTTGGTTTTATCTTTCAGGCCTATAATTTGATTCCTGTGCTGACAGCCTTTGAAAATGTTGAGTACCCCTTGATCCTCTCGGGCAAAGGGCAACAGGAACGCCACGACCTGACCCGTCAGGCCCTCAACGCAGTGGGAATTGCCGAGCACGCCAGCAAACGCCCAAGCGAACTCTCCGGCGGCCAACAGCAACGGGTGGCCGTGGCCCGCGCTATCGCAGGAAGCCCGCCAATCATCCTGGCCGATGAACCAACAGGCAACCTGGACTCAAAGACCGGTGCCGCCCTGATAGAACTCTTGCTGCACTTGAACCAGCAACGCGGCATCACCTTTCTCTTCTCCTCTCACGATCCCAACGTCATCAAACAAGCCCGGCGCATCGTCATCCTCAAAGATGGTCAAATCGACCGCGAGTGGCAGGAGGGCAAGGACACAAACAGCCAAGGAATCTTTATTGGGGAACATTTGACAGGGGAGCCTCCTCTGCAAGGAAAAGACTCGGAAGAATGGTGTAAAAGTTCTGCGCTACGACGTAAATAAGTTGCACGAAAGGGACTTTCATTATAGAGAGTTTCGCAAAAGATCAGCATCCCGTCCCCTGCGGCACACAAACTCATCATCACAACCCCCCCATGGCAAAAAACGCCCACTACAAAAAACTCCGAGACAGGCTCTTTACGCAGATATTACATCTGCTGATCGGCATCCTGCGGCGTATCCCCCGCCGAGTTGCCATCGGGGTGATGCGGCTTATCGGTGCGCTCATCTTCACCTTCAGCAGGAAAGGTCGTTGCCTCACAATTTCCCATCTGAGCATGGCCTTTGGCCACGAGAAGTCAGACGCCGAAATCCGCTCTCTCGCTAAAAACGTCTACCGCCATTTTGCCACCGCCCTGGCCGACACCATGCGCCTGCCGGTCATCCTGCGTCAAGGCATCAATACGCTGATCAAGGCTGAAGGCATGCATCACCTCGAGCAGGCCCTGGCGCAGGGCCATGGAGCGCTGATGATCACCGGCCATTTCGGCAATTGGGAGCTGCTTGGCGCCTGGATGGCCCAGAATAACTATCCCCTGCGAGTCGTCGGCACCACCCTTGAAAATCCAGGGCTGGATAAGATCGTGGTCGAGATGCGCAATCAGGCCGGCTATACCAATATCGCCCGCGGCTCTGGCACGCGAGAAATCATCCGCAGCCTGAAACAGGGATGTGCTATCGGTATGCTCATCGATCAAGACACCCAAGTGCCGGGGGCTTTTGTCCAGTTCTTCGGCCGTCTGGCCCACACCCCAACTGGAGCCGCCATCCTGGCCAGAAAATTCCAGATCCCGATTATCCCCATCTTCATGTACCTCAAAGATGACCTCTCCTACCAAATAGAATGCGAAGCGCCGTTAACACTCGAATATACCGATGATGAGGGCCGGGATCTGGTCGTCAACACCCAGAAATGTTCCGATGTTTACGAGCGCATCATCCGCCGCTTCCCAGAGCAGTGGGTCTGGATGCACAAACGCTGGAAGACTCAGCCCAAAAAAAAGTCGGAGACAATCAACAGCCCGAACTGAGGCGAGAAAATTTTCCCTGCCAGAGCTCTTCGCTCCCCATGATCTCCGCCAGCATCTCATGGAGCTGCTGAGCGCGCAAACCATGCCACAGGGGTTGCAACAGGATTTCAGGTTTACTTGAACTCCACAGTCGGTGAATCACCACCTCGCTTGGCACATGGGCCAAGAGACGGGCCAAGATCGCCAGGTAGTCATACGCCCCATAAACAGTAAAGGGGGTTTCCTGGTAGATCCTTTCCAGTGGGGTATTCTTAATGACTTGCAGGTGGTGAAATTTCAGTGCATCCAACCCAAACCGGCAGGCCTCCTGTACCGTAACCAACATCTTTTGGAAATCCTCGCCGGGCAAGCCAAGAATCAGATGCACCCCCAAGGCAAGTCCCACCGCCTTGACCCGCTGAGCGGCGTCAACAAAATCCTGAAAGCTGTGATTTCGGTTAATGAGTTTCAGTGTCTGCTCATGAGCCGATTGCAGACCCAGCTCAATCAGCACTTCACGGCTCTGATCCTCCGCGGCAATCGCCGCCAGCTCTTGCAGGATCGCATCATCGATGCAATCGGGCCTGGTGCTGATAATCAGCCCAACACAATTCGGCCCGCCGGCTGCTTCTCGAAAGGCGGCAACCAACTCGGCAAGCGGCCCAACGGTTGATGTCTCCTGCTGAAAATAGGCGAAATAGCGCTCGAACTTTCTCGCCTTCAAGTATTGCCTGCCTCTGGCCAACTGCCCAGCCAGGGAGCCATCGCCGGCCAGATAATACGGGGTGAAGCTGACAGGCGCGCAGTAGATGCACCCCCCAAAACGACGATTCGGACAGACCTGACCAAGGCTCAATGAGATTTTTCCCACCGGCTGTCCATATTTTCGCCGATAGTGCTGGCTAAAAAGATTGATTTTGTTAACCGTCACCAGAGCCTCTTGCCCATTCTATCCATAACTCCCAACGCATGCAGATCATTGATCTTACCCACCCCATCAGTCCTGACATCTCGATCTTCCCAGGTGACGAAGCACCAATCATCACCGACACAGCCACCATCGCCAACTGCGGCTACCAGACCAAACAACTGACCCTGAGCAGCCATACGGGCACCCACATCGATGCCCCGGCCCACCTCATCTCGGGGGCCAAGACCCTTGATCAATTCCCGGCCCATCACTTCGTAGGCCGAGCCTTGGTCCTCAACTGTCTTGACATAGCCGGCGAAATCAGCCTTTCACACCTCGAAAGACATATCGCCGGGCAGAAGGCTGAATTTATCCTGTTGCTCACGGGCTGGGACCGGCACTGGCAAACGGAGGCCTACTGCCACAACTTCCCCGTCCTCTCGATCGAAGCCGCCAAATGGCTGGCAGCCCTCGAGCTCAAAGGGGTTGGCATTGACTGCCTCTCCATCGATCATCCTGATTCGACTGAACTTGCAAATCACCACCGCTTTCTGGAAAAAGAGATCGTCATCATCGAAAACCTGACCAACCTTGCCTGCATGCCTAGCACAATCAGCCAACTGTATTGCCTACCGCTGCTCATCTCGGCAAGCGATGCTGCACCAGCCCGGGTGATCGCCGTCACCCCTGCTTGCGCTTAATTCTCGCGGTCGGCAGGGCCTCCCATGGATTATCGGGCCAAAGGTGTTTTGGATAACGCCCCTGCAACTCCTTCTTAACCTGATGGTAGGTGCTGTTCCAGAAGCCTTGCAAATCTTGCGTGATTTGGATGGGACGGCGGGCGGGAGAGAGCAGATGGATACGACAGGAGACCTTGCCCCAACAAACGCGTGGCGTCTCCGCCAAACCAAACATCTCCTGCAAGCGCACGGCAAGGGTCGGCGGCTCGCCTGATGCGTAACTAAGGCGCAGCTTGGAACCACTCGGCACCACGATATGGGTGGGCGCCCCCTCTTCCAGCATTTTCTGCTGCGGCCACGAGAGAAGGCTCAAGAGAATATCCTGCAAATGAAGTCTCCCGACCTGCTCAAGGGTCTTACATTTGCCAAGATAGGGCAGCAACCAATCTTCCAGCGTTTCGCACAAAGACATATCACTCATGTCAGGCCAGCTTTGGTCAGGTCGCCATTCCCGAAGGCAAGAAATCCTCTCCCGTAGTTGTAAAGTAGCATCATTCCAAGGCAGTGCAGCGACGCCGGCTTGACGAATCCCCTCGATGAGGGCAGCAGTCACAAGTTCTTGCGCAGGATTTGCCAACGGCTGTTCAGCAACCGTCAACTTTGCAAGCGTCGTAACCCGCCGGGCGCTGACGGTCTGCTCCCGTTCATTCCATACCACCTGCTCTCCATGGCAGAGGCGACGGGCATGGAACTGAGTAATATCGCGAAGATCAAGGGGGCTTGCCAAATAGATTCTGCCCTCACTGCGACCGGCGTCGAGCTGCATGACAGCCAAAAACTCAAAATTGCGGAGTGGGTCACTCTCGTGCAAACGGGCGCTACGGCCATTAGCCAGCAGATAGCGAACAGATCTACTGTCCCTGCGGCGAGCAATGCGGTCAGGGTAAGCCAACGAAGCCAAGACCGCGACGCTCATCCCTCTCTGGCCTCCCGCCAGGGCTTTCCGGGAGCGAACAACTCTCTGCAACTCTCCGCTTGTCCGCACAACCTGCGCGCAGAGACCAGGATTCGCTCCCATGGCCTTGACGGCCGCCGCCCCTCGCTCTCGATACAGCGAGAGCATTCGCAATCTCTCGTCGACATCGGCACCCTTCTCTTTGGTAAACCCGCCGGGCAAGATGTCCCGTTCCGAAAGCAGCGCCGCTAAATCACAGGCCTGCGCCTCGACGCCGAAGGTCTGTGCGGCAATCAGCATGTGCGCTAACCTCGGATGCAACGGCAGGGCCGCCATCTGTCGGCCAATCTCGGTGATTCGTCCTTGCGCATCGAGTGCCTCAAGCTCTTGCAGCAGATGGGTCGCTTGGGCAAAGGCTCCTGCTGGCGGCATATCGAGCCAGGTGAGTTTCGCGGGCTCCGCCACACCCCAAAGTGCCAGATCGAGGGCCAATGGAGCTAAGTCAGCCAGCAATATTTCCGGCGGCGTAAACGGGGCCAGATTATGGTCTACGGCCTTGTTCCATAGGCGATAGCAGTGCCCTGGCGCCAAACGGCCAGCCCTACCGCATCGCTGATCTGCCGCCGCTCTAGTCACCCGCACCGTCTGCAGGCGAGTCAAACCTGAGTTGGGATCAAAGGCCGGAATGCGGCTCCAACCGCTATCGATAACCGTCTCGATGCCTTCAAGGGTAAGACTCGTTTCGGCAATGGAAGTGGCCAAAACTACCCGCCGCCTGCCCTGCGGACATGGCAAAAGGGCGCGATCTTGCGCGGCCTGCGGCATGTCACCAAACAACGGGTAGATACTGACTTGACGCTCGCGGCACTGTTCGGTCAGCAGGGCATGGGTGCGGCGGATCTCACCACTACCCGGCAGGAAAGCGAGAATATCGCCCTGCTGCTCGGCCAGGGCCTGACGAATACCGGTGGCGGTGAGACGAGCGATGTGATCGGCCAAACGAGGGCCATGCAGGAGTTCACCCTGCTCTAGCATCCTCTCAAGATAGGAGACCGATACCGGGTATGCGGCGCTGGAACCTCGTATGATGGGGGCATTATGGAGGAATCGAGACAAGGAGTCGGCGCCAAGCGTGGCGGACATGATCAGGATACGCAGATCCTCCCTGAGGCAAGTCATCAAATCAAGACAGAGTGCCAGCCCGAGATCTGCCTGCAAACTTCTCTCGTGGAACTCGTCAAAGATGATCACTCCTGCCTTGAGGAGGTCTGGATCGTTTTGGATACGTCGGGTCAGAATCCCCTCGGTAAGGACCTCGATTCTGGTACTGGAAGATATTTTTTTCTCAAAACGAATCTGATAACCAACCGTCTGGCCAACAGTCTCGCCGAGGGTCTTAGCCATCCTGCCAGCAGCTGCCCGAGCTGCCAGACGACGGGGCTCAAGCATGATAATATTCTTGTCCTGCAGCCACTTCTCCTGCAACAGGGCAAGCGGCACCCCCGTGGTCTTGCCGGAGCCGGGAGGTGCGGTCAACACCACAACAGGATGTTGGGACAGCGCCGCGCCAAGTTCAGGCAGCACATCATTGATCGGCAAATCAGAAGTCATCAATGTCTCTGGAGCGCACCGACAGAAAACGCCTTTGGGGGGTTTGGGCAAAAAACAGGAAGCGGCCCCACTGTCGCGCCTCAAGTTCACTCGTCATGACTACTTATCGTTTCGGAGTGAACATTTCCAGATAAATCACCTCAAACAGCAGTTGAAGAGCTACCGTTCCGGGTTGCGGCTTGTGTCGCTAGAGCGGTGTAATTGCCTCAAACTGCCAAATTAGCCAAAAAAACTCACTCCCTACAGAGCGAAAAGGACAAACCTCACCTCGTTTTGCCGACGATCTCTCTTGCGCCGTTTTTCCTCACGAGTCGACAAGGTGACGATAATTCCATCATTGACAGAGCGACGTCTATCCGTCCTGTTGGATCGACGGTTGGACATGAATTTGCGGGTAGCACCAGCCATCTTGCCCAGCCTATCCCTAAACGTTTCTAACGACTTCCACACAAAAATTTCCATTTTAGCAACCTCCACATTTTCGGTCCTCCTCTCCCATAGACTCCTACTATTGATAGGCCTCCAGAAGTCATATCGACCAAATCAAGGAAAACCTTAACAACTTTCAGCCAAGCCGTACAGCAACTCCATTAACGATTGACATCTTTGACCAGCCAGGATAACTACCCTCGAGGCCTATATTCTGAATCCCACTCAAAGAAACACACCCAGCAAGCATTCGAATCGAGATCACAAAGGCGAGCGGACAGAGATGAGAGCGTTACCCAGCACGTCGCAAGAGCAACGGAGCGAAGTCGCCAAAGATATCCGCTTGCATGCAAACTGAAGTTAGAGGCATCAAGTCTTATCGTAGGGCATAAATCTGAAAAAACCCGAGCAGTGACCCCGTGCATCCCTGATAATCATTTTGCAAAAATTCCCCCAGAAAAAAACAGCGGAGCCCCAAAGCCAGATTCCCTTGTGGAAGGTGCATGGCCTCATGTTACTTGCGGCAATTCTGGTCTCAAGTTCCTTCATCGTCGGCAAAGCGATCACCCATGGCCTTGACCCGGCAATTCTTACCCTCATCCGTTTTGGGCTGGCCACACTGTTCTTTGCCCCAGTACTGGCGGCAAAGAAACTCCTTTTTCTTCCTCCAGTACGCCAACTTCTCGGATACAGTACCATCAGCGCCACCACCGTTCTCTTTTTCTGGTGCATGTTCGAATCGTTACGCTACACCAGCGCCGTCAACACCAGCGTTATCTTCACCTTAACCCCTGGCATCTCAGGCATCTACAGCGCCCTTTTCCTCAAAGAGCTTTTAGGACGCAACCGAATCTGGGCTCTGCTCTTCGGCATGACAGGTGCCCTTTGGGTTATCTTCCAAGGTGATCTCAACCGCTTGCTGGCCATGGACATCAATCACGGAGACCTTCTTTTTCTGCTCGGTTGCTTCCTGATGGCGGCCTACACGCCGCTGGTGAAAAAATTCCACCGCCAAGAGTCGATGCTGGTGATGACCTTTTGGGTGCTCTGTACCGGCGTTGGCTGGCTGCTCCTCCTCTCCTATCCAAAGCTTGCCACTATCGACTGGCAGGGCATTGAATTTCGGATATGGGCAGGGATCCTCTATCTGGCCTTCTTTTCAACGATTGTCACCTTCTACCTCACCCATCTAGCCACCCCGTACCTTGGACCAACCCGGGTGATGGCCTACAGTTACTTCTATCCATCCTTTGTCCTCGCGATCAACTGGATTTTAGGCAACGGCTTACCACCGCTTGCGACCCTGCCAGGCATTCTGGTGGTCAGCCTGTCAATCATTGTCTTGCAGCGCGGCCAGGCGAGATTTGCCAACGACCAAAATACCCCATGAGCATCCGTGCTCAGCCCACTTCGACTACCTCACCACCGCAACTCCTGACAAACTCCTTCTCCACCAAATCGCGGCAAGCGGCCAGGTTCGGCAGATTCTGCATGCGAGCCGCCAGGCGGTGGCCAAACTGCAGGTTCTTCATAAAATACCAGGAGAACTCCTTTAAACGCCCCAGTGCTTGCGTGTCGGGAAAGAAATCGGTGATCAGCCGGTAGGCCTCCAGATAAGTTGCCAAGAGAAATTCTGGGGTGATGGTTGGCCCACCCCCCATAATGTCAGCAAAGAGCCAGGGCCTTTGTACGGCCGCCCGGCCGATCATCACCCCGTCGCAACCTGTCTGCTCAAACATCGCCAGGCAATCCTCTCTCGTTACGACATCGCCATTACCAATCACCGGCAGCTTGGTCATCCCTTTTAAGTGGCCGATATACTCCCACATTGGTCGTCTTTTCAGTTTTTCTGTGGTCAGGCGAGGGTGGAGGGTGACAGCATCCACTCCGGTCGCCTCCAACACCGCCGCCAAATCCTGCAAAAAAACAAGATCAGGCTTCACCCCCAAACGCACCTTGACCGTCAACGGACAGGAGACCACCGGCCGCAGGGCGACGAGAATCTCCTCCACCAAGGCAAGATCGGAGAGCAGAAAGCCACCAGCCCTGCGCTTGCCAGCAATATTCGGGGCGGGACAGGCCAAGTTCAAGTCAACGATCTCGGCCCCGTAATCACTTAAGTAACTGCCTCCCAGGGCCGCTTCAGCGGACGATGGTGCAACAATCTGATAGGCCATGGGCCGCTCCGCTTCAGTCCGCCTGAGCCAGAGGGATCTCTTTTTGATATCATCCGGCAGGTGTTTGGCGCTCAACATCTCACTGAAAAAGAGACCAGGTTTAGCAAAGGAGGCTACCAATTGCCGGAGCGGCGAATGGGTCACCCCGGCCATGGGGGCCAGGATCAGAGGGGGATCAATGCGAAGATCACGGATGTGAAAGTGTTTGAATTTTTGCACGGTTTCGTTGAGAAATGGTGGTTTTTTAGATTGCAACGGATTAGTTTGCTGGCTCAAACAATCAAAAGCGCAGAGAGGGAAAAGCCAATGAGCGATGAGGGAAAATTAGTCCCGATTCTCCGGGAAGGGGTTGAAATTGTCAAAATAATTCTCTTTAAGGAGTTACGGGATCTTCTCAGACAGAAGCGCAGCGAATGGGACAACACCTACGCCCTCCAGGTGACTGCTGCCGTCGTCAATGAGCTCTTCGGCGTACAAAACTTGGAGCCAACCTTCGTGGAATTTTGCCAAAGCAATCGCCAGGCTATCGACGAGGCCAAAGCCATGGTTGGGGTAGAACTTGCGTCCCTACGCATCCCGCTGACCGACGCTCTACGGACGATGGTGCTGTGCGACTACCAGGAGGGGCGAGACAGCTCATCCTTGCTGCAACGGGCGCAGGAGATGGGCGTTCTGCTCGGAGGCAGAGAGTTGCCTCTCCCCAATCAATTTGTTGATCTGGTGCGACGTCTGGGCACCGCCATGGGGATCTTGCAGGCCCCGAAGTGATTACCACTCGCAGGCTGGGAGGCCTTCCTTCGTGCACAATCGTCCCGCAGCTCACTGGGAGCAACTTCTCCCTGCCCTTCCCTACTCAATCCTCCGACAACCCGGCCCCTTGACACTGCTGCGGCCAGCGCTGCCCGCCTCTACCTGAATCTGGATGCCGATACGCTCCTTAAGGGCAGAGACATGAGAGATGATCCCGATCAGTTTCCCGTCTTGCTGCAAACCGGAGAGGGTCTCCAACGCCGTCTCCAAGGCATCTTCGTCAAGGGTGCCGAATCCTTCATCAAGAAAGAGAGAATCAACCCGCACCGTCCGACTGGCCATACTTGAGAGGCCAAGCGACAAGGCAAGACTGGCAATAAAACTCTCTCCGCCCGACAGGTTTTTGGTCGAACGAATTTCCCCCGCCTGATAATTATCGATGACGTTCAGCTCAAGGGGTTCAGCACTGTCCCGCACCAGGATGTAGCGGTCGCTCATCTTCTGCAATTGCCGATTGGCGTGGCTCACCATCAGCTCGAAAGTCAGCCCTTGGGCGAAATTGCGGAATTTTTTGCCATCGCTCGAACCGATCAAAAGGTGCAAGCGCTCCCAACGGGTGCACTCCTGCCTCTGCCTGTCTATCTCCTGCAGTCTGCTCTGATGGCGCTGTTGCTGCTCGGCATGAGATTGCAATTTCTGCAGAACCGCTCCCAAGTCCTGCTGCAACTCGCTTACCTGCTGACTCATCACAGCGCTTTCCGCACGTATCTGCTCGAGAGAATGATCTGTCAGATTTCTCTCCTGCTCTACAGTCAGGGCTGCCTGACGATCTTGTTGCCGGGTGTAGACCTCGGTCTCCTCCTGGCGCAAGCCGTCGGCCCATTTCTGCAACGCATCGAAATCTGCCTGCGGCAAGGAAGCTTCCAAGAAAGCCTCTTCATCATCAAAGCCCGCTCCCTGCAGGTGCCTTGCGAAAATCGGCCCGAGTTCAAGCAGCTGCACTTCACAAGCGGCGACAGCGCTCTTGAGCCTGACAAGCTCCTGATGCACCGTTTGCGACTCGGCCTGCAAGCGGTTATGCCCCTGCAGGGCCCCCTCCCGCCGCTGCCCAGCCTGTTTGAGCTCTGCAGCCAATCGTTTCTCTTCCGCGTCTGGGTTCCGCGCTCCATAGATCCCCTGCCGCAGGCCGATTAACTCATCTCGTTGGGCAATCTTCTGCCGCAGCTGCCGCAACTTATCAGCCAAGGATTTCTCGGCCTCACCCAGCAGGGCCTGCTGTTTATCTCTTTCATTCGCAAGATCATTCATCCCTCGCTGCAAGGTCTCCTGCTGCCGGGCATGTTTCACATAAGCATCCCGCCGTGAAAGCAAAGCACTGAGTAACTCATCTGCCTTGCCCGGGACTATTTCAACGGCATAGTCGGCAAGAACAGCGCCAACCTCAGCCCTTGCCAAATCAAGCGTCTGGCGCAAGGAACCTGCCTCATGCCTTATCCGCTCCAGCTCGCTCAAAGCCGTTTGACAGGCAAGATCGGCCGCCAGTCGTGCCTTATCGCGCTTAGCCAGAGACTCTTTCTGGGCATTGAGGGCCACTTGGGCCAGCCGCTCTTCCTGTTCGATGCGCTCAACTTGCCGGATATCGTCTCGTACTTTGACAATCTCCACCTGTGTCCGCTCTGCCTCTGCCCTAACCATGGGCAGCCAAGGCTCTGCTTGAGACAACACCTCGAGCTCCGCAAGCTCTCTCTCACAAAGGGCATTGTCTCGCCTGAGTCGCTCCGCCCCTTCTGCTTGGAGTTGGCGACTCTGTTCAAGGTCCTTGCTCGTAGCAATGCTCTGCGCCCTGACCCCGTCAAGCTGCTGCTGGGCATTTTTCACTTCAAGCGCAGCTTGTTCCAACTGCCGCTGCACCTCATCAACCGCCGGCAGATTGCCGTGCGCATAAGGATGATCACTTGCCCCGCACAGCGGACACGGTGCTCCATCGACGAGCTGAGCCCGCTCTGCCTCCAAATCCCGAACCCGGTTGAGCAAGACGACCTTTCCCTGCAACTGACGGCAGACTTCCTCATGCACGGCCAAAGCACCCAGCGCCCTCTCCTCCTGCAACAAAAGCGCCTGCCGCACTTCTGTCAGGGTCTCAAGCCGGCCTTGCATCGCGGCTAGACTGGCCTTTGTCTCCTCAACACGCAACAAGACATCCTGCAGGGCGTGCAAACGGTTAAGGCGCACGACCATCCCCTCACCCTGCAACCGAAGATCATTCAGGCTCCTCCCCTGCAAAAGATTTTCATGAACGGTGCCCAGCACGAGGCATTGTTCCCCGGCCTGCCGCACCGCCTGCGACTCCTCCTCGAAGGCCGTCGTCACCTGCGCAAGCCTCTCTTGCGCCGCACCAACTGCCCCTTCCTTTTGCGGCAAAACCCCTTCGAGATCTTGAATCTGCCGCTCAAGCGTCCTGATGCTTTTGAGCTGCTGATCAATCCCGGTCAAGGCCTCGACCAAACCAGCATCAACCTGATGGGCCGTCAAAAACACCACAACCTCGTGCAACTCTGTCCCAAGCTTTGCTGAATTTGCGTCGCACTGACCAATGGCCAATCGGTAAGTGCCACACAACTCCTTCTGTTTTTCGATATCGGCGGTGATGCCGGAAATCTGCGCGACTGCTTCGCCTATCTTTACATCAAACTCCCTGGCTTGGCGAATCAACTCGGCCTCGCGAATCTGCTCCTGCTGCACCTGCGCAAGCGCGGTCTCGGCCTGGGTCAAGGCGTTCGAGGCTGCCTGACAATCTTGCGCAAGCAAAGGAAGGCGCTTGTCTATGGCGGTCAATGCGACCTTTTCTGCTCGCTGTTGATTGCGAAGGGCCGTGATTTTGGCATAATCTCCCGCCAGTGGCAGCGCGCATCTTGCCTTGGCCAAACGCCCTAAGTCTGGCGCTGCCGCGGCCTTCCTGGCCGCGAAAGCAAGACAAGCCGCGTCCAAACGCACAAGCTCAGCCTCAAGCATTGCAATTTTCTCGCGCCAGGCTTGAGCGGCACGCATGTCGTTCAGTGCGGCGACAAGCGGCACCTCCTCTGCCCGTTTCATTTTGAGTTCCTCCTGGAGCGAGGACTCTTCGGCAGAGGTCAGAAATTGGATGCCATTGATCTCGGCATGCAGTTCCGCCAACCGTTTCCGCTCCTCCGTGGTTCGTTCATGGACCTTAATCGAGATCTGGCTGTATATTTCGGTGCCGGTGATCTGCTCAAGAATGGGAGCCCGATCGTCAGGGCGCGCCTGCAGAAAGGCGGCAAATCCCCCTTGGGCCAAAAGCATTGAACGGGTAAAACGGTCGAAGTCCATGCCGGTAACCTCCTCGACCTTGGCCGCTACCGCCTTGAGCTTGGATTCGAGGATATTACCACTCACCGCCTCGGCGATTTCATGTCGGGGTGCCTGCAGCTGCCCTCCGGCCTGCCTACGTGAACGGTGTTGCCCCCAATGGCAGAGAAAACGCCCCTTGACGCTTTCGAATTCTACCTCGGCAAAACACTCTGCGGTTTGCCGCGACATGATTTCGTTTTCACTTTGGCTGATGCGGCTCAACCGAGGTGTTTGGCCGTAACAAGCCAGGCAGATGGCATCGAGGATGGTGGACTTACCGGCGCCGGTTGGCCCGGTAATGGCGAAGATACCGTTTGACACGTAGTCGGGATGAGTAAAATCAATCTCCCACTCACCGACCAAAGAGTTGAGATTTTTGAAACGCAGACGCAAGACTTTCATTACTCGTTTCTCACATCCTCTTGGTGAAGCCCAGTAACCGTTTCGCGAAACAGGGCAATCAACTCCTCCTGCTGCTCCAACGGCACTTGCTGCATGGCAAGGCAGCGCCCGAAGACATCATCGACAGTCAGATCATCCAAAGTTTCTTCAGTGCTCATCCGCTCCAACGTCCTCGCCGCCAAACGCAGATCCTTGATCCGCAAGACTTCAAGCAGCGTCCCGGCAGTCAACTCCCTCACCCGTTCCTGCAGATCAGCTATCACCTCGTCTCCGTGATAAAGCACCTCAAGCCAGATAGAGATAGCCTCCTCTTGTAAGTCAGCAAGACGCTGGCGGATGTGAGCCCAGTCACCGCGCACTGTGGCCAAACGCTGAAAGCAGGGTACCGGTTTTTCCTCGACCATCACAGTCGTCGGACTGACTGTAACGGCAAGGACAACCTTGGTTTGAGCAGCCTCTCCAAAACTCATCGGCAATGGCGCGCCGGAATAGCGATAAACATCTGAATTCATCACTCGTTGCGCCACATGCAGGTGGCCAAGTGCCAGATAAGCAAAGCAATCAGGGAAGGCATCGGCCCGCACTTGCCCTAGGGTGCCGACGTAGAGTTCCCGCTCTCCATCACCATCAACCGTCCGCCCCCCGCTGGCAAAGAGATGGCCCATACCGACGATAGGCACATTACCACCGAGAGCGGCCGCCTCGGCCACCGCCACCTCCGCCACCTGCCGGTAATGGTCACGGATTCCATCCAGCAACTTTCGCCCTTTGTCCTCAAGGGTCTCACCAGCCTCAGCCCGGCGGATGTCGCGATCCCGCAAATAGGGAACAGCACCGATGATGAGTTGTGCTTTACCGTCTGCATCGCGCAGCACGACCACTTCTTCGGCCACTGCCTCAGGCACGCACCCGATGACATGGACGTTGAGGTAGCGCAGGACCTCTCGCGGAGCATTGAGCAGTGACGGTGAGTCGTGATTGCCCGCCGTCACCACAACATGACGACAACCAGCCTCTGCAACCCGGCACAGAAAACGATAATAGAGTTCCTGGGACAGATTGCTCGGCGTGCCGTTATCAAAGATATCCCCCGCCACCAAAAGGGCCTCGATTTGCTCCTCTTTGATACATTCAATCAGCCAGTCGAAGAAACGTTCAAACTCTTGGTAACGCTTCCTGCCGTGGAGAGCACGACCGATATGCCAATCTGAGGTATGCAGTATCCTCACGCTCAATCCAGGATCTCCACATCACCGTGCTTGCAATGCACACAACGCAACATTGGCTCGAACTTCTCAAAGGCCACCCGCCACGACTCCTGCTTGATCTGCTCATCGAATTCGGGCTGGCACTCGTCGCACAGCCATTTATCACCGCTTGGGGTTACCCAGAGTTTCATGTTTTGTTCCTTTTATCGTAAAATTTGGAGTTGTCCCGATGAGGAGTTGCCAGGACAAACGTTTCGTAACCGTTCACACTGCCGGACGCTCACAACCTTTCCTCACCCGAGTTGCAACGCTATCTCGTCGGCGAGAAGTTGCCGCTGCCAATTTCTGGGGATGATATGACTGACAGGAGCGCCATCCGGCAACTCCGCCAGGGCCTCCAGCAGGACATTGTTAGCCAGAATGCCAGGGTCAAGGCCCACCTCAAGGGACTTTTTCTCCCGCCAGCGCTTGAGGCGTTTCAGACGCTCTTCCTTCCTCGGATCACGCTCTGGGCGGAACGGCAAAGGGTAGCGTGGCAGATCGGCTTCCGCAATGGCACACCCTTGGTTGATCGCTCGTAACAAGCCCTTCCCATGACGTTGAACGTTATTTTCGTTTAAGCCTTTCATTGCCGCCAAATCAGCAATCTTTTGCGGGCGTTTCATGGCAAGCTCGGCCAAGATTTCGTTGCCGATTACCTTGAAATGCGGTCGATCCATCCGCCGCGCCTGCTCATCGCGATAGTTGAGAAGGGCTTCCAGCACCGCCAACGTCCGAGGGTCGAAGCGTGCCGCCCCTTTGAAGCGCAGAAAAAATGCTCCCTTCTCCCGCGTTGCCCCCCTGACCTGCTCCAAGAACGAGCACTCTTCCTCTACCCAGGCCAATCGCCCCATCGCCTGCAGTTCACCTTCTACCTGTCGATAGAAATCGATCAAAAAGCAGGTGTCTTTCACCGCATAGGCCAGCATCGCCGAGGGGAGCGGCCTCCGGCTCCAATCTGCCTTCTGAAACTGCTTGTCAAGTTCAACAGCAAAGCGTTTGCGCAAGGCTGCGGCCAGCCCCAGTTCCTTCTCCCCCAGAAACTGGCAGGCAACCATGGTATCAAAAAGATTTGTCAACTCAATGCCAAAATCCCGATGCAGAGAACGGACATCGTAATCCGCGCCATGAAAGACCTTGCGGATTGCCGGATTAGCCATAATCGGGGCGAGGGGAGCAAGATCTGATAGCGCCAGTGGATCAAGCAGCACCGAAAAATCTGGCGTCGAGAACTGCAGTAAACAGACCTTCTCCTGATAGTGATGCAGTGAGTCTGCCTCCAGGTCACAGGCAAAGATCGGTTCATTTTGCAGACGGCAAACCAACTCTTGCAAGCCCTGCGAGGTAGTGATTATTGGGGTTTCGTCCATTAGATTGTTGGCTCTGCTTGGTTTGGCTCACTTATTGAGGGACGAGAAACTCTTGTGCGCCGTGAACATTGGCCAAAAGAGTCGCTCTGTTGCGTGGTTCTACGGCAAGGATTTCTCGATTTCTGGGATAACACTCTCTTGCTCAAGCAGTTCGGCCACAAAACTCCCGACCTTCACTTTGCTCTTTACTTTCACAAGCATTTTTCGGTCATCATCCGTCAGCCAGATATAGAGCTTCGCCCCAGGACTCTTCTCGAAAACGCCCTTAACATCGCTAAGATCTGGCTCGATTTTAATAGTCTGATAGGTTTTGCCTTGCAGGGAAATAGTCTCTCTCTGCACGAAACTGGCCTTTCCCCTGGATATCTTTCTGCCATCGGTGACCCATCGCTCAAGGCTAACGGTATCGCCTAGCATCTGTGTCCGAATATAATAGAGGGCCGCAAGTGGGTCCAAGGTGCCGGGCTGAATGACAATGGGATCAATCGCCTCACCAAAATTCGTGTACTGCGCAACCCCCTTCTGCCAATCGAACAGAACAACAATATCGCGGGGATGGTGACTTTCTTGCACCTTCTTATACAAGAGACTGCGCTGGACATTCCCCGCAGCATACGACTCTACCCGCTCCCGATACTTGTAGATCAGATCAACTACCGGCAAGGTTCTGGCAGTAAGGATAAAATGATAGGCCGCGCCGCGTGCGGCACTCTCGACCAAAGCACAGTCCGCGCGCTGCACTTTTTGACCAATACCGTCGTTTGCAGCCAACTCGATTTTGTTGAATCCTTCCTCTGCCGGTGGTGCAACTTCTAAGGTGACATGAGCCGCAGGAATAAAACTCCAGTAGATTTGGAAAACAAGTCGTTCCCCGGCATGAAAGGGAGCGGGCAACGCTTCAGCATGCGCCAAGCCACAGAAAAACAGCCACAGGACACTGCCTGCAAAGACGCTGACAGGAGGCATCATCTCGCCTTAGTCACCCTTCCTGTTTTCCCGCCACAGCATGACGGTAAGACCTGCGGTAAAAAGACATCCGAAAAAACTTATCCACAAAGGAACCACAGAGCCAGCCCAGGTGACTTCTATCTGAAATATGAGCCGAACAAGGTGCATGAGTGCAATAACGCCGAGAAAAATATTCACGATCACGGTCACTGGTTTCATCGTTCCCTCCTTGAATCAAAGGTTATCAAGCGCGGTCAACCGCCGACACACAAGACAAAGAACCCCGCCAAACACTAGAAAAAAAATGGGCAGGGCCATCCTCTGACAACCCTGCCCAACAATGCAAGTCAAACGACTAAAAGTTATTCGGCCTTTTTCAATGGCATACCGCACTTGCAGGAAGCAGGTTTGTCGGAAACCGTATTGCACATACAGGACCCACCGCAATTACAAAACGAGATGCCTGTCCCCTGCAGATTCACCCTCTTCACCGGCATTCCGCAACCGCACTTCGTCGGGTCTTTCGGGTCGATAGAGCAAATGCACCCTTCCTTGCACATGCACAGGATGGCTTCATTCCCTTCAACCTTGATGACATGCCCCCACTTGAGCGGCTTGCCACACTTGCAATTTCCCGGTTTGGTACTCACCGAATTGCACTTGCACTGATCGCCGCAATTGCAGGTATAGAGCACGTCCTGCCTCTCTGCCTGAGTTGTAGCCGGTGGCGTGGTCGGAGTGGTCACACATCCGCTAAAAAGAAATGCCGTACATAGCCCTACCAAAAACAGTTTGATAATGTTCATTTCCCCCTCCAAGCATGATTGATATTAACGAACAAATTCAAGCGAATCCATCGGCAATAACGTTGACATTCCCCTCAAAATCAGCCAACATCTGTTCCTACAGCACCACCTTAAAATCATAGGGAATGTAGCACTGATCCCTAAACGATGGCAAACTATTTTTTCAGGTAAACATCAGAAACCATCATCTCAACAAACTTAACTCCCTCATCGCGCTCGACTGTTCGCCAACCGTCAACTTATCATGCAATGACCAAAAATCAGCCCTCTTATTCAAGACGCCGTCGCGGCAACAAAAGCTTTGTCTGTGCTTGCTGCAAACAAGATCTGCCTTTTTGTTGGAACTGCCCCTGTGGTTTCCAAATATGCCCAACTTGCTTTGAAGAAAACAAATGGGGCTTGAGCAACGGCCCAACCTGGGTCTGCCCTGATTGTGGCAGAATTCGGATGATGTGA
>JAQUKQ010000041.1 GCA_028718985.1 Desulfobulbaceae bacterium | reverse complement strand
AAGCTCCGCCAAAAAATTCGGCCATACCTTGGCCGCAGTCTCGACCCCACGCTTCAAAAGTTCCTCGGAATCCGTATTCATCATGGTGCCGCTCATGCTGCCATCACCCTGACAAAGATGGCTATGACCGGTATTCGCTAGAAAAGAACCGCCGAGCAAACGATGAGCCACTCCCTCCGCCCGGGACATGACAAGCGCCACTGCCCCAGAACCAATAGTCAGTGAGGCAAAGGAGGACTTGATGCCTTTGCGGGTAAGTCCAGCATCGGCAAGTAAGCAGGCAATGGTAGAATCAACCAGATCTTCCGCTGTTTCGCCAGCCACCAAGAGACCGTGGCGAACCTGCCCCAATTCAATCATCGAAGCCAACACCAACATGCCATTCAAAAAACCCAGGCAGGCATTGGAAAGATCAAAGATCAAACACTGTTCTTTAAGTCCCAACTGCCGATGAACAAAGGAGGCGGTGGCCGGTTCGATCATATCCCGGCAGACGGAGGTATTGATCAGGCAATCGATATCACAAGGCGCAATACCTGCTGCCACCATAGCCTTACGCCCAGCCAGTGCCGCCCCTTGACTGGGTTGCGTTCCCGGCTCCCAAAAGCGGCGTTCACCGATACCGCTCATCAATTCTAAACGGCCAAAGGGCAGCTTCAGACGACCATAAACCGGGGCGAGGCGCTCCTCCAGTTCAGCAGAAGAGACCAGACGCGGCGGCAACTCATAGGCAAAGGCATTCAGGGAGACATTTTGAAAAAGCATAGGGCAACACACAATCAGGATGGGATCAAAAACTTTGAGAGTCCGCGCAAAGAGGTGGTAAGGGTCCTAAAGACATAAGGCCGAGGCCAAGGCAAGCTCAAGCAGAGCGGTAAATTTGCGCCACAACATACTACAGGCTTTCCAGACGGGCAAGCAGTTGTTCGTTGGTCACCAGGCATATCAGCTGGCATTGAATTCCCATTCTTATTCCTCCATCAGACGTTCTTTTCCTCTAGACCTGCAGATCAACTCAGGGGACACCCTATTCCATAGGCAACACTCCTTGCTCGACACGGATACAAAATATGAAGAGCGACCTCTTTTCCTGTCGCCTCATGTTGAAGTTCCAAGCTCAAGGCAATTCCTTTTTTTGTGCATTTCCCTGCTCGAAAAGGCTTGACTTACCAAAGGCCACTTGTTAAATAAACGCCAACAATTTGTTGGGCGGTTAGCTCAGCTGGGAGAGCATCGGCCTTACAAGCCGGGGGTCACAGGTTCGATCCCTGTACCGCCCACCAACAAAGAAAAGCAATTTTCTGCGGGGTCGTAGTTCAGTTGGTTAGAACGCCGGCCTGTCACGCCGGAGGTCGCCGGTTCGAGCCCGGTCGGCCCCGCCACAAGTGGCAACTAAGGGATTCAGTAAATTACTGAATCCCTTTTTTATTGCCCAGGAATCGATTACCAGCAGTATCCCAAGCACACGTTATTTTCTCCCCCTATCCCCACAAATAAAAAAAGTCCCGTCCGGCGAAGGGGCTAGTGATTTAGATTTCCTCTGATCTGGAGAATGGGTTGTTGCTTTCAACTATCAGTAAGAAGCCTAAATGCCGTCATGCTTAGGATGTGAAACCGGTCATCATTCATAATGTTTCAAAACTCTGATATTGAATTGGCGAGCAAACATGAAATGTTTTGCCGGACTGGTCTTTCTTCCATCGTTCATCGACGCATCCGGCAATGAGATATAACAATATGTTATTGCTAATTTAATTAAATATATTCCGACAATGTGGACAGATTCCGAAAATAAGAATGAAATAAGGACACCTCCCCCAGAGATTGCCGAACCAAAACGTATGACAATTAGCTCAACTTACTTATTTTTATAGAAAAAAACAGGCGTAAATGCAACGGCATCAATTTTGCACAGCAGATGCCATGACTTCAAATATTAGTAATATTGGTTAACTATGGGACTAAAAGGAGAACAAATGAAGAAGAAACTTTGGACAGGATTGGCAGTTGGGGTAATGATGCTTGGCATAACTGGGGAGGGGGCGAGTGCATCGACAATCACAATCACAGCATCGGGTGTGGTTGATATTGCAACCCAACCTGATCTATACCCGCTTCTGGGAAAAACAATGACAGCAGTGGCAGTTTATAAAACTGGAACCACAGGGACTCCCTCGGGCAGTACTTCAATAATGTATTATGATGCACTTCAGTCTTTATCTGTAACATTGGACGGTCAATCATTGACAGGCTTGCCTGAAAATGCTGAAACGCTTCGAATTAATGTCACAAATGATTTGGAAGATTCTGGGAATTTTGTAGATAATTTTACAGCCACTACTTGGTTTGACAATTTAACACCTGCGGTTAATTTTCCAAGCTTGAGTTTAGGTCCTTGGGATAAGATCACAAGCCACCTTGTACTAAGAGACCTAGATGGGGCATTATGGAATGACCTCACGACACCAACATCATTCGATTTGTCTTTAATGGAGTACAAATTTATCTCTGCCAATTTTCAGCCTGAAACTAATAATTTTAATACACGTTTAGATGCAACTATCACATCGTTCTATGTGGAGATAACTGCTGACCCCCCAACCCCTACCCCTGAGCCAGCCACCATGCTCCTCATGGGGACTGGTTTAGCCGGACTCGTCGGCGCACGGAGAAAGAAGAAAGCATAAACACAGGCTCCCCCATTAAAAGTATTAGTCCGGGCAAACTGAATATGAAGATCTCATTGCATCCCGAACAACAAATACAAGGAGAAAAAATAAAGTGAAAAAACCAAATTTAATTCTGCTAGCGATTGGGCTTGTCTTTTTTATGAATAGTACTGCCCTTGCAGTGCCAATTACATATTCTTTTTCCGGTCAAATGAGCGGTACACTTAATGGTGATTCTATTTCTGCTTTGACACCGTTTGAAGTTTTCATGTCATCCGACACGAGCAATGTGGCAGAAACATATGCTGACATATGGATAAGCGGTGGATTAAATGCGACAATCACAATAGGCAGCTTGGTAATGACTGCGACTGACCCCCTCTATGCTTATGCTAACAATAAAAATGATTCATTTTACGGCCATATCATTGGTTTTGGAAGAACTGACTTGAGTGAAACAGTATTCGTTCAAGATCGTGATGTTATGTCCATTGGAATGCTATTGTCACCCTACGATTTACAGTCAAGCACAGGCCCTATCACCCGTTTTTCCTTCCTGAATACAGGTTGGAGCAATATCGAAACAAGCTATGGGGAACTAAACATTACAGCTCTTGACAACTTGACCTTTGAGGCTGTGATTGCACCAGTCCCCGAACCAGCCACCATGCTCCTCATGGGGACTGGTTTAGCCGGACTCGTCGGCGCACGCAGAAAGAAGAAAGCCTGATATCCGTTTTAGCATATCAGACACAAGGCAGAGTCATTCATTTGGCTCTGCCTTTTTTTATTTATAGGGGTGAAGATTCGCGTTTACGAATCATAAAAATTTTACCACTACCAAACTTTATGATGGCTCCTGTGCTGCTTGAAAAATGAAAAGGGGTGCCGAAAATTTTCTCGAACACCCCATTGTTTTGTGACACTGACACCTGATTAAGCAGTGTTTTGGAGTTCAAACACTTCCAGGATGATATCGCCGTTGTTGCTGTGCCGACGGTTACGATTATAATTCACGTCAACTCTAGCGCGGCAAGAACGAGGAGAACAAAACTTTCATCTTGACATATAGCTAAATAGCAATATGGTAATAAGTAATTCTACAGGGAGGAACGTTGTGCTAAAAATTTACCTTAAAGTTATGAAGGCCCTGTCTGACCAGGGTCGGGTCAAGATCATTAAAATGCTACAAGCCCGTGAGATGTGCGTCTGCGAATTGCAGGCGGCCCTGGAGTTGTCCCAGCCCTCAGTGTCGAAGCATCTTAAAATTTTGGAAGAGGCAGGGTTGGTAGAGAGCCGCAAGGAGGGGATGTGGATGAATTACCGATTGGCGGATGTCTCTGACTCTATCTATGCCAGACATATGCAATCAATTCTTCACGAATGGCTTAATGATGACCTGGAAATTCAAAAAATCGTGCATAAAGGCAGCCTTGTGGATCGATGTGAAATATCTAACCGTTGTCGCTAAAGGAGTCTTATCATGAAATCCGACAAAAATAGTCTACCACTATGTTGTGACGGCATAGAGGAGAAGAATCCACGTAAGGACATCACGTCACCCTTGAAAAATTGCCTATTAATGTTTACAGCACTCATCGTCTGGGTCCTGTTATACCGACAGCTTCTACCATTTTCCAATTTTCTCACCTATGACATAGTAAGGCTCTCCAGAGAAAGTCATCTGGGTGCATCGATGGAGTTTTTTTTCTACGACACACCCAAGGTGCTGATGCTGCTGACTCTTGTTGTCTACGGTGTTGGTATTATCCGTAGCTTCTTCACCCCGGAGAAGACGCGAGCGATCCTGGCAGGCCGTCGCGAATCCGTCGGCAACGTGCTTGCGGCCATGCTCGGCATCGTCACTCCGTTCTGTTCTTGCTCCGCCGTCCCTCTCTTCATCGGTTTTGTCACCGCTGGTGTACCACTTGGCGTCACCTTTTCTTTCCTTATCTCTGCCCCCATGGTCAATGAAATCGCCCTGGTGTTGCTCTATGGCCTGCTGGGCTGGAAGGTAGCGGCTCTTTATCTAGTGACCGGCCTGGTGGTGGCCATCGTCGCTGGTTGGGTCATCGGTCGTTTGGGAATGGAGAATCATATTGAACAATGGGTGCGTGATCTGCGGGCGGCTGGCAGTGAGATTCCAGACATCCCTCTCTCCTGGAACGATCGTTTGTCGCGCGGCTGGGAAGCGGTGCGGGACATCGTTGGCAAGGTTTGGATTTATGTGCTTGCGGGGATTGCAGTCGGTGCCGGTATTCACGGTTATGTACCGGAGGGTGCGCTTGCCGCAATTATGGGCAAAGGGGCATGGTGGAGTGTGCCGCTCGCCGTGTTGCTTGGGGTGCCGATGTACTCTAATGCCGCCGGCATCGTGCCAGTCGTGCATGCCCTGCTGGAAAAGGGGGCGGCCCTGGGCACGGTGCTGGCCTTCATGATGAGCGTTATCGCCCTTTCCCTGCCGGAAATGGTCATCTTGCGCAAAGTGCTAATGCCGCGACTAATCGGTGTTTTTATCGCAGTGGTGGCGGCAGGAATCATACTGGTCGGCTATCTCTTTAATATTATTATCTAAGACAAGGACATCATGGGAAAGGATCCGGAGCTTACTATTAGGCCGATTGGGGTGGTGCATTGCGGGCTTTCATCACCAGCAGATGCCCCGATGAACTATACTGAATCTAGCGAGACCGGCACCCTGGAGATTTTCACGCCATACACGGACGCCATGGAGGGCCTTGAGGCTGGCAAAACAATCGTTGTCCTCTTTTGGCTACACAAGGCGAGGCGAGACTTACTTAAGGTCTATCCGAGGGGAGACCGTAGCCGAGGGCTACGAGGTATATTCACCACCAGAAGCCCTATGCGGCCTAACCCCATCGCTCTCTCCGAGTTCACGATCCAAGAGATACGGGGCAACAGCATTCTAGTCTCGGGTATCGATGTGATCGATGGCACTCCGATCTTGGATATCAAATCTACGGTTATGAGAATTAATGCTGCCAACAGGTAATTCCCTATTATCAGCTGACAAACCTCATGGCGATTGCTCAATGGAAATAACAAAAGGAGGGGGAAAAGTGGAAATCAAGGTATTGGGTCCGGGATGCGCGAAATGTAATGAGGCCGAGAAAATTATGACAGCAGCCACCGCAGAGGCTGGCATTACCGCCTCTATCGAGAAGATCAGCGATTTTCAACAGATCGCCATGCACGGCGTCTTCTCGACCCCGGCGGTGGTGATCGACGGCAAGATTAAATGTGTCGGCAAGGTACCGTCGAAAGACGAAGCCCTGGCTTGGCTCAAACAATGAAGCGGCGGGCAGCAGAGATATAGCCCAGTGGATGGCCCGATGAATTCAGCCGGCAATAACCTCGGCACCCAGCCAGACCAACAGATAGTGGTGGTTGCCGGGTTGCCCATGCTGCTGTCAATTGACTTTTGAACCACCAACGCGGCTGTGGCCTTGCTCCATAGTTCCAGACCTAGCACAATTAACAACAGTTGACGCTAAGAACCCTTTGTGAAAAGGACATGACTCTGTGGACAAAAAATTGCCGGACGGGATCAGAAATGATTTGGCGGAGTTATGTCGACTCCATGAACGCACTTCCTCCGATTCCGTCCAATGTCAAGAATTCAATAAACGGATGTCCCGGCTGTTGGCCGACCTGGAAGACGCCGGTTGTTTCCGGATTGCCGATAGAGTAATGACCGTCCTCTTACACTGTAACCCCAAGGAAGGGTCTAACTGCGACAAGGCTACTATTGTCGCGGAAAAGATGAAAAAAATGTGTGACTTGTGACTAAGGGCGGACAATACTCTTTCCAGCTTGCACATGAATGCGTCACTGCCCGCTATTCAGGAGAAGATTGTCCCTTAAATCTGCTTTTCTAAAACTACTCTTCTTTAAACTAGGGGATCACCATGAAGAAATCGTTCATCAGCCTATGCCTCCTCACCTCATTCGTCGCCTTCACCAGCTGCTCCAATGCAGGAGAGCCCCTGACCGGCGGCGAAATTGTAGCGGGAATCCCTGCCAAGAATACCGTGACTCTGGTTGATCTGGGAGCCAAGACCTGCATCCCCTGCAAGATGATGGTGCCGATCCTGGAGGAATTGAAGACGGAATACAAAGGCCGAGCCGAGGTTATCTTTATCGACGTTCACGAAAAACCTGACATAGCAAAGCCTTTCACGCTCATGGCCATCCCAACTCAGGTCGTTTACGATCGGCAAGGCAAAGAGGTCTTCCGTCATGTGGGATTTCTGGAGAAGAAAGCGCTTGTCGAACAACTCGATAACTATCTAGAGACAAAGTAATGTTCGCAGAATCGACTCTTGCATTCAACGAATGGATGAGCCATGGCGGGAGCCTGGCCCTTGTCGGTTCGTTTTTCTGGGGCATGGTCTCAGTGCTGCTTAGCCCCTGCCATATGGCCTCCATTCCGCTACTCATCGCTTACGTTGCTGGCCAGAAGATCATTCCCCCTCCCCGGCTGGCCGCTCGCTTTGCCGTGCTGTTTGCCATTGGTATCTTTATTACCATCATGATGGTCGGCTTCGCCTGCTCCCTTGCCGGGCGCATGCTCGGCGATATCGGCCCTTGGTGGCAGGTGGCGGTGGGAATTTTGCTTCTTTGGGTTGCCTGGACATTATTTAAACCTCCTCAGTGCTCAGCCACAGGCAACATCCTTGCCCACTTTCAAATTCAGGGAGCAAAAGGGGCCTTTATCCTCGGCCTGGCCTATGGATTTTTGTCCGGACTCTGCACCTTCGGCTTTATCGCACCTATACTTGCCATGATCACCATACAAGAGAAGATGGCGGCAGGGATAGCAATGCTGGTACTCTTTGGCCTCGGGCACTGCCTCCCTCTCATCGTCTGTGGCATGTTTTCAGCCCGCACCATGGGCATCATGCACAGCCATGCCGGTCAAAAAATGGTTACAGCGATGCGCAAACTAGCGGCCATGGTTATCGCTGGGCTGGGGGGATATTTTATCGCCGTTTCACTTTGGAGCTAACGCAGGACGTATTGACCTTTTCAAAAAAATCAAGTCCGGGGCTAGAGGAGCTGGTAGCGTTCGGTAGTAACAGAGTCAAGTTGCAATTCCGGCCATTGTTTCATGATCCAGTCCTGCATCTTACGATTCAGCTCACCCCTTTCGAGGGCGTAGCGTTGCAGATCAATTACCGGTTGATTGGTAAAGAACTGATACAGAATTTCACGGACAAAGGTTTCCCTGTCGTAGGGCAGCATAACCTCGGGAGCCAGTTTCAGGACTAAGGTCAAATCAATTGACAAAAGGACCGTACCCTGATCTTTGTTGGTTTTTGCGTGAATGATGATGGCCGGAAAATGCCATTTTTTTCGAATTCCTTTTGCCTCAAGAGACACCGGTTCGACCCCACCCGTACTTTGCTCCGTGGCAACAACATCAGGGGCGCTCTCCTGTGGTGGCACCACCCCCTGCTCCGCGGGAGGAGGTGTGCGGGGGGGCTCGACCATTCGCTCCGGTTCTGAGACAGGGAGGACGGCAGGGGCCGCAGCCTCAGGTTGCGGCACAACCTCTGTTTCGGCTGGCGCAACTGCGCTGGGCGCGATCTCTTCCGGTACCTTCCCCCGTAAAGTCAAAAAAAGAACCAAGGCAAGAACTGGAAGCGCGACGAAAACAAGACGAAGGGGAAGTGGAACAGCCCGTAAACGGGTGAAAAAGGATTTGGGGGGATCGGATGGGTGGTTGGGAGATGACGCCGCAGGAGAAATTGCCTCCGCCTCGCCGCTTATCGGCGCTACAGGCTTACTGGTGCTAGTGACTTCATCGGGGAGAAAAAATCCAGCGTTTGTCTCGTCATTTGGCGAGGACATAAAATCTTCAGCTTCAAAGGCCTCTCCCCAATCGTCACCTATGCCGCTGTTAAAAATAGTTTCTGGGCCGCCACTCTTCGGCACCTGCCCCGGTTGATCAGTCATGGATGGTGTCAGCTTAACACCTTATTGATTTTCTCTCCAAGGGTATCAGCGGTAAACGGCTTGACAATATATTGACTCACCTTCGCCTTGACGGCCAAGATAATGTTATCCTGTTGTGCCTCAGCAGTAACCATAATGAACGGAATCTTGGCCCACTCAGGATTGGCCCGCACGTTTTTCAAAAGATCAAGCCCGGTCATCTTCGGCATGTTCCAGTCCGAGATGATCAAATCGATTTTCTCCTGCTTAAGGACATTCATGGCCGTAGTGCCGTCATCCGCCTCAATGATGGATTTATAACCAAGCTGGGTCAGGATATTTTTAACTATCCTCCGCATGGTAGCAAAATCATCAACGACGAGAACTTTAATATTGGTGTCCGGCATTCTATTCCTCGACTCCTAAAATAATTCGGTATGTGCCGGCAATCGGTCTCAGGGGTGTAATTGTCGTGTGAGACGATTGTATTGGCCAAAAACAGTTTGCGAGCCACGTTCACTGAAAAGGCTTGAAGATCGGAACTTGCAATACGCTTTACTTAGAGTTCCTTGCACAGACACAACCCGTCACTCAATGCGCTGATGCCCTTCATCATATCTAAAAAGCAGAAGTAAAATCAACGGATTTTTACACGATGCAAAAAAATACCGCCCAAGAAAAAAACAATAGGAGTCCCTGCAATTATGCCATCGCCTTTTTCAACTTAGATCGCAAGCGCATGACAGCTTTACTATGCATCTGAGAGATACGGGATTCGGTGTATTCCAGCACGAGACCTATCTCTTTCATGGTCAACTCTTCAAAGTAATAGAGAGAAACAACCAACTTCTCCTTATCAGGCAACTCAGTAATGGCTTGCGCCACCAGTCCACGAATCTGGGCAAAACTCAAGGCTGAAAAGGGATCGACACTCGTCTGTTCAAGAAGCTCCTCAAAATTCGAGCCCCGCATTTCGGGAGAGTTCTGTTTCAGCAACTCAATATCCATAAAAGTGATGGCCTTCGTTTCATCCAGCAAGGCATAGAACTCATCGAGAGAAATTCCCAAGTGCCCTGTCATCTCTTCATCGGTGGCCGCCCTTCCCAACTTTTGCTCCATGAAGGCATAGGCGTTTTCCAACTGCGTGCTCTTCCCTCGGACCGATCGTGGCACCCAATCCAAGGCACGAAGCTCATCCAACATAGCGCCTTTGATCCGGAATTCAGCATAAGTCTTGAATTGAACATTCTTAGCGACGTCAAACTTGTCTACCGCGTCAATCAGGCCGATAATCCCTGAACTGATCAGATCATCAAGCGCGACATGGGCCGGTAGACGTGAAGCGAGGCGAGTAGCGATGTACTTGATAAGCGGGGTATAGGTCAGAATCAACTCATCACGTTTTTGCGACGAAAGCTGCCCAGAGCCGCCGAAAAAGGTTCGAGTATAATCCTTGAATTTTTGAGGATGGGGCTTAGACATGTCTTAAGAAAACTGGGGCCAGAAAAATTTTATATTGCCATCGGTGGTAAGCGTCGGCTTGCTGCTGCTAAACTGCCGTGCGATTTTGACAATCATCTGGCTGGCGGCAGCATCAGGGAACAAATCAGTGATCAAACGTTGACTCCTGACTGCCTGAATCAGCTTTTTATCATAAGGAATGTGACCAAGAAAGTCTAGTGAAAGTGTGCCGAGGAACTGGTCACAGACCAAGCTAATCTGGCGGAAAACGGCAAGCGCCTCACGCTCTGATTCGGCTTGATTAACAACGATTGAGAAACGCTTGACATCATGCCGGGTAGACAAGACCTTGATCAGGGCATAGGCATCGGTCAACGACGTCGGTTCCGGAGTCAAGAGGACAATGCGCTCCTGCGCAGCCAAGTTGAAATAAATTACGTTTTCATTGATCCCGGCTGCGGTATCAATCAGCATAACATCAAGCTGCTGGTTCAACTCCTCCATCTCGGAGAGGAAATACAGCTTTTGATTTTCCGTAAGATTAGCCAGTTCCATTATCCCAGAACTGCCCGGCAGAATGCGTATCCCGCCAGGCCCGGTGACCATCACTTCCTGAAGGGACTTTTCACCAGTAAACATATGGTGCAGGTTAAATTTTGGAGTCATCCCCAAGAGCACATCGACATTCGCCAGGTTCAGGTCAGCATCAAGCACCAAGACCTTTTTACCAAGCTTCGCTAAGGCATAGGCCATATTCACCGTGAAGTTGCTCTTACCAACCCCACCCTTCCCGCTCGTAATGCAGACAACTCGAGGTTGAGTCCCATGCGTGCTGCTTACCGCTTGATGTGCCGTTGGCCGCATCATTTTCCTCAGGGTATCGGCTTGTGTCATTCTCTTCCTCACTCAATGCGTGTTGCACGCAAAGTCATTGAAGCAACGTGCTGAGCAACCACAATATCAGTTAATTTGAAACTATCCAGCGCTTGTAACGAGAGGACAAGATCGGACCTGCTCAATAGTGCCTCATATAAGGCACAGCTGCCGGCCAACCTTGCTTGAACAGAGTATCGAGAAACTCCTTTGAAGCCACCAGAAAATCTTCCGGAACCCTTTGTCCGGTAGAGAGATACGAGACCGGCAGAGAGGAGGCCACCACTTGCTGACAGAGACTGGCATAGGCGCGAGTCTCATCAAGTTTCGTCAAAATCAGGCTTGAGACAGACAATGGACCATAGGCACCAAGGATAGCCTGCAAATCCTCTTTTTTACTGGTGGCACTCAACACCAGATGTGGCTCGACATCCGGACAAGGTCTAAACCAGTCAGCCAGCTCCTGAACATGGGCCTCGTCGTATGGACTCTTGCCCGCCGTGTCAATGATAACGATATCCTTATCCTGCAATCTCGCCAAAGCCCGAGCCAAATCCTGCCGCCGAAGAACGATTTCACACGGCAAACGCATGATTTGCGCATAGGTGCGAAGCTGATCGGTGGCACCAATCCGGTAGCAATCCATCGAGAGCAGTGCCACCCGCAACCCTTGCCGCAAGGTGTACCACGCCGCCAACTTAGCGGCAGTGGTTGTCTTACCAACTCCGGTAGCCCCAACTAAAGCGATAAGCGCCGGACCGCTATTTCTGTCGCCATCCTGCTTGGCAACCCGTATTCGATCAACAATCTGGTCCCTCCACTGTCGAACCTCGTTTGGTTCAGCACGCTTACTCCTCTTCTTTGACTTGGACTCGTCCAGACAAATAGTCTCTGGCCGATAGCCCGTAGCAACCGTTTTACCGCCCCCTCCTTGCTGCATCAGGTTGGCAAACTGCAATCGCAAATCATGCGACTCCAAGAGAGCTGGCTTCTCCACCCCGGCAACCGATGCCGCCACCGCAATCGATTCGACCCTGGCCGTATCAGAGGCGGCGGCACGGCGCACGCTCTGATAGCCATAGGCAGGAGGAGCAAGTGCGGCCTTACTCTTCTCCTCGACGAGAATGGCGTCCAGGTCATAATCCATCGCCGCCATCACTTCAATCCGAGAGCGAGCACCCTTCTCTGCAGGAGGCAGCGAGCGGGTTGCAAGAATAACGGCATCTTCCCCTAATTCCCTTTTCACCATGGCCATGGCGCTTTGGGTATCTTTTGCTTCAAATCGTTTAATGCGCATCGTTACTCTTCTGTTTTCATTGCCAATGATCGGCTACTGGCTACTGCCATCTGCAGGGATAGCCGATGTCTATTGAATTCCGCCCCTTAGCAGAAGCTGAACCGGATTTAGATTTTTGCATTCACCTCAATCGTGCCTATAGACCGGATCTGAATCTGATTGGGCAGCTCATTATTTGAGAGAACAATGACCTGAGGCATGAATCGTTCCAAGAGATGACGAAGGTGCCGTCGAATCACCGGTGTACAGAGAATGACCGGCTGATAGCCCTCATTAGTCACTTTCTCAACTAAACCCTGAGTAGCCTCGATAACGCGCTGAGCCAAATTAGGCTCCATGTTTAAATAAACCCCTTGGTCACTCTTTTGAATCGACTCACGGATGAAATCTTCAATCTTATGGGCCAAGGTCAACACCGACAAGCGCCCATCCTCATCTGTCAAACTGCTGACAATAGAGCGCGCCAAACGCTGCCGGACATATTCCGTCAAAATCGAGGTATCCTTACTCATCGGCGCGTAATCAGCCAAGGTCTCGCAGATGGTCAAAAAGTCCCGAATGGAGACCCTCTCCCGCAGCAGATTCTGCAATACCTTCTGCAAAGAGCCTAAGGTCAGTGCGTTAGGGATCAACTCCTCAACAACTTTCGGGTGCGTCTTGGACAAATTGTCGAGCAGTTTCTGCGTATCCTGACGACCAAGCAATTCGTCGGCATGGGTACGTAGCACCTCGGTCAAATGAGTCGCGATCACCGTTGACGGATCAACCACCGTATAACCGGCCAATTGTGCCTCGTCCTTTCGTTCATCGGCTATCCAAAGGGCCGGCAGATTAAAGGCCGGCTCTTTGGTGGGAATCCCGTCGATCTGACGCTTCGCCGTCCCAGAATCCATGGCCAGATGATAGCCCATCATCACTTCGCCACGGGCAATATCATTGCCCTTCATCAACAAGACATACTCGTCGGGCTTGATTTGCAGATTATCACGAACATGCAGCGATGGCACCACCAAGCCAATATCAAGCGCAAATTGCCTCCTGATGCCGCGAATTCTCTCGAGCAGATCGCCCTTCTGTGTCTCGTCAACTAACGGAATAAGACCATAACCAACCTCCAACTGCAAGATGTCCAGCGGCAAGAGCGCGTCCACTGTTTCAGGCGAACCGGGAAGCGGCCCCTCCACCCTTTTTTCCGCTTCGGCGCTGGCGGCAGCGACTTGGGCCTTTTGCTGAAAGGTAAAATAGGAGATCGTCCCCATCAACATCGCCATCACCAGAAAGGGCACATGCGGCAAACCCGGCACCAGACCAAAGAGTCCGATAATGGCGGCCGCCATCCCTAACGCCTGGGGCTGCATGCCAAATTGCTTGGCAAATTCAGCCCCCATACTCATGTCGGAGGCAGCACGACTGACAATAATACCGGCAGCCGTAGAGATAATCAACGATGGTATCTGAGAGACCAACCCATCACCGATGGTGAGCATGGTATAGGTCTGCAATGCTTGGAAGATATCCATCTTCTTCAACACCGCGCCGATAAACAGCCCTCCCATGATGTTGATGACCATGATGATGATACTGGCAATGGCCTCACCACGGACAAACTTTGCCGAACCGTCCATGGCCCCGTAAAATTCCGCCTCTTGAGAGATGGCGGCACGCCTGCTCTTGGCCTGTGCCTCATCAATCAAGCCAGCGTTGAGATCGGCATCGATCGCCATCTGCTTCCCGGGCATGGCATCCAAGGTGAAGCGGGCTGCCACCTCAGCAATACGGCCAGAACCCTTAGTAATAACAATGAAGTTGATCAACACCATGATCAGGAAGATGATCAGGCCTACCGTATAGTTGCCGCTGACCACGAAGTTACCAAAGGAGTTAATGACCTGGCCAACGGCACCAACCCCTTCATGGCCATGCAAGAGGATCAATCGGGTAGAGGCGATATTGAGCGCCAAACGAAACAGGGTGGTAAGCAGAAGGATAGAGGGAAATGACGAGAAGTCAAGCGGGTTGGTGTTGTACATCGCCATCAGCATAACAACCAGTCCCGAGGTGATACTGACCGACAACAGGAGGTCGAGTAGAATCGTCGGCAGCGGCACGATCATCACCATCAGGATGGCGACTACCCCAAAGGCGACAACCATGCTGGACATATCGAGATTAAGGGCCTTCAGGCCGCTAGCTGTTTCGGTTTGTTCTGCCATGGGTATGGGGGACCGGATTTTTTACGAAGAGTCACAGGCAAGCCCTATCTCTTCTTACGGGTACCAAAGACGTAGGCCAAGATCTCGGCCACCGCCTGAAAAAGATCGTCGGGGATTGACCCGTTCAGAGCAACCGCTTTGTAGAGGGCCTGGGCCAGGGGTTTATTTTCCACCAAGGGCACACTGTTCTCGGCGGCTATCTCCCTGATCCTCTGAGCAATCACCCCCGCACCCTTGGCCACCACCTGCGGCGCCGCCATACTGGCACTCTCGTAGCGCAGGGCAATGGCTAGTCGGGTGGGGTTGGTAATAACCACATCGGCCTTTGGCACCTCACTCATCATCCGTTGACGTGCCATCTGCATCTGCAGAGAGCGGATACGACCCTTGACCTGCGGGTCGCCCTCGGTCATCTTTGCCTCTTCCTTGAGCTCCTGCTTGGTCATCTTCATCTTCTTCATGAATTGCCAACGCTGAAAGCTATAATCAATGGCCGCCAAGATCGTAACCACCAGGGCGCATTTCAAAAAAATCCAAAAGGCCGTCCTTCCGGCAAAGGCCATGATCTGATACGGCTCCTTGTCCATCAACGGCATAAAATCCGGCAGCGCCTTATACGCTTCGGAAAAGGCAACATAGCCGATCAGCCCAATTTTCAGCAACGATTTAATCAGATCAGCCAAGGACTGCATGGAAAACTTGCGACCAAAACCGGCGATGGGGTCAATTTTTGTGAAATCCGGCATGATCTTCTCGGTGGTAAAGATAACGCCGACCTGAGCGTAGTTGGCAACCAGGGCCGTCAGGAACACCGCCACCAACACCGGCCCGCTCACCATAGCCATGGCGATCATCCCCTCCCGAGTCAAGCTGAACATGGTGCCGGGAAGCAACTCAATCGTATCAGCATTGGCCAGGTAATGGGCAGTAAACTGCATCAATATCCGCATGATGACGTCCCGACTCAGATAGAGGGCCATGAGACTGGCGAGCAGTACCGCCGCGGAGGGCACTTCGATGCTCTTGCTGACATCGCCTTTGTCCCTGGCCTCCTGCAGGCGTCGCGAGGTCGGCTCTTCGGTTTTCTCCTGACCGCTTGACTCATCGGCCATGGCCTAACCTCCCAGGCCGATGGCCAGCTTGGTAAGGTTCTGCCCCATCATTTCAAAATTCTTCACAAGCAGAGGCAGCAAATAGGAGAGGGACATGCCGACAAAGAGAAAACCGATGCCGATATTAAGAGGCATGGCAACGAGCATAATCGGTACCTGAGGCACAGTCTTTGCGACAATGCCCATGGCGACGTGCGAGAAAAAGAGAGCGACCGCGGCCGGCGCCATGATTTGAATGCCAAGCACAAACATTTGCGCCACCCCCTGCAGCACCCCTTTGAGCGTTGCCTGTCCCAAAACAATACTGCCCGGTGTCACCCAGGCGAAGCTCTCGACTAAGGTCCGAAAAAAGAGATGATGTCCGTTAATGCCAAGAAAAACCAAGATGGCAACGATGTTCCACAAGGTACCGACCAAGGAGACCTGCGTACCATTCTCCGGGTCCATCGTGCCAGCCATACCCATGCCCATCGAGATGCCGACCATCTGGCCGGCCAGATCGGTAGCATCGAACACCAAGCGGGCAAAAAAGCCTAAAGTCGCACCAAAGGCAACCTCGACGGCGACAAAGACCGCATAGCCAATCGCCGTCATCGGCAACAGAGCGGCCGACACATTGACCATCGGCAGCAGAATAAGGGAGATAGTCAAGGTAAACAGGCCCTTGACCTGAGCGGGAACAGAACTCGACCCAATAATCGGCATCAAAAAGAGCATCGGCCCGACCCTGGTCATGATAACCAGAAGAGTAAGGATATGATCAAGTGTCCAATGCAGGAGAGCGGTATCTGTCATGAGAGAGAATCAAATTGAATCGTAAGCGTTTGAAGATAGTTGTATTTGCTAGCGCACCAAATCCGGGATGCGGAGCAGCAGATCCTGGGTGTAGTCGTTCAATTTTATCATCATCCAGGAGGCGAAAAAGAGCAGAGAGAGCATTACCGCCACGATCTTCGGCACAAAGGTGATCGTCATCTCCTGGATTTGGGTTGTGGCTTGAAAAACAGCAATGGCCAGACCGACAACAAGGCCGACAATCAGCGGGGGTGCCGACAACAAGAGCGTGATATTGACTGCTTCCTGACCTAGAGTAATCGCTTCAAGTCCTGTCATATCAAACTCCGTAGCTGTGAATCAAGGAGCCAACAATCAAGTTCCAGCCATCCACCATGACGAAAAGCAGGAGCTTAAACGGCATGGAGATCATCACCGGTGGCAGCATCATCATACCCATGGCCAACAAAACACTGGAGACCACCATATCAATAACCAAAAAGGGCAGAAAAAGGACGAAACCAATCTCAAAGGAGGTTTTCAACTCACTGATCATGAAAGCCGGTACCAGGATAGTCGTTGGCACCTCATCCTTATTCTTCGGCTTATTCAATTTGGCGAGCGACAGAAAAAGGGCGAGATCCTTCTCCCTGGTCTGCTTGAACATAAAATTTCTCAGTGGCACGATCCCGGTCTCGACCGCCTTTTCGAGTGTGATCTGCTCATCCAAATAGGGCCTGATGGCCGTCTCGTTCATCTGCGAAAAGACCGGTGCCATGATAAAAAGCGTTAAAAAAAGTGAGAGTCCGATAAGCGTCTGGTTGGGAGGCGTTGTCTGGGTACCAAGCGCCTTTTTCAGAAAGGAGAAGGCAACGATGAGCCGGGTAAAACAGGTCATCATCATCAAAATAGCCGGGGCCATCGACAAGATGGTGAAGACCAGAAGAATCTCGACCAGGACAGAGACCTGCTTTGGATTAGTCGTCTCACCAAGACCAATCTGCATGGTAGGCAACTGCAACGCAGAGGCGGGTGCTATGCTCAGAAAAAACCCACCGGCAAGAATCAGTGCCATGACAATAGGTTTGATGTTTTTCGTGAAGGGAAACGACGATAGCAAAGAAACCTTCATGTCAACTCCTGCCGCTCTGCGGCGCTGTCCATTACCTGACCACTTTGGCAAGAAGATGCCTGCCATGACTTCATCGACTTCTTCAACACCCCAGCAAAGGTTGAAGCGGTTTTCACCCCTGCACTCTGCCGGGCAAGTGATTCCTTCACCTCCGGGCCAAGATCGGCCAACAGGTTGATGCCATGATCGGTAATCCCAACGGCCAAGCACTTATCAGCAATTTCAACGATGGCAATATATTTTTTAGGGGCCACCATCCTGCTTTCAAGAACGGCAATCGCCGAACCGACGCGCCCCCGCCCGGAGCCAAAACCCGCCCGTTTAATACAGTACAACAAGACCAGGATGAGCCCCACCACAACCAGGAGTGAGCCAAAAACCTTGGTGATAGCGGCCAACAGAGAGGCATTCTCAGGTGAAGCGAAAGCACCGTTTGAGGCCGCATCGCCAGCCAGACACTGCAGAGCCTGGCTGGCGAGAAAAAAAACAATACCTCCCAAGCCCCAGGCCGGGAGGTATGCCAGTATATCCCTCTTAGCTATCACGAGCGCCCCATATTCTTGACCCGTTCGGCCTGACTTATGATTTCAGTGATGCGGACGCCGAAACGATCGTTAACGACAATGACCTCACCCTTACCCAGGAGCTTGCTGTTGACAAAGATATCAACTGTCTCGCCAGCGTTTTTGCTAAGCTCCACCACCGAGCCTTGCGTAAGCTGCAGCATGTCATTGATAATCAATTTTGTCCGCCCCAGTTCAACCGTGACCTCAAGCGGGATATCCAGCAGAAAGTCAAGATTCTGACTCCCCTCTTCGTCAGTAGCACCAGCACCAAGTTCGGTAAAACTGGCGGCCTTACCATCTTGTTCATTCAGTGCCGCCGCCCAATCATCACCTGCGCCGGGGTTATTGCTCTCTTCAGCCATTCCTCTTCTCCTGGTTAATGTCTCTCATCAGACAGGGAGCACCCATTCACTCTCGCTCTCGGTCCATGACTTTACGTTTAATTAAGAAAGCCTTGCTGCCCCGACGAATACCGGGCGTCCCCATGAATTTTCGCACCCCAGCCAGATAGCACGGCAACAGATCATCCTTCCGCCGATTAAGCTGTATGATGTCACCAACTTGCAACTCGATAATATCGCCTGCCGGGATCATGGCCTTACCCAACTCAATCTCCAAATCGACAGGAACATTCTTAATGCTCTCTTGCAGGGTGCGAGCCAGTTGAATATCCTCATCGCTCTGTTCACGCTGAAAGGCAGTCGTCAATTTGCTCTTGATCGATTCGAGATTGGACAGGGGGATACAGCAGGTAATACTGCCCACCGCCCTGTCCATATCAACCTCGTACCGGTTGATCAGGACGACGTCATCTGGTTCGCAAATTTTGGCAAATTGGGGGTTGATTTCGCTACGAATAAATTGCACTTGAACCGGGTGCAGGAAGTACCAAGCCTTTTCCATATCAGAAAGCAAGATATTGATGACCCGTTGAATAAGACGCTGCTCGATGGAGGTGAAGTCCCGCCCCTCGATCCTGACATTTCTCGCCCCAGAGCCACCGAGAAAGGTCTCGACCAGGGAGAAGACAAGTTTAGGCTCCAAGACAAAGAGGGCATTGCCACGGAAAGGATCCATTTTGAAAATCTGCAAACTGCTGGGCACCGGCAAGGTACGGACGAAGGAGCCAAAACGCTCCATTTCCGGCGGTACCGCGGTGATATCGATAACCCTGCGCAGACTGTTGGCAAGAGAAGTCCGCATCATCCTGAGGAAGGAGTCATTGATAACATCCATGGCGGGCATCTTGAGCTGGGTGATGCCTTGCTGCCTGGTGAAATCGTAGGTTGCTAAGGCAAGATTTTCCTCAACAGCCTCTTCCTCCGGTTCCTCAATGTCCCCACCGGAAATCCCCTTTAAAAGGGCATCTACCTCATCTTGACTGAGTATCTGTTCCATTCTTACTGGACCACAAAGTCAGTGAAAAAAATCCCCTTGACCCGCTCTGGCCGCATGATCAAATTAAAGCGCTCATACAGCTCTTCCCGAATCCGAATTTTTCCTTCCGGGGTCATGACCTCCTCAAACGAGAGACTGGTCAGCATCATGATCACCATGTCACGCATCTTTGGCACCATCTTCTCAGCCTTGGCCTTGGCCTCCGGTGACGGGAGTTCCAAGGATACCGTAACCTTAAGGTAACGCTTCCCCTTTGGATCGGAGAGATTCACCAGGAAAGGATCGAGAGCAAAAACCTCCCCCTCTTTCTCTTCCGGCTCTTTCTTTATCTGCTCCTCTTCACTAATCACCGGCTTAGGCGCCATAAACTTCGTATAGGCAAAGAAGCCACCACCACCCATTACCACGACTAATACGCCGATAATGATTAAGAGCATGCCTTTCTTTTTCGGTTTTCCCTCTGTCCCTTCAGCTTTGGCATCTTCAGCGGCCATATGTATTCTCCGATTGAAATGAATTCCTCGCCAACCTGCTCACTGGCGTTGACTTCCTGATCCAACTCTGCAAGCCACTCACACTCTGAGCTTGCTTGCCCTCCATACACCCTCAACAAAACAACGGCGAACGTAAATTTGCAGTGGGCCTATTCTCCATAACAGCAAATTTTATGCCACAAAAAACTTGTGCTGTGTAGCGCAAGGAACATCAGACACTTCGACCGAGCCCTACACAACATCCTCTCACTATTCAAAACGTAACTTCCCCGATTCTCAGGTTTGATAAGAGGCTCATCCTGTTGGACCGCAGGGGGTGGGGTAGGACTACATGCAGATCACGGCAGGCGGTTTATCAACGCGAAGCCCCCCCCACAATACCCGCCTTGACCAGCACAACTGATACTCTCCTGAACCGTTAGCAATTATCTTAATAATGCACACGCATAGGCTATCATGATCAGATATTTGGCGTAATGTCAAAAAAAACAGCACAATGTTCGATCATCTCTTGAAAAAAGCGCCTGAAGCTGTATTTTGGGAAAGTCCTTTTTGGGCGACAGCACCGGCAACCCTTTTGTAAACTTCTGGAGGGCGATGAAACTTTCTTCTTATACCGTCGCCTTGACCCGGTGTCCGGGCTATGAACCGCCTGCACTGAAAAGAGAGATCGATCGCCTGTGCCAGTCTTTGGCGGTATCGGTACCTTGTGGCTATAAGGTCCTACTGAAACCAAATCTGGTCGCAGCCAGTCGAGCGGATGGCCTGGCGCTGACTCACCCCCAAGTTCTGCGAGCCGTAGCGGAATGGTTTCTTGATCATGGCGCCGTCGTCTCGGTGGGAGACTCGCCAGCCTTTGGCACTCCCGCTTCGGTTATGGCTCAATGCGGCATCAGTAAAGCGCTGGCAGGACTCCCCATCAAGTTTTCTCCCTTCGACAGGCCAAGAACAGTTCTCACCGCCGGACAGATATCGATCCGCTTGGCGGACGACATTTTCCAGCACGACATGTTACTCAACCTGCCGAAGCTCAAGGCCCATGATCAGCTCAGGGTCACCATGGCGGTGAAAAATTATTTCGGTGTAGTACTTGCCTGGCGTAAGGCCTTGGCACATATGAGATATGGCGGCAATAGCCGATTTGTCAGTTTGCTCGTCGACCTGCTCGATCATATGCCGGAAGGACTGAGCATCATTGATGGGGTCGTGGCCATGCACCGTCATGGGCCCCTGCACGGTGACCCCTTGCCAGTCGGGGTGCTGGGCGCAAGCCGTAATCCCGTGGCGCTTGATTCGGCCATGCTTGCCGTCATTGGCCTGCCACCTAAATTATCGCCACTGTGGCGGGAGTGTGCCGATCGAGACCTAGCCGGTAGCCGTCTGACAGACCTGACCTTCCCCTTGATCCACCCTGAGGAGTTGGCAGTCAACGATTTCTCAACGCCCGCGCAGCTTGACCCCATCCGCTTTCAAGCGTGGCGTTTTTTGCGTAACAGTATCAAGAAACTTTTCAACGCCTGAGACGCAAGCCGTCTGCAGTATTTTTTACACCGGGATTCACAATCGGCAAACAGAGCGATTACCTGCCGTGCAATACCTTTGACAACAAAACGGAATTTTTCCGATGAAGTGGAGGAAGTATGTTTGATTTACAGGGAAAAGTAGCGCTGGTAACTGGCAGCTCCAGAGGAATTGGCAAGGCCATCGCCGTTCGATTCGCCGAAAACGGCGTCAACATGGTGGTCAACTATATCCGACACCGTGCCGATGCCGAGGAGACCGCCCATCTTATCGAACAAAAAGGTGCCCGCTGCATGGTAGTCAAAGCCAATGTGGCGGACGACACTCATGTGCGCGCCATGTTTGAGACCATCAAGGCTGAATATAAGCGCTTTGACTTTCTGGTCAGCAACGCCGCCTCCGGTGTCCTCAAACCAATGATGGAACTTGATAGCCGGCACTGGAACTGGGCCATGGACATCAACGCCCGTGCTCTGCTGACCTTGGTGCAACAGGCAGTGCCACTGATGCAGGCAGGCGGTAGAATCATGGCGGTGTCGAGCCTTGGTTCGGTACGGGCTGTTGAGAATTACACCGCCGTCGGCGCCTCCAAAGCCGCACTTGAGTCTCTCGTGCGCCATATGGCCATCGAACTTGGCCCCAAAGGGATTAACGTCAACACCATCAGTGCCGGGGCGGTAGATACCGAAGCACTCAAGAAATTCCCCAACCGCAAAACCATCCTCGACACGGCTCTCGAACGAACCCCGCTCGGCCGCTTAACCACCCCGGAAGACGTTGCCGACGTCAGCCTCTTCCTCTGCAGCGACCTTGCCAAGATGATCAGCGGCCAAACCATCGTCGTTGATGGCGGATACTCAATACGGGCATAATAGGCAAACGATCCCTGATCACTGGCAAGCAAAACCAACAGCCATGCCCCCCTCCTTCCGCACAGTGTGTCCTTTCATCCTGGCCTCTGCCTCTCCACGACGAAAAGAGATGTTGAATGCCGTTGGCCTGCAGTTCAAGGTCGAGGCAGCCGAGGCCGATGAACAGGTTCGACAGGGAGAAAGGGCTGAGGCCTTTGTCCTCCGAGTAGCCGAGGACAAGGCCAAAATAGTAGCCGACCGCCACCCTGCAACATGGGTACTGGCCGCGGACACGGTGGTCGTAAAAGATGGTGATATTTTAGGGAAGCCTGCCGACGCAAACGAGGCGGTCTTGATGCTCAAACGCCTGGCAGGTTCTACACATGAGGTTTGGACCGGGTTCTGCCTGCGCTTGGCCAGCCAAAACAGACAAATCCATCAGGCAATCAAGACCGACGTTCAATTCGTCACGCTGTCAGACCAGGTAATCGACGCCTATGTCCTTTCCGGAGACCCGCTCGACAAGGCGGGAGGCTATGGGATTCAATCTCAGGGGGGCTTTATGGTGCAGGGAATTCACGGGTCTTACAGCAACGTCGTCGGCCTGCCACTGGCCGAGGTGCTAAGCGAATTGATGAACTTAGGTCTCATCCAAGCCGCAGGGCAAACGGGCTAATCCATCATTCGCCGGCATGGGACAAAGCAAATTCATTTGCAATATTCAGGGTATTGCTCTTGGGCACATTTGGGGCAGACGCCGTGACTGAATTCTGCCTCTGAGTGATTCTGAATATACTCTTCCAAACGCTGCCATGCCCCCTGGTCATTCCGAATCTGCTTACAGAACGAGCAGATTGGCAAGATACCATGCAAGGCTTTCACTTGGTCAAGCGCCACCTTTAACTCGTAATTCTTCAGCTCTAATTCCCGCTGTTTCCGATGGAGCGCCAGCTGGTTTCTCACCCGTGCCAGAAGCCGTAACCGACTGATAGGCTTGACGATATAATCACTGACCCCTACCGAAAAGCCACGGGCCTCGTCGTGATCTTCCTCCATGATGGTCAAAAAAACCACGGGGGTATCGCTTGTTCGATCATCCCCCTTTAACTGCTGACACACCTCATAGCCATTCATTTCCGGCATAACAATATCCAGAAGGACCAAGTCGATCTGAGGATTCGCCCAGGCCAAGTCAAGGGCATCGCGCCCATTGCCAGCAGTCAGGACGTGGTAATCGTTGCCAAGGATATCCTCCAACAATTTGCACGTCGCAGGGTGGTCATCAACAACCAGAATTGTGTCTACATGAGTCTCTGAAGCCATGGTTCATCCTCGCAAAGATAACAGGGATATGTCAAGTAAAATCCTCTGAATAGGGAAGAAGCTGACAGCCACGCCGAGCAGCAGGTTGCGGCAAACGGGGAGACAATGCGCCAACCAACTTCGCGAATCTTCTCGATCGCCGCAGAATATAGCACTCACTTTCGTATCATCCGTGCCTCGATAGAGCGTGCGAGGGTATGTTCATCGGCATATTTGATGTCCATGCCGAGTGGGATACCGCAGGCAAGCCTGGAAACCGTCACCAACGTTTTCAGACACTCGACAAGATAGGCAGCTGTAGCCTCCCCCGGCACGGTTGAACTGGTGGCGAGAAGCACCTCCCTCACGCCACCTTTTTTGACTCGTGCCAACAGAGCATCGACCTTGATCTCAGCAGGACCAATGCCATCCATGGGAGACAACACGCCGTGCAAAATATGATAGACCCCCCTGAAAACACCGGTTTTTTCGATGGCCATCAGATCGCCCGGTCCCTCGACGACGCAAATCACCTGACCATCACGCCCGGAGTCGCTACAGATCAGACACGGATTACTCTCAGAAAAGGCAAAGCAGGTATCACAGAGACGAATAGCAGCATGCAGCTCAGCCAGATCACTAGCCATGCCTTGCGCCTCGGCTTCCGGCCGCCGTAAGATGTGCAGGGCCAAGCGAGTGGCGGTTTTTTTGCCAATGCCTGGCAACCGCTCGAAATCATGGATGAGACGGGCCAAGGCCGCCGGTACGACTTCCATCAATTTCTCTCTCCTCGACCAACGGTCAACCGAACATGCCTGACAGCCCCGGAATATTCAAGCCCCCGGTCAGTTTTCGCATCTCACCCTGCATGGCCTCTTTGGCCTGTCGCATGGCGTCATTGACCGCGGCGACGATAAGATCCTGCAGCATCGTGGCATCATCCGTGGTAATGACCTCAGGCTCAATTTTGAGCGCCAGCAACTCGTTTTTCCCATTCACGGTGGCCGTTACCATGCCCCCGCCGACCGACGAGGTCATTTGGCGACCAGCCATCTCTTCCTGGACGTCGGC
>JAQUKQ010000040.1 GCA_028718985.1 Desulfobulbaceae bacterium | reverse complement strand
TAAATGCGTGGTAAATACCGGCAACGCCGCGCCATAGTCACGGCTTCTGTTTGTTGCTCATTGTCGCGCATACGACAGAGCAATAAAATAGCTTGGAAGTATTGGCTTTCGGTTCTTGAAGAAATGTTCTGGAATCAGAAAAGGGAGAGTGCGGCAGGAAGCAGCTGATCTTTCATGTAAATCAGCTAGCGGAGGCGGTGATCAAGCGGGGGCTATACATCGTTTTCCACACAGGACTTTCGGTTTCTGATTCCTGAATGATAGTTATCTTGAAAAGTTGACATTCTTTAAAAAGGCTCGTCACGACCGGCAGGGCAACCGCTGGAGCCAACAGACTTACTCTATCCTAATGAACTCAACACGTTCCATGGCGATCTCCATATAAAACCGGGACTCCTCAAAGGTAAAGACAATCCGCCGATTATCGAAAGCCCCCCCCTCTTCAATACTCAGGGTATTCGCACTTGACGCTTCAGGCACCAGGGCGATACCGTTATTGAGGGCTAAGGCCTTAGGCTGACCGAATTTGGCATTAAGGTCATATTTGGCCTCTACCATGCGCATGGCCCGCCCCATAATCTGGTTGGTGATCTCGCCGATCGTATCGACCACCTCGGCTGACGTTGCGTCATCAACCAATTCCTCCGCCGGCAGCCCCATCGTTAACATATAATACCGATAAAGATCCACCGCCGCCTTGGCAGAAAAACTCAAAGCGACCAGGCCACTATAATCACCAAAGAACTGCACGAAACACCCAAGATCGGGCCTGATAGTCACCCTGGGAACACTTTGAATGGTCTTGACATATGTCACCTCACGTCCCGTGCCTTTCTCCAACGTGACCTTCGTTGCCAGACAAAATGCCTGCGCCACCTGTTCAATTGCCAAGTTTTCCATGAGTGCCTATCAGTTAAATCTTTTTAAAAAATATGTACAGCGAAATGTTGCCAAAGTATTTTTTTATTACGCTTTTTAAAGAGGTTACAGAACATTGTCTGCCCACAACAGCATCGTCTGCCGGCTTAATTCATACGATCGATGTCGAGCAAAATCCGGCAATCTGCCACCGAGCACCCCTTGCCTTTGGCATGAACGAAAAGTGGATTGATGTCCAGTTCGGCAATTTCAGGATTCTCGGTAGCCAGAGTTGACAAGAAGATCAGGCAACGCTCCAGTTCATCGGTGTCACAAGGCTCCCCGCCTCTAGCCCCATCCAACATGGGGTAGGCCTGAATGGAGCGCACCATGCGCCGCGCCGCATTATGACGAATTGGGGCCAAGCGGAAGCTGACATCTTTGAATATTTCGACAAAAATGCCGCCCAGACCAAACATCAAGAGCGGCCCAAAGACCTTGTAGCGATTGATGCCCAAGATCACTTCCACCCCCTTGCCTGCCATCTGCTGCACAAAAACCCCCTCGATCACCGCTTCGGGGGCATTGCCTTTAACGACCCGGAGTATATCATCATACGCCTCTCTCGCCCCGTCCTCGGTGTCGATACCGACTCGAACACCGCCAACATCCGACTTATGGACAATTTGCGGCGAGGCAATTTTAAAAACCGAGCACCCTAGCTCGCGCACCGCCACGGCGGCCTCCTCAGCACTGCCAACCAGTCGAGAGGGCAATACTGGGAAACCATAGGCCGCCAGAATCTTGTTACCCTCCACCTCACCCAAATAGGTCTTGCCGGAGGCTAGGGCCTTCTCGATCACCAAACGTGCCTGCGTACGGTCGGGCGCAACTTCAAGCTCTGCCAGATGTTGCCGCGAAATCCATTTAAAATGCCTGTACATGGCCCCCATGGCCCGTGCCGCCATCTCAGGGAAGTGATAGTGCGGCATGTGACTGCGCTCGAGAAAATCAATGGCATCGCGAACATCTAACTCCCCCATGAACGAGGTCAAAACCGGCTTACCGCTCTTCTGCGCCAAGGCGGGGATAATCTGAGCGGTTGCGTAAATATCGGTCATTGACTGTGGAGTCAGAATAAAAATCACCCCATCCACATTTTCATCCTTCAAAACCGCCTCATAGGCGGCACGATACCGATCAACCCCAGCATCCCCGATGACATCAACCGGATTGTGGACATTGGCGGTAGCAGGCAGCGCACTCCGTAGCACATCGGTCGTGTCCTGAGAAAACTTGGCCAGAGTCAAACCGACGTTCATGGTGATATCGGTTGCGATAATGCCGGGACCTCCGGCATTAGTGATGATGGCCACCCTGTTCGATTTTGGCAAGGGCTGAGTGGCAAAGGCAACAGCATAATCAAAGAGATGACTGATGGTTTGCGCCCGGTAGATCCCACTCTGCTGGAACAGGGCATCATAGACTGCCTCTGACCCTGCCAACGATCCGGTATGAGAACTCACCGCTGCTGCTCCTGCGGCAGTCCGTCCCGATTTCACCGCCACAATCGGAGTCGGATTATCACCCCCTGTGATATCACGCACCGTGTCGATGAACTCGAAACCATGGCGCAGATCTTCGACATACATCATGATGACCTTGGTCTCCGGATCTTCGTGCAGATATCGCAACAGGGCCAATTCATCGATATCGGCTTTGTTCCCGACCGAAATAAATTTAGAAAAGCCGATATTTTTTCGGGCAGCGTAATCGAGCACCGCCGTGCACAAAGCCCCTGACTGACTGATGAAGCCGATATTCCCAGACAGTGGCGGCCTGCGGGCGAAGCTCGCGTTCATGCTAAAGCGTGAATCGGTGTTTATAACTCCCAGGCAATTCGGCCCAACAAGGCTCATGCCATACTCCTGGCAGACCGCCTTCAACTCATCCTCCATAGCAAGCCCGACCTCTCCTATTTCCCGAAAACCGGCGGTGATGACGATGAGCCCCTTCACCCCATTTTCACCTGCCTCGCGCGCCACTTGCGTAACCTGAGCAGCAGGGACAATGATGATCGCCAAATCAACCGGGTCGCCAATGGCAGTCAAAGAGGGGTAGGCCCGAACGCCGCAGATTGAGTGGGCCCGGACATTGACTGGATAGATGACCCCTGAAAAGGCACCGTCCAACAGATTTTTAAATACCGCCAGGCCAACACTCCCCCGCCGTTGCGAAGCACCAATGACCGCCACTGAAGTGGGCTCAAAAATAGCTCGAACCCGGGCCAAACTACTCTCCGGTTCGGGGATGCTGTCTGTGTTAAATGATTTATTGCCCTGATCCATTAAGACCTCTCACTCGCGAATTGTTGTTGACCATCCGGATTCTCTGTGCCGCACGACTATACTCAGTGTAAGTTCGCCCGAAACAACTTGTCAAATAGTATTCTTCCTGAGCAATCAATCATGATTGCTCAGGTGCCAACCGACACCCCTCCACAATTTTTCCAACCAAACCTAGGGTAGTTACAAATAGAATGACGATATTGACAAAAGATTCAAATAACTTTATCCTAGCAGAAGTTATTGTAATATTAGAGTTTAAAAAAACGCTACTGAAACAGTACCGCAAAAAAACACCTCAACTTCAGTCTGTTACAAAAAAATAAATAGGGCCTAGCATTTTTTATTTTTATTTTTGATAAAAATGCACTATCTAGGTATACATCATTGAACGGTTTACCTCTATTACGAATCAAAAAAATGGGAGAGCACTGCCATGGAGATACCTAAAATATTAATTATTGACGACGAGAAGGCCATCCAAACTGCGATGCAAAAGGCCTTAAAAAATGAGAAGTACAGCTTGTGCTTTGCAGACAACGGCAAGGACGGCATCCAGGCCCTTAAAAAAGAAAAACCGACCCTTGTTTTTCTCGACCTGAGAATGCCGGAAATGGACGGCATCGAGTTCTTAAAAAAAATCAAATTGACCCATGACGCGCCCTATACGGTCGCTGTCATTACCGGGCACGGAGACGACAAGGATATTGAACTGTGCTACGGCTTAGGCATAACCAATTTTTTGCGCAAACCTCTCAGCATGACCGAGATCTGCTGCCTTGCCAAACGCTGCATTGAAGCCAAGCAAATCGAGTTGGAATTAGCCGAGCACCGTACCAACCTGCAAGGTCTGGTGGAACAACAAACCGCCACTATCCGCAAACAACTGCAATTCCAACAAACCATCATCGACTCCATCCCCACGCCGATCTACTTCAAGGACACCTCCTTGACCTTGATCGGCGTCAACACCGCCTTTTGCCAATGGTTTGGCTTAAAGAAGAATAAAGGCCCCGGCCTCACCTTTGAAAAGATCCTCTCCGAGACGGCGGCGGAAAAGGATCGCCAAAAAGATGAGCAACTGCTTAAAAAGGGCAAAACCCAGGAGTACCAAGGCAAACTCGACACCAAAGGTGGGGTTGGCAATGACATAGTCTTCAGCAAGGCCATCTTCAAGAATGAAACCGGCGAAACAGGCGGTATCATTGGCGCCCTGTTTGATGTCACCGAGCGTGAAAAAGCGCAGAGAAAATTGACCGAAAAATCGCAAGCCCTCAAACACGCCAACATGTCGCTCAGAATCTTAATCAAGCAATTGAGCGATGCTCAGAGTGAGGACCGGACCAGCAACATGCCCAACTTAAAAGAGTTGGTCATGCCCTCGTCAGAACAACTCGAGGCCATGCTGGACAGTCCGACCGAACGTGGTTACCTTGAGAACATCATGCTCAACTTAAACCGAGTAACCTCAAACTTCTCCAAACAGTTGGCACTCATGAACCTGGGCTTGAGCCCCAAAGAAATTCAGGTGGCAGATCTGATCAGAATCGGCCTTTCGAATAAAGAGTCCGCCATCCAGATGAACGTCACCAAGAGCACCATCGAGTTCCATCGCGACAATTTACGTAAAAAACTTGGGCTCAAACATGAAAAAAAGAATCTGCGAGCCTACATTCTGGCGCTTGACGCCAAAATGCAACAAAAAAAATAAAGGAGAATCCTATGCTGAAGAAACATCTTGTTATCGCACTTTGTGTGGCCCCTCTGCTGATGACTTCCTGCCTCGCCACTAAAGGCACGACAGGAGCAGCGGGTGGAGCAGCGGGTGGAGCTTTGATCGGCCAGGCCATTGGCCACAACACCTCAAGCACCCTCATCGGAGCCGCGGTTGGCACCATGCTTGGCTTTATGATCGGCAACTCAATGGATCAGTACGACCAAGCTCAACTGAACAAAGCCTACGAGACTACCCCCTCTAGCCAAACCACCCGCTGGGTCAATCCAGACACAGGCAATCAATATGCCATGACCCCTCAGTCCACCTATCGTGACCAAGATGGCCGCGACTGCCGGGACGCTGAAATTCTTGCGACAATCGACGGTAAGGCCGAAAAGACCCTCACCAGAGCCTGCCGTGAAAATGGACGTTGGGTCATCCAGAAGTAACCGTTACCGGCTAACGTTGTGCCGAAACAACATCCTTAGGGGCGGGCATAAAACCCCGCCCCTATTTCATTTTGCCCTTGCCTATTCCCGTCGAGTCTTGCCTCCTCAAAGGGGTATGGCCACGCCCCCGTGTCAGGCATCATCCGCCTCAAATTAAACACCATCTTCCCCCTCTCACAGAGTCACCATGGATCAACTTTTCGTACGAGCATCTATCAAACGCTTCCTGGCTGAGGATTTAGGCGCTGGCGACCTAACCAGCTCCGCCATCTTCGACCATAAGCAGATGGCCAGAGCCGAATTTGTCACACAAGTGCCGATGGTGGCAGCCGGGATGGGTCGCGTGGCAGCGCAAGTATTTCTCACTATCAACCCTGACATTATCTTTACCGCCTCTGCAGATGGCACCAAGATGACTCCCGGCCAAATCGCCCTGACAGTAGAAGGCCCGGTGCTCGACCTCTTGAAGGGGGAGCGGGTCGCGCTTAATCTCGCACAAAGACTCTGCGGCATCGCCACCCTGACCGCCAATTTTGTAAAACTCGTCCACCCCTTGCCCGTCAAAATTGCCGACACCAGGAAAACCACCCCAGGCTTACGGTTTTTCGAGAAATACGCCGTGCAAGCGGGAGGAGGACATAATCACCGCTTCAGCCTCAGCGATGGAGTGATGATCAAAGACAACCACCTGGCCGCTGCCGGGTCAATCACTAGGGCCGTAGCTTTGGTCAGGGCCGCAGTCCCCCACACCATAAAAATTGAGGTCGAAACTGAGACTTTGGATCAAGTCAAAGAGTGTCTTGATTGTGGCGTCGAAATTATCATGCTTGACAACATGGACTGCGAAACCATGCATCAAGCTGTGAAGCTCACTAACGGCCGGGCCCTGCTGGAGGCCTCAGGCGGTGTCACCCTCGCCAATGTCCGCCAAATAGCCGAGACTGGTGTCAACATTATCTCCATAGGCACCTTGACTCATTCTGCCCCAGCCTGCGACATCAGCATGCGAATCCTCTGATTTCAGCCCACGGGTTGAGTCCTCACGCCTCTCCTCGATATTACCGGACACACGCCCTCATCGCTACCCGTCCCCTGCCTCCCACTCTTTGCTCTTAGCTGTACCCCTGCCAGAAATGTCGCTCCCCCTCACTGCTCACCATGCAGCCGCCCCGATGACAAAAAAACTAGATATTCTACAAAAGTTAGTTTAAAGTTAAAAACTTTTTTGACTTTAAAGGCGCCTCAAGCCTCATGCGCAAAGGGGCTGCACGAAAACTTCGGCAGCCACCAACCTAAAGACCAGCAGGCTTTCATCGGCCTGACCTATTTTTTTAATTTACACTCATTTCATTTTTATTCACTTTCACATCAGCAAAGGAGGAAACTATGTCCCGAAAAATGGTAACCATCGATGGCAATCAGGCCTGTACCCACGTGGCCTACGCGACCAGTGAGGTCATCACCATCTACCCTATCACCCCTTCTACCCCGATGGCGGCAGAATCGGACACCAAGTCCGCCGCCCACCAGGAAAACATCTGGGGATCGGTTCCAGTCGTCACCCAGATGCAGTCCGAAGGCGGCGTTGCTGGCGCACTCCATGGATCCCTCACTACGGGCGCTATGTGCACCACTTTCACCGCCTCCCAGGGCTTGCTGCTGATGATCCCCAACATGTATAAGATTGCCGGCGAGTTGACCCCCACCGTCTTTCATATCACAGCCAGGGCCATTGCCGGCCAGGGCTTGTCGATCTTCGGCGACCACAGCGATGTCATGGCCGCCCGTCAAACCGGTTGGGCCATGCTTTGCTCCCAAAATGTCCAAGAGTGCCAGGACATGGCGTTAATCTCCACCCAGGCCTCTTTAAAGAGCCGCATCCCCTTCATGCATTTCTTTGACGGCTTCCGGACTTCCCACGAGATTCAAAAGGTCGAGCAACTGACCTATGACGATATCAGCTCCATTATTGATGAAGACTTGGTCATGGCCCACAGACAGCGTGGTCTGACCCCTGATCGTCCCATGATTCGCGGTACCGCTCAAAACCCCGATGTCAACTTCACTGGCCGCGAGACCACCAACAAATACTACAACGCCTGCCCTGCCATCGTCCAGGAGACCATGGACAAATTTGCAGCGCTGACCGGCCGTCAGTACCATCTTTTTGATTATCACGGCGCCCCTGACGCGGAAGAGATTGTCATCATGATGGGTTCCGGCGCCGAGACGGTTGCCGCCACCATCGACTACCTAATTGCCAATGGCAAGAAGGTGGGTTTGCTCATCGTCCGTCTGTATCGCCCCTTCGATTGCAAGGGCTTGGTCAACGCCATCCCCCCAACAGTTAAGAAGATTACCGTCCTTGATCGCACCAAAGAACCAGGCGGCCCTGGCGATCCCCTTTATCTCGATGTCCGCGCCGCAATCGGCGAGGCGGTCGAATGCTCCAAAGTTAACTGCCAACCCCTGATCCTGGGCGGTCGTTTCGGATTGGGTTCCGCCGAATTTACCCCGGCCATGGTCAAGGCAATTTTCGACAACATGGCCTCCTGGTCACCGAAGAACCACTTCTGTGTCGGCCCCATCGATGACGTGGCCTTCACTAGCCTGAGCTATGACCCCTCATTCAACATCGAAGGATCCGATGTTTACCGCGCCATGTTCTATGGTCTCGGCTCCGACGGCACCGTTGGCGCCAACAAGAACACCATCAAGATCATTGGCACCGAAACCGACAACTCGGCTCAGGGCTACTTCGTTTACGACTCCAAAAAATCTGGCTCGATCACCACCAGTCACCTCCGTTTCGGTAAAAATCCGGTAGTAGCTCCCTACCTGATCAACAAGGCCAGCTTTATCGCCTGTCACAACTTCACCTTTCTTGACAAGTACGACATGTTGACCAATCTTGAAGATGGCGGCACCTTCCTGTTGACCACCAGCTTCGACGCCAAAGAGATCTGGAAGCAGCTCCCTGCCACCGTACAGCGCCAGCTGATCGACAAAAAGGCTAAATTCTATATTATCGATGCCTTAAAGCTTGGCAAGGCCATCGGTCTTGGTGCCATGATCAACATGATCATGCAGACCTCCTTCTTCCTGATCTCCGGCATTCTTACCCAAGCCGAAGCGATCAAGGCCATCAAGGACGCTATCAAGAAGACCTACAGCAAGAAAGGCGAGAAGGTCGTCAAGATGAACTACGACGCCGTTGATATCGCTGTCAAAAACATCATCGAAGTTAAAATCCCAAAGACCGTCAACGGCCACGACCTCCCTCTCACCGTTCCGGCAGACGCACCGAAGTTCGTGCAGGAAGTTACCGCGACCATGATCCAGGGCAAGGGCGACACCTTGAAGGTATCTCAACTCCCTGATGACGGCACTTGGCCCACCGCTACCACCCAGTACGAAAAACGCAACATCGCAGTCATGGTGCCAGAGTGGCTGCCGGAGAACTGCATCCAGTGCGGCCGCTGCTCACTGGTCTGCCCACACGCCGCGATCCGCCTGAAACTTACTGCCCCTGCCGACTTGAAAAAGATGCCAAAGAGCTTCAAGACAGCAGACGCCGTTGGCAAGGAGTTCAAGGGACGCAAGGCCACCATCCAGGTTTTCACTGAAGATTGTTGCGGCTGCACCCTGTGTGTTGATGCCTGTCCGGCCAAAACCAAAGCTCTGGCTATGATTCCCAACACCGAGGCCCTGCGTACCGTTGAGTCCGCCAATGTCACATATTTCTTGGGGCTTCCTGAGATCAACCCGGACGACATTGATCCATCTACAGTCAAGGGCAGCCAGTTGATGCGCCCCCTGTTCGAGTTTTCCGGTGCTTGCGCTGGATGCGGCGAAACCCCATACATCAAACTGGTGACCCAGATGTTCGGCGACCGAATGATGGTGGCTAACGCCACTGGCTGCTCGTCGATATACGGCGGCAACCTGCCGACCACCCCGTACTGCAAGGACATCAACGGTCGCGGACCGTCTTGGGCCAACTCACTGTTCGAGGATAACGCCGAATTCGGCCTCGGCATGCGGAACACCGTCAACAAATTCTCCTCTCAAGCGGTTGAACTGATGGAGAAGGCCGTAGCGGCAAAACTCATCACCAAAAAGATGATGACCGACATTATCTCCGCTTCCCAAAAAACCCAAAGCGAAATCCATGCCCAACGCGACCGGATTGCCAAGCTGAAAGGGGCCCTCGCCGGCAACGATTCGATCATTGCCAAGCGCCTTCTGCCCCTTGCTGACTACCTGGTCAAAAAGTCGGTCTGGATCTTCGGCGGCGACGGCTGGGCCTATGATATCGGTTACGGCGGTCTCGATCACGTTTTGGCCTCTGGCGAAAACGTCAATGTCCTGATTCTTGATACCGAGGTTTACTCCAACACCGGTGGCCAGATGTCCAAATCCACCCCACGTGCTGCTACCGCCCAGTTTGCTGCCGGCGGTAAGCGCATGCCGAAAAAAGACATCGGCATGATCTTCTCGACCTATGGCAATGTCTATGTCGCCAAAATCGCCATCGGCGCCAACCCTGGCCAGGCCGCCAAGGCCATTGCCGAGGCCGAGGCCTATAACGGCCCATCTCTGATCATCGCCTATGCGCACTGCATCAATCACGGCTTTAATCTGGCTAAAGGTCTTGACCAGCAGAAGAAAGCTGTTGAGTGCGGACACTGGCCGCTGTATCGCTACAACCCAGAACTCGAAGAGGCAGGTAAAAACCCACTGCATCTCGATTCAAAGGCACCGAGCATCCCCTTTGCCGAGTACGCCTTATTCGAAAACCGCTACCGGGCCTTGAAGATCACCAACCCTTCTATGGCAGATGAGTTGATGGCCGCCTCACAAAAAGATGTCGAGAAGAGCTGGAAGTTCCTCGAAGGCCGCGCTATGGCCCTGGAGCCAGCAAAGAAGTAAATCATTCCTTTCGCATAACGCAAAAAAGGCGGTCATCTCGATTGAGGTGACCGCCTTTTTTGTCTCGGGTAATTAACGATTAGCAACATCTTACAAAGATCGCATGATTCACACACATGCAGTACAAGTCGTCAACGCGTCAACACACTCCGTGGTCACAGCATGGCGGTATCACGATATTTCAACTGAATCCCCTGCAGAAAATTGCGTAAGATTTGATCCTTACAATCACGGTAGTTCTTGTGCTGCGGCTTTCGGAAAAACGCACTTAATTCGTGCTTGCTGACATGGACCTCCGTCAGCGCCATGATCTCCAAAATATCCTCCGCTTTCAACCCTAGGGCGATTTTTAATTTTGTTAAAATGATGTTGTTCGTCAAGCGTTGCTCAGCTGCAGGCTGCGGCCCCTCTTTTGCCCCACGACGATCAACAATCAAACCGTTAAGGAAGATTGCCAACAGCGTGTCACTACACTTTTGAAAGGCAGGATCGTCCTCTTTTTTCAACCAATCGCTGACCTGCGCCCGCGTCACCTGACAACCCGCCAACCTAAAGAGCTCAATCATTTTAGAATCGCTAAAATCAAAAGTATAGCGGATTCGACGCAATATATCGTTATTTATCACAACTGCTCCTCATTCTTCCACTCTATGGTTACGCCGCCACCAGAACCAGCTAATCGTTGGATCGTTCTCCGGTAGCAATAAAAGCAGGCCGTCTCGCAGAGACCTCATCAGGGCACTCCCCTGAGTGGTCAAACAGCGGGACCGGAGAAAAGCGAGCTGGAAGACCCTCCTTTCTTCATCCCATCCAAGCATCTCACAAATCTGATTTCAAGGCGCAAAAGGAACCGGCAAACAATCACTCCCCCTTTGCCAATCCCATCACCACTGCCATCATCTGCTGAGTGAGAAAGGCGATTTCTTCATCACTTATGATATAGGGCGGCATCGTGTACACCAGGCGGCCAAAAGGCCTTATCCATACACCTCTATCAACAAATTGCGCCTGAATTGCCGCCAGTTCCACCTCCTGCGTTAACTCCACCACGCCGATAGCACCCATGACCCGGACGTCGGCCACACCGGGCAGCTCCCGACACGATTCAAGTCCACGACACAATCCCGCTTCGATCCGACAAATATTCGCCTGCCAATCGTCCTGAAGCAACAGATCGATACTGGCATTGGCTACCGCACAGGCCAACGGATTGGCCATGAAGGTAGGTCCGTGCATAAAGACACCACCATCGCGGCCAATGACCCGGCTCACTTTCTCAGTGGTCAACGTGGCAGCAAAGCTCAAATAGCCACCGGTAATCGCCTTGCCAAGACACATAATGTCCGGGGAGATCCCTGCATGTTCACAGGCAAAAAGCCGCCCTGTACGGCCAAAGCCGGTGGCGATCTCATCGGCAATCAATAAAACCCCATAGTGATTACAAAGGGTTCGCACCTGCCGCAAAAATTCAGGGGCATAAAAACGCATACCTCCCGCTCCTTGCACAATCGGCTCCAAGATGACCGCAGCAATCTGCTGGTGGCACTCGGCGAACAAATTGCGGAAACTGACCATATCGGTATCGCACCACTCGGCATCACTACGACTCTTTGGTGCCTCGGCAAAAAAATGCTCCGCTAACAGACCGGCGAAACGATGGTGCATACCGGTGACAGGATCGCTCACCGCCATGGCGGCAAAGGTGTCCCCGTGATAGCCATGACGTATCGTCAATAAACGCGACTTTTCGCTCTGCTGCTGGGCCCCCCAGTATTGAATCGCCATTTTGATGGCAACCTCCACTGCCACCGAACCGCTATCACAAAAGAATACCTTCTCCAGCGGCCCTGGCGTCAAGGCAACAAGTCTTCTGGCTAATTCAATGGCAGGGGGATGAGTCAACCCCCCAAACATGACATGCGCCATGCGGCAGGTCTGCTGGCGCAGTGCCTCATTTAACACAGGATGATTATAGCCATGAATGGCGCACCACCAGGAGGACATACCATCCAGCAGTTCACGCCCGTCGGCAAGACGCAGGCGAACGCCTTCGGCACTCACCACCTGATAGACAGGCAGTGGATGGGTAGGCGAGGTGTAGGGATGCCAGATATGACGCCGATCAAAATCCAGCGCATCGTGGTCACTCATAGGAGGGAAAACAGCTGAGAAGTAGAGCAAAATTGGTGTTCCAGGTCCAAAGGGAAATGGTGCCTGGATACTCGAGGGATATTAAAACCGTATCAACAAACAAATACCCGTCCTTGAATGCGGGCCGAATCGACGCCCTCGGCAATGGTCGGCCCTCACATCAAGAGAAGAGCACCTTACAGAAACGACGTTTTCCTACTTTCAGCAGGATTTCACCACACGCCGGTACGAGGTGATCTTCATGATCAACCTTCTCACCATCGATAGAGACAGCTTGCTGTTTGATCATACGCCGCGCCTCACCGGTACCAGCGACCAATCCGGCGTCGAGCAACAGTTTTGGCAGCCAATAGCCCTCAACCCCGGCGGCAAGAGTAACTTCTGGCAAATCGTCAGGCAAACCGTGCTTCTGGAAAACCCGCTCGAAATTCTCCTCGGCCCGTCTCGCCTCTTCTTCGCCATGATAACGAGCCGTCAATTCAAGGGCCAGACGTTTCTTGACCTCCTTCGGATGAATTTCACCACCCGCCATCGCAGTCCGCAACGCGGCAATCTCATCGGTCGACAGGTCACTCAACAACTCGTAATAGCGAAACATCAGAGTATCTGCGATCGACAGCACCTTCCCATACACATCATCGGCGGAATCGGTAATGCCAATGTAGTTACCAAGAGACTTGCTCATCTTATTGACCCCATCCAAACCCTCCAACAGCGGCATGGTAATTACCACCTGCGGGGCCTGGCCGGAGGAACGTTGCAACTCGCGTCCCATGAGCAGATTAAACAGCTGATCAGTTCCGCCAAGTTCCACATCGGCCTTAAGGGCCACGGAGTCATACCCTTGAATCAATGGGTAAAGGAACTCGTGAATGCTGATCGGTAACTGGGCATCAAAACGCTTCTTAAAATCGTCTCGTTCCAGCATGCGGGCCACGGTGAGTTGAGAGGCCAGCCGAATGAAATCATATGAGGAGAGCGTGCTCAGCCAACTACTGTTAAAAACCACTTCCGTTTTAGCAGGATCCAGAATCTTAAAAATCTGGGTCTTATAGGTCTCAGCATTACGGCTGACATCTTCCTGGGTAAGGGCTTTCCTTGTTTCCGACTTACCAGTTGGATCGCCGATCATGCCGGTAAAATCACCAATCAAGAAAAGCACCTGATGGCCAAGATTCTGAAAATGCTTGAGCTTCTGAATTAAAACCGTGTGCCCGAGATGGAGATCGGGTGCCGTCGGATCAAAGCCCGCCTTGATTCGCAAAGGCACGCCGGTCTCAACAGATTTCTTGAGTTTCTTCTCAAGATCTTCCCGAGAAATGACATCGACCGCACCCCGTACAATAAGCTCAATTTGTTCTTCGACTGATTTCACAAAAAATCCTTTTTGACAAAAAAAATCTGCCCCCGTTAAGTAACTCTGGGGAAAAAATGAAACATGTCAACTGTCAAAATTCAGTGAAGCCGCAGATGCCAGCAAAAAACCCGAGCGGCGTGCTTGTTCGCATGGCGAGACAGATGAGACAACGCAATGGGCTTCGCTGCTGAACCTTGACTTCTATTTAGCGTACTCGACAGAACGAGTCTCCCGAATAACCGTAACCCGAATTTGCCCTGGATACGTCATGGTTTCTTCAATTTTTTTGGCGATATCTTTGCCTAGCATAGAGGTCTCAACATCCTTTACCTGTGTGCTGTTAACAATGACACGCACCTCACGACCGGCCTGAATGGCGAAAGACTTCTCCACCCCCTTGAAGCCATTCGCCAATTGCTCCAAATCTTCCAAGCGCTTGACGTAGGATTCAAGCATTTCGCGCCTGGCACCGGGTCTGGCGCCAGAGAGAGAGTCAGCCGACTGCACCAGAATATCAAGAACACTCTCCGCCTCGATGTCTTCATGATGCGCACCAATGGCATGGACAATCTCGGGAGACTCTCCGTATTTACGCGCCAAATCACGGCCGATGATGGCATGAGAGCCCTCAACCTCATGGTCCACCGCCTTACCAATATCATGCAGCAAGCCGGCACGTTTGGCCTGCTTGACATCCAGGCCAAGTTCCGCCGCCATGATCCCGCACAGAAAAGCTACCTCAAGGGAGTGGACAAGGACACTCTGCCCATAACTGGTTCGATACTTGAGACGGCCCAAGAGCATGACAATCTCGTGGTTCACACCATGGCAACCGACATCAAATGTCGCCTGTTCACCAGCCTCACGCAGGGTGATATCGAGTTCCTTCGTGACCTTTTCCACCACCTCTTCAATGCGGGCCGGATGAATTCGGCCATCGGCGATCAGTCGCTCCATCGATTGGCGCGCCACCTCTCGTCGTACCGGATTGAAGCCGGACAAAATCACCGCCTCAGGCGTATCGTCGATAATGATGTCGATCCCCGTCGCCGCTTCAATCGCGCGAATGTTACGTCCCTCTCGACCGATGATACGACCCTTCATCTCTTCATTAGGCAACGGCACAATCGACACTGTTTTTTCGGCAACGTATTCACCGGCATATCGTGAGATGGCAAGCGCCAAAATATTTTTTGCCTTGCGATCAGCGTTGATCTTCATCTCGTTTTCAATGCGGACAACCTCTTTGGCCGCCTCCATCCGCGCCTCGCTCTCGATGCTCTCTACTAAGCGTTTCTTCGCCTCCTCGCGGGTAATACCGGCGATATTCTCAAGTTTTGTGCGCTGCTCATCGATGAGGCTATCAATCTCGCTCTGGCGCTTGGCGAGCGCGCTTTCTTGCTTGGAAAACGACTTCTCCTTTTGCAGGAAATCTACCTCACGTTTATCAAGCAGATCAATTTTTCGCTCAATTTGCTCCAGTTTTTCAGAAAAACGTCTCTCTTCCTTCTTGAGCTCCTGACTGCGATTTCTAATCTCCTCTTCGGCCTTTTGCTTGGCTTGATAGGCTTCATCTTTAGCCTTTAGCAAAGACTCCTGTTTAAGACGATCCGCCTCAAGAAGAGCATCATTCAACACCTTTTTTGCCTGAACAGCAGCATTGTCGTTACTCGCTGTCGCAAGACGCTTTTGAATGAGAACACCACCAACGCCACCAATGACAACTGCCGCTACACCTACTGCTATCGTTACAATATCCACGTGTTTTCCTTATAGAGTCGTAAAATAATTTGGCGCAACAACATTGAGCCCCCGTCTTTCCAATAATCGGTACGATGCACAAGGCGCAATACTGCTGAGATATTGTTTCCCCAACAATTCAAATGGATAGGCGGCTCTACAGAAAAACTTTTTCCTCAGCCAAAAACAAAAAGCCTGCGGAGTAGACCTGAACCGTTAGCCAAGAGAACCTGCAGAAAAGAAAAAACTGTAATTCGCTTGCAAGAAAGCAAACGGAGGGAAAGGGGCGGGGAAATGCAGGCACTGAGGCTTCAACACCTGGCGCAGACGAGGTGACTACGAGTGGCAATAAATTCGCATCATTTATTATGAAAAGCACTAATAGTCGAAAAAAAATATACTTATTGTGCCGTCCACGGCTGTCACATGCCTGGAGACACAACTTGATCCTCATCAAAATCCTTGACCGCTCCCAACCATCTAGAGCACTGCCTATATCAACCACAAGCTGTCAGCTGAAACTCAGCCAAACAAAATACCTATGGAGTGTTTTCAAAAAAATCCCCCGCCTTTGCCGTATCCCCATTTCATCCGAACCTAACTAACGTTAGGTGGGCAGTACTCATGCCTCTTTCAAGGAATGTCGCGAAGGATATTCCTTTCGTGGGACAGTGGAGGAACCCTCAGACGAATAAATGGCTCGGAAAAATACTGGTTCATACAAACAAGGCAGGGGAAACTGCCTGACAAGGCAACAGGATATCCCCATCATTTACAACTATCTTCGATATGAGAGACAAGATCGCAGATTTTTTTCTCTTCCCGTTGCTGCAATCGCTCATGATCTCTCTTGAGCCGGACATATTTCGCTGCCATATTCAAACTCACCAGCACTGCGATCTTCACGGGCAGAATCTTGGACGCCTTTGTATGCATCTCCATTTGAGATTTGACCAGATCAAGAATCTCACGGACATCATCTTCCGGAGCATCGGTATGCAACGGATACTCTTGCCCAAAAATCTCGAATTTGACCAACCGTTCCAAGAAAAAGCACCTGTTACTTTTTTGTTACCAGAATATGGAAGGCGTGGCAAGGTGTTTTCCCTCCCCCCCCTGACGCCTTCCGCATGTCAACCTCCAGCAGTCACTACTCCCCAAGGCTAAAGAGACCGCCCCCTCGTGATTCAGCTTGCTCTTCCGTCCTGACAGGGGCATCACCCTCATCATCGTCACCACTGCCTCCCAGCGAATTTTCCCAATCCTCAATGGAACTCAGCAGGCTTGTCACTCGACTGCTGACCTCCTCCTGATTCGAGGTCAGATCATTAAGTGCTGATTCCAGTTCAGAGATTTTCCCACTCTTCATCTCCAGCTGCGCCCGCAATTCGGCATTTTCTCGTTTTACCTCTTGCAGGTTATTGAGCATTTTCTCAACGACAGCTTCCAGTTTGGCTAAATTCATTCCTTCCATGTCAGATTCTCCTTAACTCTTCACCGAAACCAGCCCCGGCAGGGCGAGAGTATATCATAAAATTATTATCTAAAAACAGCCAGTAAGCATGCATAAGAAATATAACCACATAATCAGGCGATAAGCAAAAGCCCTCAACCCAACGTTTGATCACGTAAATCAGAAAAAGATTTAACCAGTGTATTGTCCCGTACCCGGCAATCAACCAGTTTACAGAACGGCTCGAGTCGACATGACTCACCAATAACCGTATTTCCACTCAAAACACAATGCGAATGAATCTCAGTGTCTCGCCCAACAACGACCGAATTTTCGACGAAGATCGAATCAGGATGAATCATGGTCACCCCGTCGAGCATCAACGCCCGATTCCGCCGCTGTTGCATGATAGTGTTAGCCCTGGCAAGTTCCACCCTTGAGTTGACGCCTGTTATCTCCAATGGATCAGAACAGACAAAGCGACCAACTTCAATCCCTTGGGATCGGGCAATGGCGACAATATCGGTAAGATAAACCTCGCCCTGCTTATTATCTGTCCCCACCTGCCTGAGTGCGGCAAAGAGAAAAGCGAGATCGACGCAATAGATGCCTGCATTCACCTCAGAAATGGCTCGTTCGGCAGCACCAGCATCTTTCTCCTCAACAATGCGCTCAATCCCACCCTGGGCATTGGCAACAATCCGGCCATAATTGGTCGGGTCCGGCGCAACCGTAGTCATAACAGAGAGCGTCCGCTGTTCTCTGGCGTGAGTTGCCACCATGGTCTGCAAGGTATGCGGCATGACCAATGGCGTGTCCCCACAAAGGATCAAGGCCATGCCACTCCGACCTCGCAAGGCCTCTTCGGCCACCAGCACCGCGTGCCCAGTGCCCAATTGCTCTTCCTGCCGCGCAAATGAGACTGGGAACGCCGACAACGCCTCTTCCACCCGTTCCGCCTGATGCCCTGTAATCACGACTGTCTTCGTCGGCGCTAAGTGCCGAGTACTCTCCAAAACATGGCAAACCATTGGTGCAAAGAAGACCGGATGCAACACCTTGGCGAGATCGGACTTCATACGAGTACCCTTCCCCGCCGCCAGCACTATGACATGAATCGCCACCGACATAAGCCGCTACTACTCATGCTCCGAAATCATATTAAGTGCCGCACCAGCCTTAAACCAACCAACCTGCTGCAGCGACATCGAGTGACGAACCGGGAAAGTCTCGACCGAACCGTCTTTATGAGTCAAGGTCATGGTCAGAGTACTTCCCGGAGCCAACTCGGTAAGGCCTTTAAGGCCCACACGGTCATCAGCGCAAATCTTTTCGTAGTCTGCCGGATCAACAAAGGTCAGCGGCAGTACACCCTGTTTTTTCAGATTGGTTTCATGAATACGAGCAAAACTGCGGGCAATAACTGTCTTCATCCCCAGATAACGCGGTTCCATGGCTGCATGCTCCCGGCTGGACCCTTCGCCATAGTTTTCATCACCTACCGCCAGCCACGATCTCCCCTTGGCCTTATAGTCACGAGCGATTTCCGACAAGCCAAGCTCCAAATCGCCAGTCAAGACATTCACTCCCTTGCCGATCCCCTTGGCAAAGGCATTGTTGGCACCGATAAACATATTGTCTGAAATATTGTCTAGATGACCGCGAAACTTCAGCCATGGCCCGGCCGGCGAGATATGATCGGTGGTGCACTTGCCCACCGCCTTCAAGAGAACAAGCAACTCACTGAAATCCTTGCCGTCCCAAGCCGGGAATGGGCTTAAGAGTTGCAGGCGCTGGCTTGCCGGATCAACCTCAACCCGCAGGGCGCTGCCGTCTACGGCCGGCTCCTCATAGTTCGGGATACCGGGATCAAAGCCATTGCCTGGCAGGGCATCGGCCGTCGGCGGCTTGAGAGTGACGCCATCAATCGTATCCCTGCTGGGGTCGAAAGTAAGTTCTCCGGCAATAACCATCGCGGTAACCGTTTCAGGACTTCCGATAAAGGCGAGGGTCTCGGGATTTCCATCAGCCCGTCCTTTAAAGTTTCGATTAAACGAAGTGATGATCGAATTTTTCTCTGGCTGGGTGAAATCCTGGCGATGCCACTGGCCAATGCAAGGGCCACAAGCGTTGGCCAGCACAACACCACCAATTTGCCGAAGAGGCTCGAGCAAACCATCTCGCTCCACCGTGGCCCGCACCTGCTCTGATCCAGGGCTGATAAAGAATTTACTCTTGGCTCTCAACCCTTGTGCCAGAGCCTGACGGGCAACATTGGCGGCCCGGCCGATATCCTCGTAAGAGGAGTTCGTGCAGCTGCCAATCAAGCCGACTTTGAGCTCTGCAGGATAGCCCTTTTTTTCGGCCTCCGCCTTAAGCCGCGACACCGGCCTCGCCAAATCCGGCGAAAACGGTCCGACAACGTAGGGCTCCAAGCTGTCCAGATCTATCTCGATCACCCGATCATAGAAGGCCGCCGGATCTGCCAATACTTCGTGGTCTGCAGTCAACTGCTGCTGATGGTCGTTGGCAAGAGCGGCAAGATCAGCGCGGCCGGTGGCGGTCAAATACTCCGCCATCGCCTTATCGAATGGGAACAACGAGTTCGTAGCACCAAGCTCCGCACCCATGTTGGTGATTGTCGCCTTTCCGGTACACGACAACGACTCGGCTCCTGCACCAAAATATTCGATAATTTTTCCAGTCCCACCCTTAACCGTCAATATCTCCAAGAGACGCAGAATGACATCTTTCGGTGAGGCCCAGCCACGCAAGGCGCCGGTAAGTTTTACTCCTATCACCCCAGGCCAGGACAACTCCCAGTCCATGCCAGCCATAACATCCACCGCATCGGCGCCACCAACCCCAACCGACAGCATACCGAGACCGCCAGCATTTGGCGTGTGCGAATCGGTACCAATCAACAAGCCACCAGGAAAGGCGTAATTTTCAATGATAATTTGATGAATGATACCACTGCCCGGCCCCCAGAAGCCAATGCCGTACTTATTGGCAACGGAGCGCAAAAAGGAGTAGACTTCGCGATTCTGCTCCTCGGCTGCGGCGAGATCTTCACTCCCACCAAGTTTGGCCGCAATCAGATGGTCGCAGTGCACCGTTGACGGCACTGCCACCTTTTTTCGTCCCGACTGCATAAACTGCAGCAGCGCCATCTGGGCGGTCGCATCCTGCATAGCGACACGATCCGGATTAAGCATGACATAGGTCTTATGACGCTCTGGCATTGCCGTCAAACTAGACGCCAGATGGGAAACTAATATTTTTTCAGCAAGGGTCAACGCCCGACCAAAGACAAGACGAGCCGCCGACTGTTTTGCACGCATGCCGGCATAGACCTGCTGGATCATCTCAAAATCACGAATCATGAATCTCTCTCCTTTCCCCTTCCAATTGGCCTCAACAAGGCTGAAGTGCTCTGCCGAGCAGTTGCACGTCCGGGCAGTAGCTTCTTTTGCGGCATGAGCCTATTAATGACGACGGCAGCAGAACCCCCCGGAGCAGACTGCCGCAAGCTCGTAAAAATAACTTCGTGAAGGTAGCAATTATGCCTCAGGAAGACAAGTGAAAAAGGGGCAATCCCCTTCACCTCCATCATATTTTCCAAGGAGAGCAGGGCAGGGCTTTTCCACTGCCTAGCGGACGGCACACATTTCCCCTTGCCAATATTTACTGATTCGCATATATTATCTAGTTTTTCAGTGGCACAAGCCGCTCCGACTCCGCAAAAGCACTTTTAAGGCAAATTCATGGAACAGCAAAAAATCAGAAACGTCGCCATTATCGCCCACGTTGATCATGGCAAAACCACCCTCGTCGACCAGCTCTTCAAACAAAGCGGCATGTTCCGTGAGAATCAGGATGTAGCGGAACGGCTGATGGACTCCATGGATTTGGAAAAGGAGCGCGGCATCACCATCGCCTCCAAAAATGGCTCATACAACTATAAAGATTTCTCCATCAACATCATCGACACCCCGGGCCATGCCGATTTTGGCGGCCAGGTCGAGCGAGTCTTGCGGATGGCCGATGGTGCGCTCCTCTTGGTCGACGCCCAGGAAGGCCCTATGCCCCAGACCTATTTCGTCCTGAAAAAGGCGCTAGCCCTGGCCCTGCCAATCATCGTCGTCATCAATAAGATCGACAAACCTGCCGCCCGTTGCGATTGGGCAATCGATCAGGTCTTCGATCTGTTCGTCAAACTAAAGGCCCCAGACAATCTGCTCGACTTTCCGGTGGTCTATGCCTCATCCAAGGCCGGGTATGCCATGCACAGCCTGACAGACGTCAAGAAAGACATGACACCGATCTCAGAGCTGATTGTCAAGCATGTCCCGCCGCCCACTGGCAGCCCAGAGGCTCCGCTGCAGATGCAGGTCAATACCATTGACTACTCCCCTTACCTCGGACGACTCGGCATTGGCAAGGTCGTCAACGGTGTCCTGCGCATTAACAAGGATGTAGCAGTCGCCCGCCGGGACGGCACCCTCACCCAAACCAGAATCTCCAAGATCTTTCGCTTCTTAAGTAACGAAAAAGTAGCCACCGATGAGGCTGGCGTCGGCGAAATCGTCGCCGTAGCCGGTTTGGACGATGTGACGGTCGGCGTCACCTTCACTGATATCGACAATCCCATGCCGCTTCCGGTTATCGATATCGATCCGCCGACGCTAGCCATGAACTTTATCCCCAACGACTCCCCTTTTGCAGGGAAAGAGGGGAAATTCGTCACCTCCCGCCACATCGAAGAACGCCTGCGCCGGGAGACCTTGGCCGATGTCGCCCTCCATGTCGAGCCGTTAACCGATGCCGTCGGCTATCGGGTTGCCGGTCGCGGCGAACTGCATCTCTCCATCCTGATCGAGAAGATGCGCCGTGAGGGCTATGAGTTCCAGGTCACCAGACCGCAGGTTATCATGAAAGAGATCGACGGCGTCATGTGTGAACCCTTTGAGGAGCTGACCATTGACGTTGATGAGCAGTACCAAGGTGCCGTCATCGAAAAGCTTGGCAAGTTGAAAGGGAAGATGCAGGAGATGACCAACGAAAACGGCATCACGCGCCTGATTTATATCATGCCGACCAGAGGGTTGCTTGGTTTCCGCTCAAAATTCATGACCGACACCAAGGGCATGGGCGTGATGAACTATGTATTCGCCGAATACGCCCCTCACGCCGGGGAGATCACCAACCGCCAGAACGGTGTCATGGTCGTCATGAGCACCTGCGTGACCGTGGCATACGCGCTCTTCAATCTCCAGGAACGCGGCAAGATGTTCATGGGGGCTGGCGTCGATGTCTACGCCGGACAAATTCTCGGGGAAAACTGCAGAAACACCGACATGGTCGTAAACCCCGCCAAGGGGAAGAAGCTGACTAACATGCGGGCCTCAGGCACCGACGAAGCGGTCGTTCTCACCCCTCACGTACAAATGACCCTGGAGGATTGCATCGCCTACATCAACGACGACGAACTGGTCGAGGTGACGCCTAAATCCATCCGCCTCAGAAAGATGAAGTAACACCCGCTTCAACTCCACCAGGGAATGCAGCCAAATGGCTGCCCCTGGGTGGAACACCTACGACCATTTTTCCTTCCGCCTGCCGACCGACCTCTCAGGCCATCTCTCAGATAATCACCGTTCGCCGGATGGTACTAACCACCTCGTCCGGGTCGTCAATGATATTGAAAAACAGCATGTCATCGCCTTGGATATTACCGGCGGCAAGCATCCTCTCCTTGATCCAATCGACTAAACCTGACCAGTAGTCCCTTCCTACCAGAATGATCGGGAAGCTCTTGATCCTCCTGGTCTGAATCAAAGTCACCGCCTCAAACAACTCATCTAACGTGCCAAAACCACCCGGCATGCCGACAAAGGCCATGGCATATTTGATGAACATGACCTTGCGAACAAAGAAGTACTTAAAACTGAGTGGCAGATTCGCATAAGGATTCGGCTCCTGCTCAAAAGGCAAGTTGATATTCAACCCGACTGAAATGCCGCCCGCCTCTCGTGCCCCTTTATTGGCCGCCTCCATAATACCAGGCCCACCACCGGTAATAACTGCGTATCCGGCCCGAGCCAGGCCTGCCGCAATCGCTTCGGCAACCTGATAATACTTCTCGTCCGGTTTCACCCGGGCCGAACCGAAAATAGAGACGGCGGGCCGCTTGATCTCAGAGAGGCTGTCAAAACCATCAACAAACTCCGACATAATCTTAAACAAACGCCAAGAGTCACCAACATTAAAATTATCCAACCAATACTGCTGCTTATCCGTAGAACTCGTGTTGCCGTTCAGGTGCATCGTCACTATCTCCTGATCTGATTGATTTTCTTTAATGCCTTGGCAGCCCGTGCATGAGTGCCATCGAGGGTCAAAACTCGTTCATAGGCAAGCCTAGCCAGCTGTACTTGACGTAACTTCTCGTGAACTGCCGCCTTCAGCATCAAGGCGTCGACATCTTTGGCATCCAAGGCCAGGCACTGCTGCACGGACTCTAAGGCGTCCGTCCAATCCTCGCGGCAAAACAAAACACGCGCCATCCGATACCAATGCGGTGCCCGGCCGCCATCGATCTCAACCGCCTGTCGACAAAAGGCCAAAGCGATATCAAGTCCTTGCTGCTCGGCAGCGTACAACTCACCCAACTGGCTCAGGGCTTCGCTGTCACGACTGTTATAGCGCGCAGCTCGCTGCAGATAGGTCATAGCTTCTCGGTTCTTGCCGATCCCCTTATAGGCCTCCCCCAGATAGCGATAAACCAATCCGTGCCCAAGTTCGTGTTTTTCACCGTGCCAAGGCTCACAGCGCTCCCACGATTTTTCCTCTCTTGCTGCCGCCTGAGAACTGACGCTCTTTTCCGCCTTGACCAACACCCTGACCGCCGCCTTGTAATTACCCCGCTGACAATAGAGTTGCCCGAGCTGCAGCAAGAGATCAAAATACGAACCATCTATCTTCTCGGCCTGCTCAAAACAGCTCAAGGCTTTCTCCTGTTCACCATGACAGAGGTGGGCAAAACCAAGGTTATAACGTGCCATGAAATCCGCAGGATTTAAGGAAACTGCCTTTTCAAAGAGGGGAATCGCCTTCGTGTGCGCATCAATCTGGGCATAAATCACCCCCAGACTATTTAACAGGTTGACGTTATCGGGATTCAAATTCAACCCCAATCGATACTCACGGATGGCACTGACCAGATCACCTTCGTTATAGTAGACATCGCCACTGATATTGAGGCTCACCCCACTGAAGGAAGTAATGGTACCAGCCCCGAAAAACTGGGTATGAACGAGTGCTTTTTTGGCGTTCAGAGGGATATCCAGCTTACGAAACCCAGGGCACGGGTAACTGGCAATCCCCATCGAGAATGTGCCAATCCCCAACTTCATGATGCGATTAGCAAACCCGCAGGCCCAATCGGCAGCCAACTGTTCGTCAACACCTGCCAAACAGACAAGGGCGCGGTTGGCATCCAGCACCTGCAACACCGCCCCCTCACCAACCAAGGCCATGACCCGGCTCGAGAATTTTTTCCGATCGGCAACATCCTTCTGCAAGAAGAGAATAGAGAACTGATTTTCGCGTTGAAAAACTCGTTTCACCTGTGCCACAGCCTCTGGCGACAAAGGGGCCAGCAGATGTTCGCCATGGCGATCTTCCTCGGCCACACAGAGCGCAAAAGCGCCGCGCTGTCGAGCCGTACTCAAAGCCATCCATGCCTTATCCAGTAGACAATCCACACCACACAAAGAAGTTTCGGTCCGCGTCCCTGTCTCTTCGACTCCTGCTGTTTTCTGCTTAGTTGCCTCAAAAGGGGCAATCCCAATGTGGATCTTTTGAGTCCCTTGCCGTTTCACTTTACGAAGCAGCGCGTAACCAAATTTCTGCGTCTCGTCGATATCTCCGCCGCGCCAGATCAAGGCAAAGACCCCAGCCCCAAGATGATGGACCGGTGCCATATCCCCTAACAGGGAATCAAGATACGCGGCGGTCTGGCTGATGTTTTTCAGCGCCTGCCCTGCGTCCTGCGCTCGCATGCCGACTTCGATCAACAGCAGACTAGTGGCCTCTGTGGCAACAGTGTTGTCTGCCTGCTCAAGGATCATCACCACCTCCTGTCGGAGATGAGTTGCATTCAAAACTCCCGAGGCCGGATCGAACGCCCACCGTTTGATCAAGGAAAATTCTCGGATCATAAGCCGCGTCCGCTCCAACAGCCAATCTTCGGAATAGCGGCCATACAAAT
>JAQUKQ010000039.1 GCA_028718985.1 Desulfobulbaceae bacterium | reverse complement strand
TTCCCACCGGAGATGGCTGCCGCCTACAAGGTCATGGAGGTGAAGTGCAAGAAATGCCACTCTCTCGAGCGGACCGTGGTGGCCATTCAGACCGGCTTAGGGCCGATATCCGGTGACATCTTCGACAAGAGCTCTACCGAGGCCTATGGCGTCAAGATGTTACGCATGCCTGATTCCGGCATGAGTAAGACAGAGGTCAAAGAGGTGGTCGACCTGCTCAACTATTTGGTCGACCTGGCGGCACAATAAGCGCGTGGCGGGAAACATCTCCTTCCAAAAAAATAACTAAAAAAAAGAGAAGCGACTGGGGAGGGTGTTTGCTCTCCCCAGGCACTCCTCTTTTTTTTTGCCGTGCTGCCATGCACTCAGCACACCAGGCAGGCGTACACCGTTCCGCCTCAATTCCCCAATAAAAGGAGCTTTGTCGTGTTTCGATCGATTTTGATAGGGAGTCTTGGCCTGGCCCTGACTTTTAGCTCAGCAGCAAAAGCCGATGTCATCAAGATAGAAGGAGGCGGTGCCGCGACGGCGGCCGTATTTTATCCGCTCAAGGAATCATACGAAGAGGACAGTGGTAACACCCTGCTCATCAAGATGAGCACTCCGGTCGAAGGATTGATCGCCCTAGAAAAAGGGCTTGTCGATATTGCAACTGGCGCAGTCCCCCTTGCAGATATAATCAGAGGGGCTGCAAGAGAAGGGGTCAAGATCGACCCAGCGACCCTCAAGACGAGAGTCGTCGCTCAGAACTCAACCCTTGTCTTCATTCACAAACCGAGCACGGTTAACTCCCTTTCCAAAGAACAGTTGAAAAAGATATTCACAGGCAAGATAACCAATTGGCGTGAACTTGGAGACAAGGATCTCCCCATCGATGTTATCTGGGGGAGCAGGACTCCGGGGCAGAACGCCCTCTTCACCGAAAACATCCTCGACGGCGAACCGGTCACCGCACGGGCAACCCCGGCCACCGATTATGAGAACATACGGGAACTGGTGATAAAACGGCCAGGGGCCATCGGTATCGCTCCAAAAGGGCTGAAGATGGGAGCAATTAAAGTCCCCACCACACCGAAACTCCCCAGCCCGATCATCGTCATCACCAAGGGTACGCCGCCGGAGAGAGTGCAAAAGGTAATTGATTTTATCGCCTTGTCGTTATTTGAAAGAGGCTCATGAAGGGCGCAAAGCCACCGGCAGGCTGTAGAGGTAACCCTCATACAGATGATGCCGCAAATTCTCAATGATACAGCTCTCGTTCTCAGCGCAATCCAGAGATAAACGGCCCCACGGCGCTTGCACCCTTCTCATCCACCAAGCGGATCATCTCGCTACCAATCACCGCAATCTCGGCCCGGCCACGGATAGCGTCGACGTCTTGTCTATCGCAAATACCGAAGCCCACCGCCAGTGGTAAGCCTGCGCACTCTCGACAACGGGCGATGTACTGGTAAAAGGCCTCATCAAATGAGGTCTGGCTACCGGTTACGCCGCGCCGGGCAACGCAATAGATAAAGCCATCGGCTGCTGCCGCCAACACCCGCATACGCTCATCGGTCGAGGTCGGGGCAAAGATCAGGATCGGCGCAATATCATATTTTTTTGCCCGTTCGAGAAAAGCACCTCCCTCCTCCGGCGGCAGATCAGGAATGATGAAGCCCTGAATGCCAATCGCTGCTGCATCGGCGAAAAACTCCTCTTCGCCATATTTGAAAAGGATATTGTAATAGGTCATGAAGAGAAAAGGGATGGCATGGGTGGCAATCATCTCTGCCGCAAACTCCAGGCATTGCCTGACCTTGGTGCCACGCGCCAGCGAATCCTGATTGGCCTTGATAATTACCGGGCCATCGGCCATCGGCTCGGAAAAGGGGATCTGCATCTCGATCAAATCCACCCCGCTCTCCACCATCTGAGCAACCACCTCGCGGTTCGCCTCAAAAGAGGGGTAACCTAAAACGATATGGGTCATCAAGAGGATATCTTTGTGGCGGAGCGCCTCCGCCAGATTATTTTTGAGCCGCATACTCTTTCCCTTTCTCAATGATAAAACGCTTCCACGATGGGTCTTGAAAGGCGTTGGCAATGGTAAAAATATCCTTGTCGCCCCGCCCGGACATGTTGATGATGATGGCCTCGTCCGGCTTGAGCTGACCTGCCTCTTTATAGGCCTGCACAAAGGCATGGCTGGATTCAAGCGCCGGAATAATGCCCTCGTTCTTGACAGTTTCATCGAGTGCCGCCATCACCTCACGATCAGTCGCCGCCTCAAAGCGCACCCGGCCCTGTTGCCAGAGATCGACCAAGATCGGCGATACACCAACATAGTCAAGCCCCGCCGCAACCGAATGAGTGTCTTGCATCTGGCCGTCGCTATCTTGCAGGAACATGGTTTTATAACCCTGCGCCACACCGGCGGAGGCATCTGTCGCCGCCAGACGGGCAGCATGACGACCAGTCGTCAAACCATCACCACCTGCCTCTACCCCTACCAACTCGACTGCCGGTTGATCGAGAAAACCCTGGAAGATGCCCATGGCGTTGGAACCACCACCGACACAGGCATAGACTCGCGACGGGGCCTTGCCAAACTGCGTAACGATCTGTTTCCTGGCCTCGATACCAATGATCGACTGAAACCAGGCCACCAGCTCCGGGAAGGGATGCGGCCCGCAGACCGTCCCCATGACGTAATGGGTCGAATCCATATTGGTGACCCAATCCCGAAAGGCGGCATTGATGGCATCTTTCAGTGTCTTTGAACCGGAGGTCACCGGCACCACCTCGGCGCCCAGTTTCTCCATCCAAAAGACATTGGGCCGCTGGCGATTGACGTCCTCCTCGCCCATATAGATGGTACAGGCAAAACCGAACTTTGCCGCCATGGTAGCGGTTGCCACCCCATGCTGACCGGCCCCGGTCTCAGCGATAACCCGCTTCTTGCCCATACGCCGCACGAGTAAGCCCTGGCCCATAACGTTATTGGCCTTATGCGCCCCGGTGTGGTTCAGGTCCTCACGCTTGATGAAGATCTGCGCCCCGCCGAGTTTCTTGGACATATTCTCGGCGTGAGTCAACGGCGTTGGCCGGCAGGAGTATGTGGACATCAGGTCGCAATACTCTGCCCAAAAGGTTGGGTCATGACGAACAGCGCCAAAGGCCTGGTTAAACTCCCTAAAAGTCTCGTGGAGCACTTCAGGGATAAAGGCCCCGCCCCACTCTCCGTAGTATCCGATTTTGTTTGGCATCGCGTGTGTACTTTTTTATTCAATGGTCATCCCCTCCCCCTGACAGGGGAGGGGTGGGTGGGGAAACTTCCGGCTAGGTCTCTTTTTACCCTCTCGCCTCTTGCCTGTAAACCGCTAACTGCCTGCGGCAGGCCCTGGCGAAATCTTCCGGATAATGGCCGCAAATAAAGCGCAACTGTGCCTCGCTGAAGGCCCCGGGGGCAAAAGGGAGTTTCGGCAGGAAAGAGTACAAGAGTCGTTGGTCGATCTCCACCCCAAAACGCTTTGGGTATTCAATGCTGGTCACCATCTGGGCCCCCAGCCCGCTCAAGACGCGCAGGGCAATGAAGATGCCGCTATCGAGCGCCTGCCTTGTTGCCTGATCGGCCTCCAGAATATTGCCTACCGGCTGCACAGTCATCATCTGTAACTCCCACTGCGAGACCTTAGCTTTGGGCACAAAGAGGATGATGTGCGTATCTTCATGCACAATGAGACTGCTCTCGATATCGCGACGACCGTCAAGCCGGGTGTTCCCCCGGATAGCAGCCAAATAATCCGCAAAGAAAGAGGAACCAGTTTGCTCGGCATAGACCGTGATCGCATCACAAATCTGATCGCCACAACTGTAGGGCTGAAAGTTGGCCGCAACACCTTTGCCATCGCCACTCTCACTGGCTGGAATTGCCGATGGCAATAGTGAGAACTGTTGATGGATCATCTGATGCGAGGCGTGCAGACGATAGCCATTGGCAGCGCAATCGAAGCCATAGTTCCACCCCCAAAGCGTCGCAGAAAATGACACCTGGGCAACATCTACCTCTCCGATTCGGCGGAGAATATCGTGACGCAGAGTCTCCAACTCAACAACAGAAAGACTCCGCCCTGTGGCCGGCAGGTCAAGGTCCAAATCCGCCGCCAGCCGGCAAAAGGTCCGCTGGTAATAGAGATGGCGCATACCGGCCATGTCCCCTGGCAAAAGGTCATCCGCTCGATAGCGGATGGCGTCGTTTGCCATGTTAGCGGCATAATGGCCCCAAGGGATATAACTATTCCGGCGCAGATACTCAAAGACATGGCTGTCTTCACTCCGCCAATCGCCAACAATCTCGCTCCCACCCTGAACCCCTGGCTTGAGCACCATGGCCTCTTTATAGACATCAGGCAGGTGCGGGTTATTCACCACGACCTCGAAGAGGGTGTGATCGTGAATAACGGCATGAGCTTGACCCTGTTCATCTCTGCGATAGCGCAAACCAAGCGGATTACGATCATGCAGCCCATATAACAATTCACAGGATTGATCAGCCAAAACAACAAGATCCGCCGCATCGGTGGAATTTGCCGCCAACGCCAACCGCACCACCGCTGGCAGCTCAGCAAACAGGTCAGCATACTCTTTAGGAGAGATGGCACATCCCTTCATTTTTGTAAAAAACCCCGTCATCGATACTGCCCCTGCCGCCGGCAAGGCGATCCGCTCCGGGTGATCGACTTTGGACTCCGCCCAACTCTGCGGGATAAAGGTCGCCCCACGAAAGGGAAAGGGGTTGGCTATCTCATAGATCGGGTCGGCTGCCGGTTCGCAGACCTCACCCTTTGGGAAGTTGCGGCTGTTCTCGTGCGGCATGCCGTCTGCAAAGCGCCCTAAAAGAGCAAGTGAATCCTCCTGCCGCAAGTTTGAGACCGTAAAGACTGGCCGATGGACAGCAAAACGAAAGGTGCCGTGCGGGGTAATGCAGCTGCCCCGCAACCGCGCCTTGTTCTGAAGCGAAGTGTCACTCATGTCTGTGTTTATGATCGTTAAGATATCTTCTATCCAGAGAGGAACTCTCGGAAACAAATCTCACTTATCCAGCTTCTGTCGAAAACGGGGCATCAATGGGAAACCGCACCGCAACTTGTTAACAATGCCGCCGTTTGCGGCAGGCGAATCGACGATGCGGCCCGTCGAGGTGAAGCAACTGATCACAGCACAGTGCCGTCCTGATGGATAGTCACGAAGAATTACGCCTATCGCCCCTGGTGACATCGATTTTGCAGAATCAAAATAAGCCGCAGCGCATCCTGCGCATCATCTCTCTCGCCAGCAGCATGGGCCGCAACCATGGCCTCGACTGCCGACAGAAACTCTTGATACGCCTCATCATGAAATCCTGGGTAGGAGATCATAACCCTGGCCTGCTCCATGAACTCGACCACATCCCGTCGCTCGGGCCAGATGTCCGCCTGCAGTGAGCGCTTGATGCGGGAAAAAGTCCGCTGCATCTCCTTCTTGAGAGGCCTGAACTTCTGCTCGGCAAATTGCACCCGGCTCAATGCACTCATCAAAGCAAAAAGACGAGGTTGAAGAGGCCAATGATGAAACCAAGCACGCCGCCGAAGAGATTGATGTACTTGAACTGCTCCTCCATGATGCTGAGGAGCAGCCCTTCCAGACGCAACAAATCAAGCGAGTCGACCTTACGGGTCACAATGCGCTGAATATTTACGAAATCCACCAAACGTGGCACCTCTTCAAGCAGAAGGGCATGACTCTGCTGCAGCAGATAGTCGCAAATTCCAGTCTGCACGTCTTTAGGCAGCAGTTTAGCCAAAGCGCCAAGTGGTTGCCCCAGGAGATTTTTCTGCACCAAGGAACCAATAATGTCGTCGAGTATGCGCTTGGTCTTGGAGGACCGAAGAATGCTGACAACTTCCTGGGCAGCCCGGTGTTTACCTCTCGTCAACGCCGCCCCGCCAAGCAGATCAGTCAAGATATCTTGACTCGGCCTCGCAGCTTGCGTCTCAAGTGCCTCTCGCAACAGCGCCGTAAGGCTGGCACTGACCTCTGGGTTTTGGAAAAAGGCGAGAATTTGCAGCGAAATGCCGCCCTGAATCGAATCAAGTTTCTCAGGCGGGAAATCGGCAAGCATCTCCTTGAGCGGACGCGACAAGAAGGATTTTGCCTTTTCAGTCAGAGCGGCGCTGGTCTTCGCCTGGGTAAGATCATCGGTGAGCCAGGCGGCGATCTCATCCCCCTTGTCATCTAAAATGGCGTTCACCTTGCTCTCGATAATCTCCGGAGACAAAAAGGCGCCAGCCATTGCCGCTAAAGGCCCCAAGCCACTGATAAACGAACCGATCGCCCCGCTGATGGTCGTCACCATCTTGGCCCGCATAAGCGGTTCCCCGACAAACTGGGCGGCCTTGCCGAGCAGGCCAGGGGTCTCTTTGGCCAACAGTCCCAAGATGACATCGATCAACTCCTGGGGCAGCAGGTCATCGAGCGATTTTCCTTGCTCGATGATGGCGGCAAGCCGGGCGTTGACATAGTCCCGCAACCAGGCCGCCGCCTTCGGGCTGCGCACGACCTCGTGCAGAGTCTTGTTCAAAAAGTCAAAAAGATGTTCGCGTTGTTCTCCCGGCAACCAACTCTCCAGCGAACGGGCCAAAAAACTATCGAGGTGCGAGGAGATCGTCGCCCCAAGCCCTGCACTAAACTCAGGACTATCGATATGCTGATGGATGAGGTTCAAGGCCCGCAACCGCAAAACATGCACCCCTGCCTCAAAGGAAACGCGAAACCGCTCAGGGATCAGGGTTGGCAGCGGCCCAAGGTCGCGGGTCAATATCTCCCCAACCCGGTTCTGAATCACACTTTCCAGCTCTTGTTTGAAGGCGGCCTCCGACAAGGCCTTGCTGATATCGCCGCTGGTCAACAAGTGGGAACCCACCATATTGCCGATATTGACCGCCAGATCGTGACGCTTGCCGGGGATAACCCCCGGTGTCATCGGGACCCTGATGCCAAAGATCCTCCACGGCTTCAATGGGCGAAACAGCATGCGAATGGCGATATAGTTAGTCGTCCAGCCAATAAAGGCCCCAACCAGCGGCGGGGTGAGATAGGTAATGGGGTTCATGAGGGATATAGGAAATAGATAAAAATTTAGGTCAACACCGTACCATCACGCTTCTTCACCGCTCAGCACCAATCACTGACCAGCGAAGAAGCAAAAAAACCGGTTGCTGAGCGGATTCGAATCGCCTTACCGTAAAAGGATCCGCCCAAGCGTCTGATCAACCGCTAAGGCCTGTTCCATGCGAGCCGCCAGAAACTCTTCGGAGAGGTAATCACGACTCTGCACCATGGTGGCACAAAGCGCGGCGATATCGCCGCTCTCCGCATGGCTCATGACCTGCTTCAGGTTGCCATAAAAGGTATCAACAATCGTATTGCCTTGTCCCTTGGCGGCCATGATTTCGGCATAGGTCTGCGGGTTCTGGACATGAATCCTAGCCATGGCCAGGATGCCATAAAGGGAGGTCAAGGTTGAGTGGCTGGCGATATCTTCCGGGCTGATACCCCTCTCACGCAGGGTCATGGCCAGAGCGAGCGAAATGGCGGTCGGCAGTTTCTGGCTAACCCCCATCAGCAGATCGTGCTTAGCCGGGGTATCCTGAAAAATTTCAGCCCCATGCTTGTAGAGGAAGGACTCAAACTCACTGCATAACTGGCCGCTACGATTTGTCCTCACCACGACAGCGTTCTTATCCTTCATGGTAGCCGCCTTCGGCCCCCAGAGATTATGTACCAGCATAAGCTCAACCCCTGGACTGGTGGCGGCCAGCGCACAGTCGATCGAGTCTTCTGCCTCCCCCGCCAAGAGAATCAAAGCCTGGCCGTCACGCAGGAGCGCACCATACTGCTGCACGGTCGGGCCGGTGGCACTGATCGGCACACAAATCACCACCACATCGACCTGTGGGATCATCTCTTGCGGTCGCAGAACAGTAGACCTACCACAAACAAGCGTCGGGTAGCCTTCACTGTTTAACCGATCAACGAACCACCGGCTCATCGGTCCGCTGCCGATGAAACCAAAATTTTTAATATACCTGGTCCGCATCTCGACTCTGGGGTAACTGCCCAGCACCTTGACCGTGCGCGCCTCTTGGATCACATGCCCCTCCAACCGCTCCACGGCTTGCCTGATAGCAGGATCATCGACATGCCCCTCGGCCTCGATATAGACCCGCAAGCGCTGGCTTTTCACATCATTTTCAGAGCGCAGATCGAGCAGGCTGATGCCACGGCTCGAAAATTCACCCAGAATATCATACAGCAAGCCAACTCGATCACGTAACGGCTGGGTAAAGAGGGCCGTCGAGTCATGGCCAGTAGGCACGGTCATGACCGGGCCAAGGACTGCAAAGCGCGTGCGATTATGCGGCGCCACCTCTCGTTGGCGCATGACCAAACCGTTATCCCGAATAATGGCTTCCGTCTCGATAACACCATGGCCTCTGAGCTGCAGGTGTTTCATCTCGGCGATATGGGCATCAAGGTTCTTGACCGTCAGGATGCTGGCATCAGGGAAATGGGCCGCGATAAAATCCTCACACTGCTTGATGGCCGTGGCGCTACCGGCCAAGACAGTCAACTCTGTCGACTCATCAAGCGCCCCCAAGGAGAGCTGGATGGGCAAAACAATGTTGTCGATCCAATACCCCTTGCGCAGCTCTTCCAGCACCCGAACTTCTTTGATCTGGCCTTCACGAGTATTGTAAATAGGGATTACAGCAAAATCTGCCGCCCCTTCCTCGAAGGCACAAATGACCTCCTTGCTGTCCGGGAAAAGTGTAATCTGCGCCTGTGGCAGGTAGCGTTGCGCTGCCTGCCACGCTTGGGAGCCCTGAGGGCCTACTGTTGCGATGGTTACCATGGGTTAGGTGGTCTTCTTATTGGGTAAGTGCGTTGTGAGCAGAATTGTTGCCATTGCCACTCACCGGCAAGGTAATGGTGAAGCTAGAGCCTTTCCCCTCCTGGGAGCGACACTCGATGGTTCCGTTGTGATCGGCGACAATACCATAAACAATGGATAATCCCAAGCCTGTACCCTTACCAACGGCCTTGGTGGTGAAAAAAGGTTCGAATATCTTGCCGATGGCATCTTCTGCAATCCCATAGCCGTTATCCGAAAAGGTCGTAATCAACACTCCGTCTCGCTCAGAAAAATCAACGGTAATCACCGGATTTTCGGCACCTTGCAAGGCATCAAAGGCATTCTGCAAGAGATTCAAAAACACCTGCTCCAGTTGAATTGGATTGCCAAAAACCTTTGGCAGGTCAGGATTGATCGTCTCCTCGACTTCTATCGACTGAATACGCAACCTTTGTCGATACAAAATCATGGCGTTAGCAAAAATCTCCGGCAACGACACCTCTACCATCTCGCCGCTATCGGCCCGACCAAAGGTACGGAGATGGTGGATAATTTCGCTGATACGCTGCACCTGCCGAGTGGACTCCTTGATGTCGGTAGTCAACTCCTGCAAATCCAGCTTCCCCTGATCGATATCACGGCCCGTCGACTGCAAGACGATCTGGATATAGGTCAGCGGCTGATTGATCTCATGGGCAATGCCGGTGGCAATTTCGCCAAGCGAGGCGAGCTTCGCCTGGGCGAGCATCTTGACCTCCACTTCGCGGCGCTGCTGCTCAAGGGTTTGCTGGAGTGCCAGATCCGCCTCCAACTGCTTATTGGCCGCTGTCAGGAGCTGATTCTTCTCGTCCAGCAGAGAGATCAATTGCTTATTCTCCTGCAGCAGATAGAACTTATCAACCGCTTGCTGTAGAACGCGCTGTAACTCATCGAACTTCCACGGCTTTTGAACATACTGATAGATATGCCCCTGATTGATCGCCTGGGTAATGTCAAAAATATCGGCGTAGGCCGTGAGGATGATCCGGATCGGATCGGGGTTGATCTTGTAGATTTCGCTTAAGAGCTTGACGCCAGTCATCTCCGGCATCCGTTGATCGGTAACAACCACGGCCAGATCGGGTTGCATAGTAAAGATACCCAATGCCTCTTGGCCATTGCTGGCGGTCAAAACATCAAACTCTTCCCCGAAAAACGTCACGAAATGCGAGAGGTTGATCTCTTCATCGTCGACATAGAGAATTTTAGCTTTAGCCATGATCTCTTCTCTCCCCCTCACGCATTCCAATCCAACAACCATGCCTCGATCTCCGACCTGGTGGGAATACGCCCCATACTCTTGACCTGTCCATTGACCACAAGAGCCGGGGTCTGCAGCACACCAAAACGGCCAATTTCATCTAAATCATGTACCTGAAAGACATCGGCTACGATGCCATGATCAGCGACGATCTCAAACACCTGCTTTTGTAAATTGTTGCACGAGACGCAACCCGTTCCTAAAATCCGTACCTCAAGATGACCACTGGCTATCGCCTGACCACCTCGTAAACGCGATATCTCTTGCTCAAGGGCCTGCCGATACTTCTCTTCGGCCGAAGTGGGGACATAATTCAACTGGGCAACCTCGGAGTAGACCTGACTCACTGCCGAACTAATATCCAACTCCGGGGAGGCCAAAACCTTGGTCAGTGCTACATCGAGCCCAATGAGGCCGACGCTGACCGCCCCAACCTTCAAATTTCTCTGCAGTGGGGCATCAATTATTTGGTCCATGCTTGAATTTCCTTTGGGGCTGGCACCCTTGCGACTCCCTTGATCACTCCATCAATAACGATGGCAGGCGTCGACAATACCCCCAAGGCCGCCTGCACACTCGTTTCGGCTTTGTCGCAACTCGCGCCTCTCGGCCCACAAACCTTGATTTTCATGCACACTCCTCCAGTTTTTCTACATACCCCCAGCAGCGTGACCTGCCATGGCCAGTATTGACAAAAACCCCTCGTCAACAATAAACATGGAACCTCACTCCTGAGCAATTACTTTTTGCTTCCTGGTCAGTTGCAAACGGTTGACCAAGCGCGCCTGCCCAACATCGCCCACCACGCGCTCTTTCTTGTTCAACCAAGCGGTAAGTTGGCGCTGCATATCCCGTGTATCAATCGACATTGGCCTCTCCTCCAAGCCGACACTTCACCCTCCCTTTAGCCAAGCAAGAAACGTATACGCTTAGCCCTTGCCTTAACGCCTATTTCCCTCTATCATTGAGCCACCCAAACGACCCCTTCCTGCCATTCACCAAATACCACAGCCGATCCGCTCCATGCTTATCATTGTTGAATCCCCCACCAAGGCCAAAAAAATTCAGTCGCTCCTCAAGCTGCGAGCGATCTCCACCGTGGGGCACTTCAAAGACCTGCCAGATGCGCAAATTGGCGTTGACTTGAAAACCTATGAGCCGACCTTCGTCTATCACGACAGAAAAAAACATCTGCCCAATGAGCTCCGGGCGGCGGCCAAGGGTGCAACCGTCATGCTGGCCGGTGACCCCGACCGCGAAGGCTACGCCATCAGCTGCCACATCTTTGAAGAGGTGAAATCCGTCGCCAAAGAGTGCCTGCGCATGGAAATTTTTGAAGTGACCGAAAAGGGCCTCAAAGAAGCAATCAGCAAGGCCGTACCATTCGAAGAGACCAATGCCGGACTTTATCACGCCTTCCTCGGCAGGCGAATCGGAGATCGGCTGGTGGGCTACATCCTCTCACCACTCGCCAGCAAGGCCCTGCGCAGCAAGTACAGCGTTGGACGGGTGCAATCGCCTGCCGTTCGCCTGGTGGTCGACCGCGAGCGAGAAATCAAGGCCTTCGTGCCATCACCCTATTGGATGCTTGACATCCTGCTCGACAAGGACGGCACGACATTTCTGGCCCGTCACAGCAAAGGAAAATTCCTGCACCTGGCGGACGCCGAAAAAATTATCGAGGCTATCCAGGCAGAGAGCCATGCCCAGGCGGCAAAGGTCGAAAAAAAAGAGGGCAAACAATTTCCGAAACCTCCCTTCACAACCGTCGATCTACAAGCTGCCGCCGCCGTCCGACTGAAGTTCACCCCTGAACATACGATGAAACTGGCACAAGGACTCTTTGACCAAGGGATCACCACCTATCACCGCACCGATTCCGTGCGCATGGACGAGGCCTTTATTGCCGAAATCCGCCAATTTCTGGGCAAAGCCCTTGGCGCAGAATATCTGCCGCCTAAACCGCACCAGCACAAATCCAAAAACTCGCAAGCCGAGGCACACGAAGGCATCCGCCCGACCCACATGCACTCGACCGCCGACATCGCAGCCATCGTCAAAAAAGAAGGCCTGACCCCGGACCATGCCAAACTCTATGAGATCATCTTTAAACGGGCGGTGGCCAGTCAAATGGCCGCAGCCCTCTTCGACTCGACCAGCATGCTCTTTGACGTAGCAGGAGAAAAATTCAAGTCCGCCGGGCGGGTTCTGAAATTCGACGGCTTCCTCAAGGTCTACGCTGAACTTGACGAAGAAAAGGCGAAAAAGCAGGATGACAATACCCTGCAGATGCTGCCAGCAATCGCGGTCGGGGAGTTGGTACCCAAGGTAAAGGAAAGCCTCGACGAAAAAAAGACCAAGCCGCCAGGAAGATTCACCCTGGGTTCTCTGGTCAAAGAGCTGGAACGGCTCGACATCGGCCGTCCTTCAACCTACGCCGCCATCACCAAAAACATCACTGATCGTGGCTATGTGAAGGAGGAGAAAGGCAAGGTAGTGCCGCTCCCAGCGGGGGAGACCCTTATCGATTATCTCCGGGCAAAGCACTCCTGGGTGATCGATTACGAATTGACCGGCAAAATGGAGAAATTTCTCGATCAGGTCGTCTTAAACAAAGAGAGCTGGCAACGCTTTTGTAAAGGCGTTCACAACAAGATGGGCTTTTTTGAACCACCAGGAAGACCTATCGGTGGCGGCCCCAGTGAAGGCCAACTCAAATACGCCAAAGACCTTGCTACAAAAAACAAGCTCACCATCCCTGAAGAGACCTTGAAAACCAGCCGGCAATTGTCTTTATGGATTGAAAATCTTGTCGGAAAAAAACATCCGTCAAGCAGCCAATCAAAAAATACACCATAACCAAATTATCTTTATGAGGAAAATAGCCTTTGGCTACTCAACACGGTGCAATGTCAAATGTGAGCACTGTGTTGCAGCAGATGCGGCACACGATCATGCAAAGATGGAGTTGGCCCAGGCAAAAGCGCTTATTGTCGAAATGGCCGAGGCGCAAGTCCGTGGCATAAGCTTCACCGCGGGCGAACCGTTGCTCTACATCGATGACATTTGCCAACTGGTAGACCTCTGCCGGGCACATGGTATCTACACCAGGGTCGTCAGCAACAGCTTCTGGGCCAAAACCCCAGAACAGGCAGAGAGTTGCACCAAAAAACTCAAAGAGCATGGGCTGTCGCAATTGCGTTTGAGTTACAGCAGATGGCACCAGAAAAATATCGCCCGGCAAAATGTCTTGAATGCGGCCCAGAGTTGTCAAAAAATCGGGCTGGATTATTTCATCTCCTTTGTCACCGATTTTTCCGAACAAGACGATGCCGTTGAACGCTATTTGCGTGACCATAATCTCAAATTTTTCCCAGAGCCCGTCATCTACGCCGGGCGGGCGGAAACAATCGTCCACCAGCCCCTGCGCACCGACTATCAGGCAAATTGCTGCCCGATGAACCCTTATCTTGCCCCGAGCCTCGACATGTATGCCTGCTGTGATGCCGGTAGCCATTTTACACGCACCAATTTTTTTCGTCTCGGCAATGCCAAGGAGAGCGGCATTGAAGCACTTTTCAAAAAAAGTGAGACAAATCCACTCTACAACCACATTCGGACAATCGGCATGACGGACATAGCCTCGTTTATCGGTTTTTCGGCCAGAGAGATCATCGGCTACCGCAAATGCGAATTGTGCGAGATAATGTTTAATTCACCTGCTATGCTAAAAAAGCTTCAGCAAAAGTGCAGTTTAGAGTTAGACTCCTGGCACAGATAACCCACCGTTTGAACCGCATGATGCCGTTGAGGGACAGCCATGATTATGGATATCGTTGAGAATGCTCCGAACTATCTCTCCTTGCACAAGGGATTTGCCAAGGCAATAGAGTTTCTCTTGCGTCCAGATCTGCCGGAGTTGCCGGTGGCAAGGTATGAGATCGCTGGTGACCGCGTCTACGCCATGGTTTCGAAGGATTTTGGTACGACAAGAGAGAGTGGCCAACTTGAAACGCATGAGAAATACATTGATATCCAACTGATCTTGGCAGGCACCGACGACATGGGGTGGATGCCAAAATCCCGCTGTCAAAAGCCTGCCGGGGCATACGATGCAGAAGCAGACCTGCAGTTCTTCGCCGACACGCCAGAGGCCTGGCTGGCAATAAAAAACGGCATCTTTGTCATTTTTTTCCCAGATGATGCTCACATGCCGATGATCTCGTCAGGCCAGATCCATAAAGTCGTCGTTAAAATCGCCGTCGAACAACCATGAGTTTCCAGAAAGGGCTCCATTTTGACCACACTGGTGCAATGCCGTTGAAATCAGAATTTATTGAAAAGGAGTAATCTCCTATGCCAACACATAAAACCCACCCCGGCGGCACTCCGATTGGCAACCAACCCCTTGGCGAAGAGCAACACACCCTACAGCTCAGAAAGCAGGGCTACCGCGAGCGTGCCCTGAAAATCTTCCCTTGGGTTTGCGCCAAGTGCGGCCGCGAATTCGCCGGCAAGAAACTGGCGGAGCTCACGGTGCACCACAAGGATCATAATCACGACAACAATCCCACCGATGGCAGTAACTGGGAACTGCTGTGCCTCTATTGCCATGACAACGAGCACTCCCGCTCTCTCGAATCAGAATGGCAAAACAGCCAAGATCGCAGCAGAGAGAGCAGTACAACCGTTACCCACAACCCATTTGCCAACATCAAGGCCTTGCTGACAAAAAATGATTACAAGGAGGAGCACAGATGAAAACCGGCCGCTTGTTTGAACCCCTCACCATCGGTACGCTGCACTGTAAAAATAGGATCGCCCTGGCTCCACTGACGAGGGCACGAGCCGGAGAATCGCGTGTTGCCAATGATCTGATGGCCGAATATTACTATCAACGTTCCAGCGCCGGTTTACTGATCACCGAGGCGACGGTCGTTTCCAAACAGGGAATCGGCTGGATTGACAGCCCAGGAATTTTTAGTGACGAGATGGTTGCCGGTTGGCAGAAAGTCACCGATCGAGTCAAACCGACGGGCGCACTTATGTTTCTGCAGCTATGGCACTGCGGCCGTGTGTCGCACAGCGATTTCCATGATGGTACGCTGCCGGGATCTGCCTCCGCCGTCAAACTACATGGCGATTTCATCCATACACCCTTCGGCAAGAAACCCTACGAGACTCCTCGGGCGTTGACCATTGATGAAATCAAGTCAACGGTAAATGATTATCGCACAGCGGCAAGCAATGCTAAGGCTGCAGGCTTTTCAGGGATTGAGGTGCATGGTGCCAATGGATACCTGATCAATCAGTTCCTTGACTCGAAAACCAATCTTCGCACCGATCAATACGGTGGAAGTCTTGAGAACAAATTCCGTTTTTTCAAGGAAGTGCTGGAAGCAGTCCTCGAGATCTGGCCAGCAGAAAGGGTCGGAGCCCGCATCTCGCCAAATGGGGTTTTCAATGACATGGGCAGTGCCGATTTCAGAGAGACCTATCTGTATGTCGCCAAAGAGATAGACAAATTGAACCTTGCCTACCTGCATATCATGGATGGACTGGCCTTTGGCTTTCACGAGAAAGGAACGCCCATGAGCCTAGCGGAATTCAGACCGCTATTCAAAGGCAGAATCATCGGCAACTGTGGCTACACAAAAGAGCTCGCGGTAGAGAGACTTGACGAGGGCAATGCGGACATGATAGCCTTTGGCAGACCGTTCATCACCAACCCCGACTTGCCAGAACGCTTGCAAAATAATTGGCCGCTAAACCCCTCAGACGACATGTCGCTATGGTATTGCCCCGGGCCTGCGGGGTATACCGATTACGCACCGTACAAACCGCCAGCTTCTGCGTGATTGGTTGTTACAGTGGGCATAGTGGTCGCAACTGCACTATGCTAAGAACAACGTTTCCCTAAAGAGGTAGAAAGCCATGCTCAAAATTCCCGCCTACGCTGCCATGAGCGCAAAAGCACCCATGACCCCGCACACGATCGACCGCCGTGAACCTGGCGCGCATGATGTGTTGATCGACATTCTCTATTGCGGCATCTGTCATTCCGACATCCACCAGGTGCGCGATGATTGGGGAGGCTCCCTCTTCCCAATGGTTCCAGGTCACGAGATCGTCGGCACAATCGCCAAAGTCGGTGGCCAAGTCAGCAAATGGAAGGTCGGTGACACAGTCGGGGTCGGCTGTTTTGTTGACTCCTGCCGACAATGCGAAGCCTGCCGGCAAGGAGAGGAGCAATTCTGCGAAGAAGGTACCAGTTTCACCTATAACTGCTACGAGCAAGACGGCAAGACTCCTACCTATGGTGGCTACTCGACGCGGATTACAGTCGATGAGGAGTACGTCCTGCGCATCCCTCCAGGAATGCCGCTTGAACGGGTGGCACCACTCCTCTGCGCTGGCATCACCACCTACTCGCCTCTAAAACACTACGGCATCAAGGCCGGCAAGCAAGTCGCCATCGTAGGACTTGGCGGCCTTGGTCACATGGGGGTAAAGATTGCCAAGGCCATGGGAGCAACGGTCACCGTACTCAGTCATTCGGCGCACAAGCGTGAAAATGCCATGACTCTCGGTGCCGATGATTTTGTTGCCACCAGTGACAAAGACGCCTTCAAGCAAAACGCACGGCGTTTTGATTTCATTCTGGACACCGTCTCCGCACCACACGACTACAACGCCTATCTCGAGCTCCTGAAACGTGACTGCACGATGGTGCTCGTCGGCATTCCCGACCCTATCCCACTCTCGGCAGCATCCCTTGTCCAACAGCGTCGACACCTTGCAGGGTCACTCATCGGCGGAATTCGCGAGACCCAGGAGATGCTTGACTTCTGTGCCAAACAGGGCGTGCTCTCTGATATCGAGCTGATTCCTATTCAAAAAGTCAATGAGGCCTATGAACGAGTGTTAAAAAGTGATGTGCGCTACAGGTTTGTGATCGACATGGCAAGTTTGAAATAATCTTTCCTGATCCCAACATTGCAAATGATCCCACGGGGCGTGTTACGGCTGACTGTTGCTTTCCTTGCTCTGCTGCTACTTGTTGGCGGCTGGTGCATTCCCTTTTACTATGAATCGTCCTCTATCCTTTACAAGTTCGGCTTGGAGAAGATCTATCTCCGTAGCGGCAAAATGGTTGGCATCACCGTTGTTTTATTGGTGTTTTTTCAAGTGATAATGGCCGGCCGGCTCAAATCTTTGGAGCAAATCTTTTCCGTCAAAAACATCTTCTCCCTGCATCGCATCAACGGGACAGCCATTGCCCTCCTTGCCTGCCTGCATCCTTTGCTGATCAAGGCCTCGGAAGACTTCACGGCCTATACCTTTGACAAAAAATACTACCCCGAGTTTTTGGGCATAGCCCTTCTTAGTGTTATTCTGCTGCTCACCGGCACCGCCGTTGCCCGTTCCTTACTGAAGATATCCTATGCCTCTTGGCTCCACCACCATCGCTGGACGGCGACCATCGCACTGCTCATAATCCCAACCCATGTCCTTTGGGTCAGTGAGACCTTCAAATCAGGCGTACCTCGAACCGCTGCCCTGACTGTTTTTACCCTTGCATTGCTCCTGGCGGTCAGGGTTTGGAGACGCAGGGTTGCCTTAGAACTCAAAACACGCTTGTCATAACTCGTGTAACCATTCTCAAAAAGGAGAGTCACCATGAAAAGAATACTATTCCCGCTATTGTTGCTCTTAGCTTGGCCCAATCAGGCGCTGTCAAATGAGTGGAAGCTGGATACTGTCCATAGTAATTTCTATTTTGACGTCCAGCATATCTACGCAACAGTCAGGGGACAGTTCACTGATTTCACAGGAGAAGTATCCTTTGATCCCGACAACCCAGAGAAAAGTCACTTTGATTTTGCCATCAAGGTCGACTCCATAGACACCAAGATCGGCAAAAGGGATACCCACCTGCGTTCCCCTGATTTTTTTGATGCTGACAAATACCCCCTCATCACCTTCAAGTCAGGGAAAGTTACCCGCGCAGCAAACAACAGGTATGTTGTTGAAGGGGCCTTAACCATTAAAGGGATCACGAAAAATGTCGCTCTGGAGTTTTTATACCATGGCCAAAAAGAGAATCCCTTGAAAGCCGGCCAAATTGTGGCTGGCCTTGATTCCCGCCTGCTGCTTGACAGGTTAGAGTACCATATCGGTGATGGCAAGTTTTACAAAATGGGTGCGGTGGGAAAGGATATTGCTGTTTTGATCACTCTCGAATTGTTACGCGACAAATAGCCCGCTTGCCGGTGCGTTCTGCCTCCAAAGGCAGTTCAGCCGCAGCGCGACTGTGCCGAAAAATACCAAAGAGGGCAGCGTCATGATTTTTGTGGATCAAGTCGTCCAGCCTCTTGAAGGATATTGCTATCCACCTGGCCTATATGGTATGTTCACGGCAATCTTTTCGAGTTTTCCTCTTCAATTCATTCATGCTCTCCTGAAGTCTGCCTACACTTTCTTTTCTCAGCAATCTCAAAACGTACAAATCCCATGAAACTCCAACTCAGTTTGACAAATTTACTCGTTGCCGCCTGCTTCGCCCTTGTCACTTTTGCGATCTGGGGCCTGACGAACCGGCCTTTTCAAGAGCCACCGTGGCCGACATCTGTTGCCGGCATGTCTTTTTCCCCTATCCGACAGGATCAGAACCCCACCAAAAATCGCTTCCCGAGTAACGAGGAAATCGACGCCGACATCGCCCTGCTGCATGGCAAAGTCAAATCAATCCGCACCTATACGGTCGCCGGAACTCTGGCCAATATCCCTGAACTGGCCAAGAAATACGACATGAAAGTGACCCTCGGTGCCTGGCTGAACAGCGATCTCGTCGAAAACGAAGCGGAGATCAAAAAGGTTATTGCCATCGCCCAGGCGAATCCGGAAACCGTAGACAGAGTGATGATCGGCAACGAGGCCATCTTTCGAACCGAGCTGACCGCCGAGGAGGTGATCAACTATGTCGATCGGGTGAAATCGCAGCTCTCGATCCCGGTCAGCACCGCCGAACCCTGGCACGTCTGGATTGCCAACCCCGAGCTTGGCGACCATGTCGACTTCGTCTCCGTCCATCTGTTGCCCTATTGGGAGGGGATTGGTCTGCAGTACGCCATGGATTACATCAAAAATTGCTACAAAATCCTGACCGACACCTTCCCCAATGCCAAAATTTTGATTGCAGAAGTCGGCTGGCCCAGCAATGGCCGTACCCGAAAGCTCGCCATTGCCAGTGAGGCCAATGAGGCCATCTTTCTGCGCCGTTTCCTAAACCTGGCCCAGAAAGAGCACTACGACTATTTTATCATGGAGGCCTTTGATCAGACCTGGAAGGCCAATTCAGAGGGATCGGTCGGTGCCTACTGGGGAGTCTATAACGTCTTCCGCACCCAAAAATTTGAATTCACCGAGCCCGTTGTCAAGATCCCTCACTGGCGACTCCTGGCGGCCATTTCCATCACCTTTGCGATTATCACCCTCTGGCTCTTGCTTATCGACAGCTCGACACTGCGCAGTCGAGGCCGCAGCTTTCTGGCGGCCATCGCCAATGGTGTCGGCGTCGGTGTCGTCTGGGCGGGCTACGACTACGCCAACCAATACCTCTCCCCCATGGCCGTCGTGGTTGGTATCGTCTTAGCGATTGGCTACATTGGCATTACCCTCGTTCTCTTGGCCGAGGCCCATGAGATGGCCGAGGCCTCATGGACAACCAGGCGACGACGCCTGTTCACCCATGTCCCCGCCGCAGTTGGCAACGCCCCAGCGATCAGGCAACCGAAGGTCTCCATTCATGTCCCGGCCTACAATGAGCCGGCAGAGATGATGAAAGAGACCCTCGCCGCCCTGGCGCGACTTGATTATGAGAATTTCGAGGTCTTGGTGATCGACAATAACACCAAGGATCCGGCCGTCTGGCAACCCGTTGAGGCCTACTGCCACGAGTTGAAGCCCCGTTTCCGCTTTTTCCACGTCGACCCGCTCCAGGGCTATAAGGCTGGGGCGCTGAATTTCGCCTTAGAAAAAACCGCTGACGACGCAGAGATCATCGCCGTTATCGACAGTGATTACCAAGTTGATCCGGCTTGGCTCAAGGATCTTACCCCACATTTTGCCAATCCGAAAATCGGCTTCGTCCAGGCCCCGCAGGATTATCGCGATGGGGATGAAAATTTCTTTAAGACTATGTGCAAGGCAGAGTACGATGGTTTCTTCCACATTGGCATGGTCACCAGAAATGAGCGAAACGCCATTATCGAACATGGCACCATGACCATGATCCGTGCCGCGGTACTCAAAGAAGTAGGCGGCTGGGCCGAGTGGTGTATCACCGAAGACGCCGACCTCGGGCTCAAAATTTTCGAGCATGGCTTCGAAGGCGCTTATGTCGAAGAGAGTTACGGCAAAGGATTGATGCCGGACACCTTCCTTGATTACAAGAAGCAGCGCGCCCGTTGGGCCTATGGCGCGGTTCAGATCGTCAAGCATCACTACCGGGAGCTTTTCGGGCTCACCCCAACCAGCCTCGATCGAGGCCAACGCTATCATTTTTTAGCTGGCTGGCTGCCCTGGCTGGCCGATGGCATCAACCTTTTTTATACACTAGCCGCTATCTTCTGGTCGGGGGCGATGATCATCGACCCCATTCACGTCGATCCACCTCTTGCCTTTTTCATGCTGCCGCCGATTATCCTGTTCGTGTTCAAGGTCGTTAAGCTCGCCTACCTCTACCGTTTCCACATGCGCACCTCGATGTTACTGACCATGTCCGCCGCCCTCTCAGGCCTTGCCCTGTCGCACACCATATCGAAGGCCGTGCTGACCGGATTTATCACCAAAAACCTGCCGTTTTTCAGAACACCAAAATGTGAGGACAGCCCGGCCGTCATCCGCGCCCTGGCCGCAGTCACTGAAGAGATAGTCATCGCCGTCACTCTCTGGATTGGCATCATTGGCATCCTCATCCGTGGCGGTGAAGACTCATCGAGCACAACTTTGTGGGCCTGTGTGCTCTTCATTCAGTCCTTACCGTATCTTGCGGCAGTCCTCGTCTCTCTGAGCACGACCTTGCCTGCTTTGAAACGCGGAGGACAGAAAGCCGAGCCACTGGAGCCGGCTTCGAGCCCCTCCTGAAGAAACGTTGCTATCCGGTGCCATCATCGAACGACTTCTCTTGTCAGAGCGACACAAAAACGTAACCTCGCACCTTTGCGCGAGATCATGCAGTCATTTTCTTGCCATAACATCACGAGGGCCCCGGCTTCATGAAGACCGACCTTGAACTGACTATCCTGCCACAGCCTGACGATTCGACCTGTGGCCCGACCTGCCTGCATGCGGTGTACAACTATTTTGGCGACCAGACCGATCTCGACGCAATTATCCGCGAGGTAACCACCCTCGACTCCGGCGGCACCCTTGCCGTCTATCTCGCCTGTCATGCCCTCCGACGCGGTTATCACGCCAGCATCTACACCTACAATCTTCACTTTTTCGACCCAACCTGGTTTACGGCCGAAATCCCCAATCTGCACGGCAAGCTTCTCGCTCAAGCCACCCTCAAAAAAGACGATCAACGCCTGCATGCCGCAGCCCGAGGCTACCTTGATTTTTTGAATCTTGGCGGCAAGCTCTACTTCGAGGACTTGAACCGCAAGCTGATACGCAACACCCTCCGCAAGTCGCTACCGATTATTGCCGGACTCAGCTCGACCTATCTCTACCGGGCCATGCGTGAGTATGGGCCAAACGGCGTTGACGACGACCTGCGTGGTGAACCAACCGGCCACTTTGTCGTGCTTTCCGGCTACGACCGTGAAGAACGCACCGTGCATATCGCCGATCCTTATAAAAAAAATCCGGTCTCTACCGCCCATTACTATAGTGTGCATATCGATCGGGTTATCAGCTCGATCCTGCTTGGCGTACTGACTCACGACGCCAATTTTTTACTTATCCACCCCCCAAAACATACGCCCAAGTGAGAGAGGCTTTGCCCCATGCTAACGCTGATCGTTGTCAATGACCCTCATGACTGGCCCCTCGATATCGAAGGGATTGAACTGGTTTCAGCCCGAGACTATCTGACCGAACCCGCCTTCGCCAAACTGCGAAGCGCCAAAGTCTTCAACCTCTGCCGCTTCTATCGCTATCAAAGCACCGGCTATTATGTCTCCTTGCTGGCTGCGGCCCGTGGCCACAAGCCAGTGCCGGACATCACGACTATTCAGGATTTCAAAAGCCAGACCATCATCCGCATTGTCTCTGAAGAGGCCGATCACCTTATCCAGAAAAGCCTCGGTCACCTCCGCTCCAAGGATTTTGTGCTCAGTGTCTACTTCGGCCACAACGTCGCCAAACAGCATGCGAGCCTGAGCCAACATCTGTTTCGTCAATTCCAGGCCCCATTCTTTAGGGCCTTCTTTGTCTATAACGACAAGAACGCCAAGTGGTTCCTGCAGAATATCAACCCGATCCCCACCTCCGAGATCCCGCCAGAGCACCGTGATTTTGTGGTAGACGTTGCTCGTGAATATTTCATCGGCCGCCGCCGGGTAATTAAGCGCCGGGCCCAAAATCGCTATGACTTGGCCATCTTGCAAGACATCAATGACCCTGAGCCCCCCTCCAGCGCCAAGGCCCTGCAGCATTTCGCCCAAGCCGCCGCCTCCCTGGGGATTGACACCGAATTTATAGATAAGAACGACTATGGGCGGCTCGCTGAGTTCGATGCCCTCTTCATCCGCGAGACCACAAGCGTCAACCACCACACCTACCGCTTCGCCCGCCGAGCCGTGGCAAAGAAGATGGTGGTCGTCGACGACCCTGAATCGATCCTCAAATGCACCAACAAAGTCTTTCTGGCCGAAGTCCTGGAGCGCAACCATGTCCTGATCCCGAAGACGGTCATCGTCCACAAGGATAATAGCAAAAAGGTAACGGCGCAGTTGGGCCTGCCCTGCATTCTGAAACAGCCAGACTCCTCTTTCTCGCAAGGGGTGGTCAAGGTTGAGACCGATGCAGAGCTGAATGTGCAGGTGACAAAACTCCTTGCCAAGTCGGACTTGATCATTGCCCAGGAGTTTCTACCAACCTCCTTTGATTGGCGAGTTGGCATCTTTGACCGCCAGCCTCTCTTTGTTTGCAAGTACTTCATGGCAAAAAAGCATTGGCAGATCATCAAGCGTGACGAGAGCGGCGTTAAGACCGCGGACGGCAATTTCCAAGCCATGCCGGTGGAACATGCCCCGGACCAACTGATCCGCACCGCTCTCAAAGCCGCCAACCTGATCGGCGACGGCCTGTACGGGGTAGACATCAAGGAAGTTGGCAAGAAATTTTATGTCATCGAAATCAATGACAATCCAAACATAGACACCGGTGTTGAGGATGCCATTTTGCGAGAAGAACTCTACCTGCGGATCATGCGGGTCTTTTTACGACGAATCGAACACCGAAACGAACGAGGCGGCAGCTGGTGAGCAATACCCCACACATCTTTGAGGGCTTTGGCCTTGAGCTGGAGTACATGATTGTCGACCAAGAGACGTTAAATGTCCTGCCGATTGCCGATCAACTGCTCACGGCGGCAGCAGGTTCTCTGGTCAACGACGTGGAGCGCGGTAACTTTGAGTGGTCGAACGAACTCGCCCTGCATGTCATTGAGATGAAGACCAATGGCCCGGCAGCATCAATTACAGGCCTTGCCGCAGGTTTCGACGAGCAGGTCAAGGCCATGAACCAACTGCTCAAGCCAATGGGCGCTACGCTTCTGCCCTCGGCCATGCATCCATGGATAGACCCCTACCGCGAGACCAAGCTCTGGCCCCATGGCTATCGAGCCGTGTACGAGGCCTATAACCGCATCTTCAATTGTCAGGGGCACGGCTGGTCAAACTTACAATCGGTGCACCTCAACCTAGGCTTTCAGGGTGACGATGAGTTTGGCCGTCTGCATGCCGCCATTCGGCTGATCCTGCCGCTTCTGCCAGCTTTGGCCGCCAGTTCACCCTTTGTCGAGGGAAGGGCTACCGGGGTGCTAGACAACCGCCTGGAGTTCTACCGCCACAACCAGAAACGTATTCCCTCGCTTACCGGCGACATCATCCCCGAGCAGGTCTATAGTCGTCGCCGCTATGAAGAGATTATCCTGCAAAAGAACTACCAAGACATCGCTCCGCATGACCCAGAGCGAATCCTGCAAGACGAGTGGTTGAATTCACGAGGGGCCATCGCCCGTTTCCAGCGCTCCGCCATCGAGATACGCCTGCTGGACATCCAGGAGTGCCCGGCGGCAGACATGGCGATCTGCACCGCCATTGTCGGGATATTGCGTGCCCTCGTGGCGGAACAGTGGTCAAGCGTTAGCATGCAGCAAGCCTTTCCAGTCCAGCCCTTGGCCGATCTCTTGCTGTGCTGCATTCGAGATGCCGAACAGTCGGTGATCAGCGACACCACCTTCCTGCGCCTCTTCGGGGTAGACGACCCGCAACTTACCGCTGGTGATTTGTGGAAGATACTGCTCGAACGAACCTTGCCTATTGGCAATGAGGCTCACCATTGTCTCGATATCATCATCAAGCACGGCCCATTGGCACGCCGTTTACTAAAAGCAGCGGGGGACGCCCCTCATGCCACACGGCTCCATGAACTCTACAGACAACTCGCTATCTGCCTGGCCCAAGGGGAGATGTTTCTTGCTTGATTACTCGATGATCATCAGCTGCGAACATGGCGGTAATGAATTGCCGGAGGCTTACACTGCCCTCTTTCAAGGACACGGCCCTATGCTGGCAAGCCATCGAGGCTGGGACCCCGGAGCCTTGCCGGTAGCAAAAGAACTGGCCTCTCTCTTCGACGCGCCTCTCTTTTTCACAACAATCAGCCGACTGCTGATCGACACCAACCGCTCACCCACACACCGCAATCTTTTTTCTGAAACCAGCCGTCACCTATCCTCCATGGAAAAAGAACATATCATTGAACAGCATTATCTACCTCACCGCCGACAAATCTACGAAGAGATAGAAACCCTTCTTGACCGCGGGGCAGCCGTTTTGCACCTGGCCATCCACAGTTTCACTCCAATC
>JAQUKQ010000038.1 GCA_028718985.1 Desulfobulbaceae bacterium | reverse complement strand
CATGCCGCAGCTTAAACCTCGCCTGCCCGGTGAGCCTGCCGCCGACGACGACCTTTTCAGGCAAATCGACGAACTCAGCTAAATCGACATCGTCTAAGTTCAAACTCGGCAGGTGGAGATCAATGGAAAACTCAGCACCTTGCCGCACAGGATCAAATCCCACGTCCCCCTTGATCAACAAACTATATTCAGACAGACCGACACTATGGACATCTCCCACAAAATCACAGGCAGACTGCCCCTGTTGCCGTAACGTCAAAGCCAACCCACCAAGCGTTTTGCCGTGGGCTTTCAACTCCGTCACCGCCAATTTTCCCTCCTCCGGCGGCAATGGGCCCTCCGAAAATCGCCACGGCATACGCATTGTAACCCCAGCCAACTCCAAACCTGAGTCAAGAGCAACAACCTTCTCGGTAGCCAACGAGCAGGTGACAGCCCACTCCTGACTGGCCCCACCCTGTCCTTGACATTCCAGTAGCAACGGCGCAGTTTGCACATCCCCCTTCAAAGTTTCAGCCAGCAGAGCCCCTCCCTTCCCCCCGCCCTTTGCTTCAGCGGTCGTAATCAAATGCCATGTTCCATCAGCAGCCAAATAAGCGGAAAACTCTCCCTGAAGCCCACCACCTTTAACCGGCCACGGCAATTGACAACCGACATCACCCTGCACCATCTTACCAGCAAGATCGATCTCGCCACCGACACTGCCAGCAAAGGTCTCAGGAAGGTTAAAGGAAAATTTCAGGCGCTGCGGACGCTTATCGTCCATTCGCAAATGAGCTTGGAAGGGAATAACCTGCACTGAGCCCTGCTCATGAACCAGAATTTTTCCCTGCAGGACCTCTAAGCGCCCAACACTCACAGGCAAAAGCCACTCGGACTCGGTCGCCGATGAATTTGTCGCTCGGGAAGGCGTGAAGCCACGCAATGAGTACCCCCCAGGCCCCTTCAAAAAATGAATCGTCAAACCAGAAACAGTCACTCCGGCCACTCTTTTTTGAAAAAGAGAAACAGGTGAAAATTCGACAGAAACATTATCTATCTCAACCGTCTCCTGACCAACAGGGCCCCACACTAGGGGAGAGAGATCAAGATGGTACCAGCCAATTTTTTTGACCGTGCCGACTACCGAGAACTCTTTTTGCAAGATAAGCGGCAGACGAAACCCACGATCAACCAGCAACAAAAGAGCAAGCACCAGTACCCCCAGCCCCGCCCCTGAAAGGAGCAACCACCCACGTCTACTCAACATCATCGGCAAAAGAGGACATCAGCCTTTTCGCTATCCGTGGGAACAAGTTCATATCCGTATGTGGCAAAAACATGGATGCCACGTATTGATCCTTAAAACTGACCACCTCAGACAACTCAAAACTTGTCATCTTACGAACGACCTCCACCACATCTTTGCGAATATGGTTACTGAGCCCACTCATCCGAGCACCCATCAGCGAACCGTTCCCGACGTAGACAACCTTAGCAGGATCAAACTCAGGCAGGAGGCCAACCGCCATAGCACAATCGAGGTCGATATAGGAACCGAAGGCCCCAGCCAAGATCACCTGTTCAAGGTCGGACATCTGCAACCCCACCTCTTCGATCAATGTCTTCGCGCCAGCAAAGATCGCAGCCTTTGCCCTGATGAAGTTTTCAATATCCACCTCGTTAATCGTGATGTCATGATCCACCCCGGCGTCCTGTTCCCAGGCCAAGACAAACTCCCTGCCATTGCGCCCTTGGCGTAACCGTGGACACTCAATCGCATTAAACTTGCCCGCTTGATTAAGCAGACCATTTTCAAAGAGGCTGGCCACAATAATCAAAAGGCCAGAGCCACAGATACCAATCGGTGGCTTGTTGCCGATGGTGAGATTCATCGGCTCATACGTCTGAGGGTTAAGACTAAAATCCTCGATGGCACCTGTGGCCGCACGCATGCCATGAGTGATGCCTCCACCCTCAAAGGCAGGACCTGCCGAGCAAGCGGCACAGACTAGCCAGTCACGATTGCCAATGACAATTTCGGCATTGGTGCCGATATCTATGTAGAGAGTCAAAAGTTCTGTGCGATACATCCCGGACCCCATGACACCGGCGACAATATCACCGCCGACATAACTCGACACGGCAGGGTAGAGAAGCGCCAGCGTATGCGGAGGAAGATTGAGGCCAAGATCTGAGGCCCGAAGCGGCGGAAAAAAGGTCGACACCGGCACATAGGGAGCCCGTCTGATATTCTCTGGCTCCAGTCCCAAGAACAGATGGGTCATTGTGGTATTGGCAGCGATGGTAATAGAGTTGATCTCATCTATCGTGATCGGTTGTTCGGTCAAGCCATAGGGAGGCACAGGTCGCTCAATCAACTTGGCGATAATTCCGTTGATGGTCCCCACCACCAACTCGCTCATCCGCAACAGACCTTCCGGTCTTTCGGCGTACATGATCCGTGAAATAACATCCTCTCCGTAGCTGATTTGAGAATTATAATCACCCTCTTCGATCAGCACCTTGCCGGTGTTCACATCGAGCAATTGACCATAAACGGTAGTCGTGCCAATATCGATGGCTAACGCAAAGTTGCGACTGGACCAACAGCCAGACTGCACATTGATAATGTGAGATTTGAACAGCTCATTAACCGGCCGCCCAACAGTCACCGTAATCAGAAAGTCATTCTCCCGCATGACGCCTCTGATCTTCCGCAGTACCGAGAGTCCGGTAACCATGCGATGTAGATCGTATTGATCGGCGAGTCCCTGAAGCATTCTGCCAACATCCGCTCGGTTATCGACCGCACTTGGCGGGGTAAGCTCCAGGCAGAATTTTTCCACTGGTGGAGCGAAGATACCCTCCTCCTTAAGGCTATCCACCTCAAAGACATGCATTCGGGCGCGATGCCTCTCTGGCACCATCGTTGCCAATGCCCCCCCGCTGATCCCCGATTCCTGCGGTATCCTGACCGTCAAATCTCCTGACACACTGGCGACACAAGCTTGGCGATAGCCGCTAGCATACTCAACAGGGCTTAACTTTTCGCTCCTGCCACCATCAACATCACCACGCTCAACAATGACCCGGCATTTGCCACATACACCTGCCCCGCCACAGGAGGCATTGACATGAAGACCTGCATCCCTTGCCGCCTTAATCAAGTTGGTTCCCGGTGCTACTATCACCTGCCGGTTGCTGGGTAAAAATGTGATGGTATGTTTGATCTCCATCAGATTGACTCCTGTATCACGATCATTACAGTAAACATACCCTTTAGAAACACGTCTTACGGCAATCGAGTCGGCTCTCATAGACGGGAGACACATCACCTTTCAGGCCAAAACCGTCCCGTGGCTAAACAGATACGGTTTCCCATGACATGTTCCATATTTGGCAGAGGGAGGAACCCCTGCAAAAGAATCAGAAAAAATAAATGGAGCCGAGACAGAAACAATCACCAAGCAGGTGACGTTACACAGCACCGCAGAGCGCGGAAAAGGACGCGAACTATAGTCTATGGAGTTATATGACAATAGTCAGTTAGCACCACCGATACAACCGGTGTCTTAAAAGATTGTGGCCCGCTCAAAGCGGTATGTTAATAGATGTTAAAAGATTTTCTGGCCAGCATTCGGTGGTCACCTGGCGTCAACTGTCCTTAAACAGCGAGAGTTGCTCGATGCGCTGGTCTTCCTTTCCCTGTTCTTTGATATTCGCCCGGACGACTGCCTCATCAGCACCTACCGTTGACACAAAAATACCATCGTGCCCAAAACTCACCCCGCTGTAGTTCTTCGGCTGACCAAGGTAGGTCCGCGCGTTATGAATGGTACTTACAATCCCTCTTCGCATGGTTTAGGGATTGCATGTTGTTCATCGGAGTCTCCATTCTCGTGACTTTGAGCGGTCCACGAATTTGGAGGCTCCGACATTCTACCGGAGCTGTCAAACCTTTGTTATCCCCTGGCAAAGCCGTGGGCGGCACCTTCCAGCAATTAAAAAGGAGGATAACGCCAGCATGCTTGTGTATCAGAAAAGTTTGGAGCCCCCCAAAAACCCTTTACTTCGCCAATACCTGTCTGCTATAAGATACTACGTTGTACTAACAACCTTCTTACAAACCCTGGGACAATTTCATGAAGATCCTCATCGCTGACGACGACCGCACCATTCATATTTCATTTACCAAATTCCTAACGGAACAGGGCCACGAAATCCTACACAGCTACGATGCTGCCGAGACCCTGGAGCAAGCTGTCGCTGAACGGCCAGACCTCATCCTGCTTGATATCACTATGCCCTCAGGTGACGGCCGAAATATCTGTCAACACCTTAAATCCTCCCCGGAAACCGCGGCTATCAAGATTATCATGCTCACAGCCCGTGAGTCGCAACATGACCGAACCCTGTCACTTGAGTTAGGCGCTGATGAATACATCACCAAACCTTGCTCCATCCCCTTCCTTGACCGGACTATTGCCAAGCTTCTCCGTAAGCACGGCGCAGACAAACTGACGTAGTCCCCCTCAAGCGGAGTAACCTAGCACCCCAGCCGCCTCCAGCATGGCCCAGCTGCTCTCATCTGCCTCTCCACCTTTACGGGCGCCACTTTGGCGATATTCCTGCAGATGATCGAGTAGTTGATTAGCCAAAACCTTCCCCAGTTGCACCCCTTCCTGGTCAAAGGAGTTCAGATTCCAGATAAACCCTTGAAAAGCAATCTTGGCTTCGTATATGGCAAGCAGCGCCCCCATGGCAAACGGGTTAAGCCGCGAGCCGATCAATAAACAGTTTGGGCGATTGCCGCCAAAACGACGGTTCGGGTTATTATGCTCGCGGCCAGTGGCCAAGGCCAATGATTGAGCCAGAAGGTTCGCCAGCAATTTCTCTTGAGAAGTCGTCCCCTCTATTTCCTGATCTTCGCCGAACTGACTTTCCAAAAAACCAATAAACTCGACCGGCACCACCGTGCTACCCTGATGAATGAGCTGATAGAAGGCATGCTGACCATTGGTGCCAGGTTCTCCCCATACTATCGGCCCGCTCTGCGCAGCAAGAGGACGCCCGCTACGGTCAATTGATTTGCCATTGCTTTCCATATCGCACTGTTGCAGATGAGCGGTAAAACGGAGCAACGCTTGACTGTATGGCAAAATAGCCAATGTCTCATGGCCCAAAAGGTTCCTGTTCCAGACACCCAAGAGAGCGAGTAGCAAAGGGATATTTTGACGGATATCAGGATTTTCCGCAGCAAGATCCACCGCATTAGCACCACGCAAGATTTCAATCACAGCAGCATAGCCAAGTGCGAAACCCAGGACAACCGCGCCAACCATGGAGGTCACACTGTAGCGACCACCTATATAATCGAACATATAGAACGATTCCCGATAGCGCTCAGGGTTGTCCATGGGGCTCCCTTTGCCGGTCACCGCCAGAAAATGCAGCTGTGGATTTAGCCCTGCCTTAACAAATGCCGCCCTCACCAAAGTCTCGTTGGTAAGCGTCTCAAGCGTAGTACCGCTTTTCGACACCACATTGACTAAAGTCCGGCTGAGATCAAGCCCTTGTAGAACCATTGCGGCATCATCCGGGTCAACGTTTGAGATAAAGTGTACCTTGCGACCAGCAAGACTAAAACGCTGTAAAGCCAAGTACAGGGCCCTCGGGCCCAAATCAGAACCACCGATACCGACCAACACCATGTCGGTAAATCTCTGTCCCTGTTCATTCAGCATCATACCACTGGCCAACTGGTCGAGAAAGGCCGCAAGCTTCGCTAACTCAGATTTTGCCTGAGCGGTTGCTTCAGGGCAAAAAGGCTGATCACTGAAAATATCCCGGACAGCGGTATGCAGCACCATTCTATTTTCGCTGTCATAGCCATCAATTCGATTCAGCACCGCACCCTTTTTCATGGCCAGAAATTGACTGACTACTCCACTCTCGTTCGCCAAACGCTGCAACGCGTCAAGAGTTGTATCATCAACCCGTTCCGTAGCATAGAGGAGCCGGAAACCCGCCATCTCGCTCCGCAAGGCGAACAGTCGTTGTCGGCTTAGCGCCCCGGTCTGAGTCAGATCAAAAGGGGTCTCCGCCAACTGTCGCAACTGGTTCCACACTGCATTCTCTGTAAGACCATGGTACTCTGTCATCGTCGCACCTTTCAACCTTGGATCCGCAACAACCACGCCTGTTTTCTTATGGAAAACCAGACAACACCTGCCCTGAAATCAGTCTAGACCAATGCTGCGGCCTTTGCCGCTAATGCAATCTGCGCCAAACGCTCATCACTGAGCTTAACCGGGACTTGATAGACCAAAGTCCTCCCAATAATTTCAGCCGATTGGGGCAGTCCTTGCGGGTCATAAATAACCCGCCGCCGCCCGTGCCCATCTTGAAAAGGCCAACCAGAATGCGCCAATGTGGATCCGCTCAACAGGTGCTCCCACTGCGGGTAATAGTGCCACGTATTTTCAGCAAAATACACCGCGCCAGCACCGTGCTCCCGGAGCACCGCATTAACAGCCTTAGTTTTCTCGATGCTTGGCAGGAAAAAGGCCAAAAATGTAGCGGAATCACCCTTCACATCAACATATGTGCGGAAGGAAATGCCCGGGATAGAAGAGAGAACCTCCCGCATCCGGCCCTTATTCACTGCCTGCTCTTTGATAATAGCATCCAGCTTAGCCAACTGCGCCAGACCCAGCGCACCCTGCAACTCCATCATCCGAAAATTGAAACCAATAAAACGTCGACCTTCACCGCCCCGTCCGCCAGGATTTTGCACATGATCATGCCCATGATCCTGATATTCGGAAAAGATCCTCCACAGGTCCGGATCGTTCGTCGTTACCATCCCCCCCTCACCGGTCGTAATTGTCTTGACCGGATCAAACGAAAAGGTCCCACAGGCACCAAAGCTGCCAAGTTTTCGACCGTGAACGCTGGCCCCTGGAGACTGGGCAGTATCCTCAATCACCGGGATGCCGTGCCGTGCAGCAATCTCAACAATTTCAAGAATTCTCGCTGCGGCACCCATCATGTGCACCGGGATGATAGCGCGCGTCTTGGGAGTTATCTTTTTTTCGAGATCAACCGGATCCATATTGAGCGTATCATCAATTTCGCTGAAGACTGGCACCGCGCCTAGATCCAGAATAGCCTCCCAGGTAGCGACAAAGGTGAAGCCCTGAGTGATAACCTCATCTCCTGGCCCTACACCTAACGCAACTAAGGCGACTTTCAAGGCAGCAGTTCCAGAGGTCACCGCTTGAGCATGACTGACTCCGCAATACGCAGCAAACCTCTCTTCAAACTCCCGAACCTTATAGACTCCACGACGTTGCTCCCCAAACTCATAGCGGAAAAGAACTCCCGTATCGAAGACCTGCATAGCCTCCTTCCTCTCTTCCTCTCCAAACACTTCGAAACCAGGCATACCGAATCTCTCCAACGATAAAATAACACGAGAATGTAGCCGAAACTATTTCCGACCAATCCGTGCAATAGCACATTACCTCCCAACCCAGCAAACCGAACACATCAACTGTTTCAGACTTCTTTTTCCGGTTAGACCAGTGTCGTTCCTAATTGATGAGAACTTACTCCCAACCGTTCAACGCCACCTGATAAACATTGATGACCTCGTCAAGAGTCGGCCTCCGGGGATTATTCTCGATGGGACGAGTAACGGTCAAGGCAATCCTTGCCATCTCTGGAATTTGATCAGCAGAAATATTCAACTCAGCCAGAGTCGCAGGGATGCCGATCTCCATATTCAACTCGTATACCGCTTCAACCGTGCACCGAGCAGCCTCTTTACAGGTCATACCCTTGGTGTCACAACCCATAATCGCAGCCACTTGAGCGTATTTCTCCGGTGCACCAATTAAATTATACTGCAGTACATAGGGCAACAAAACGGCATTCGCTAACCCATGAGGTATTCCAAACATGCCGCCAAGGGGATAGGCCATTGCGTGCACCAAACCTACTCCAGCTGTTGCCAACGCCTTCCCCGCTAGAAGACTGCCCAACAACATATTAGTTCGCGCCTCCAAATTACCCCCATGGGCAAAAGCCTTGGCTAGATTGCCACTGATGAGCTTCATGGCCTCCGTGGCATACATGTCGGAAATTGGATGCGCCTGCGTAGAGACAAAGGCTTCAATGGCGTGAGTGAAAGCGTCAATCCCAATACTCGCCGTAACTTGGGGAGGCAAAGAAAGCGTCAGTTCAGGATCAAGAATTGCGACCTCAGGATAGAGGGGATCTCCATTCATTCCCCCCTTTGATCTGGTTTTCTCGTTGATGAACACCGCAGTAAAACTGACTTCAGCACCGGTCCCAGCCGTAGTAGGAATCATGATCTTGGGAACACCGGGCTTCTTAATCTTCCCCAAGCCGAGGTAATCTTCTGCCAAACCACCATTCGTCAATAAAATGCTTATGGCCTTTGCCACATCCATGGCCGATCCTCCACCAGCACCAATAACACAATCTGCCCCAGCTTGCCTTGCCAGCTCGGCACCTTTATCAGCCAACTGCAGGCCAGGCTCAGGGTCAATCTTTGTATACAAGGTATAGGAGATAGAAGCATCAGACAAAGGCTTGGTAATCCGTGCCAACACGTTAGCGGACTCAAGCCCGGGGTCAGCCACCAAAAACACCTTGGAACCACCTATTTTCTGGACAAACATCCCGAGGTCAGCAACAGAGCCACTCCCAAAATGGATACAAGTAGGTTGAGTGACGGTGAAATTCGAAGATAAAGTCATATTGAGTCCTTTTGTGTTGAACAAATGAAAAGCAGGGAATAAGTTACTCCAGAGTGATGATCAAGCACCTACCGAAAAAACACCGCTCCGGAGTTGTCATAACTGTTTCACAATGCCATGCCAGCTGGTAGCCTCAGGGTATAATGTTGCTGAATATTTCAGCACTGGTAATCTACCGTAGTCTCCTCTGGAAAGGCAACTAAAAAGATAGCAGACAGACTCTTCCCCAGAATGATATCGATATTTCTCAGGCGTTACCAATAATGCTCGCGCATAGCATTCGACACTCAAAAGATGACAAAAAAGGATACCAATGGATCACGATATCAGCAGGTCTGAACAAAAACGCCGCGTTAAAAGTCTGGAGGATCTTGCTACGGAACTGACCCACCTCTCCGCTAACGAGATCAAGCGTCTCCCTTGCGACGATTTTCTGAAAAATGAAATCCTCACCGCTAGTGGCTTAAAATCAGGGGCAAGAAAGAGGCAGCTTAAATACATAACCAAACAGATCAGACAAGCTGACTATGAACCGCTTTTTGTCTTTCTCGCCGAGAAAAAAGGTTCTAAGCTAAAACAAGACAAGACCTTCCATGAACTGGAAAAACTCCGTGATGATATTATCACAGAGGCTATTGAGGCAGGAAGAGAGGCAGAGGGACGAAGCGAGCGCCTTGATGTAAACTGGGACAGCTCATTGATTACCCTTGCGGCACAGAAGTTTCCTGGGTTTGACCAAAATGCGGCAAAACACGCTGCTATCAGTTATGCAAAGTCACGGAAACCTGTTTTTAACCGAGAAATTTTCCGTCTGCTAAAAGCCGCAATGGAACATCAACAAGTGGAGAAACAGTAAGGCTCAATTACGCGCCCATGCCTTTGCATATTACTCAAGGAAGATATTAATGGATTACCGCACTGGAGAGATTGGCAAAATATTGGTCATCAGATTTGACGATGGAGATGACTTCCTGCAAGAGTTGCTCAATGTAGTCAAAAAAGAAAACGTGCAAACGGGATGGTTCAGTATGCTCGGCGGTCTTCGTCAGGCCGGGGTTGTAACCGGACCCAAAGAACCAACAATGCCGCCCGAACCGATTTGGGCAACTGTCGATGGTGCGAGAGAGGTTGTGGGGATAGGCAGCATCTTGCGCGATGAGACTGGTGAGCCTAAAATCCATTTACACGCCGCCCTCGGCCATAAGGGAGAGACAATGACGGCTTGTGTCAGAAAAGGAACCAAGACCTACTTGATACTTGAAGCGTATTTGATAGAAATCAAAAATATCGACGCAACACGACCGTGGTTTCCGCCGGGGCAGTTTAATCGAGTAACCTTTCACGAAGGTAGCAAGGAGTCGATCTTCACACCCACAATTAAGAAAAAGCTTTAAGAACAAAAAAAAAAGGCCTCTATCTATTTAAGAGATAAAGGCCTTTTTTACGCTTGCTCTTAGCTGCAGAACAAGAAATGTATCGACAACGGAATCAATTCACTGAACTTGCTGCTTCCGTTGTGTCTGCTTCTTTATAATTAACCAATTCTAATATTGCCATCGGAGCGGCGTCACCAAGACGATTGCCCGTACGAATAATCCTTGTATAACCTCCATTCCTGTCCATGTAATCATTCTTCAACACATCAAATAATTTCGCGACCACACTATTGTTCTGCATGAACGAAAGTGCTTGCCTTCGCGCATGTAGATCACCGCGTTTCGCCAATGTCATCATCTTGTCAACTACCTTTCTGGCCTCCTTAGCCTTCGGGGCAGTGGTGACAATCCGCTCGTGCTCAAAAAGTGATGTAACCATATTCCGAATCATGGCTAAACGATGCGAAGAGTTTCTACCTAACCGTGTCCCAGTCTTTCTATGTCTCATTGCGATATAACCTCTCTCAATTACTATTCTTCAGGTGAATCCTGAGGGGCGGGTTGAACCCAGCCATCAACCTTCATACCAAGCGACAGTCCCATCTCAGAAAGTAATTGCTTAATTTCATTCAAAGATTTACGCCCAAAATTTTTCGTTTTCAACATTTCAGCTTCTGTCTTTTGTACTAATTCGCCAATATACTTGATGTCTGCATTTCGCAAACAATTTGCAGATCGTACAGACAATTCAAGATCCTCAACACTGCGATACAAATTTTCATTAACAGGGATAACTGCTCCTTCGAGGTGTTGCTCTATCTCGGGCTCAGCTCTATCCTCATCGAAATTAATGAATATTTGCATCTGCTCCTTCAAGATTTTTGCGGCATAGGCTAATGAATTCTCAGGAGTGATACTCCCATCGGTATGAATTTCCATGGTAAGTTTATCAAAGTCTGTCTGTTGACCGACCCGAGCTTGACTCACAGAGATTTTCACCTTTTGAATCGGGGTGAAAATTGCATCGATAGGGAAGGTATCGATACTCATATCATCGGTTTTGTTATTCTCAGCAGGAGAATACCCTTTACCCCATTTAACCTGAAACTCAGCAATCATTTTCCCTTCATTGCCGGTAATAGTACATATGTGCTGTTCAGGGTTCATCACCTCAACCATTCCGTCAGGCGATATTATATCAGCAGCAGTAACAGGCCCCATTGCGGTTTTCTCAATTCGGATGATAGCAGATTTTTCAGACTTTAAGCGAAGACGAACTTCCTTTAAGTTTAAAATAATTTCGATTACATCCTCAAGAATACCAGGCCTCGTAGAATACTCATGACTAGCCCCTTCAATCTTAACTGCAGTGATTGCCGCTCCCTGAATCGATGAAAGCAAGATACGTCGCAGGCAGTTGCCAACAGTTGTAGCAAATCCACGCTCTAAAGGCTGGCAGGTAAATTTGCCATAACGATTAGTATGCGTTGCACTATCGACCTCAAGTCGCTCGGGAAGAATAAGTTCCGTCCAATTACGATAAATTGGATCAGACTCCAATGGAATGTTCAATTCAGTATCAGTCATATTCTGTCTTATTTCGAATAGAGTTCAACAATAAGGTTTTCCTGAATCGGCATAGTGATCTCCTCACGATTCGGCAAAGCGTTTACTTTCCCCTTAAAAGCATCCTGGTCAAGACTCAACCAACTAGGAACACCACGTCGGGCAACTGCCGCAAGGTTATCTTTTATCGCTTCAACCTTTTGACTCTTTTCTTTCAGTGCTACTTCATCATTCAAAGACACTAAAAAAGAAGGAATATTTACCTTTTTGCCATTGATCAGGAAATGATTATGTCTGACCATTTGACGGGCCTGATTTCGCGAAGCGGCAAAACCTAAACGGTAAAGAACATTATCGAGTCTCCGTTCAAGCATCACCAAAAGGTTTACGCCGGTAATGCCTTTTTTCTGATCGGCTTTCTGGAAATATCTATTAAATTGACCTTCAAGCATGCCATACATGCGTTTAACTTTCTGTTTTTCGCGAAGCTGAATGGCATAGTCGGACATTTTTTTCAGTCTATCCTGCCCATGTTGCCCAGGAGCAAATGAACGTCTTTCAAAAGCACATCGGTCAGAATAACAACGATCCCCTTTCAAAAAAAGCTTTAGCTTTTCTCTTCGACATTGCCGGCATAATGCGCCTGTGTATCGTGACAATTGACTACCTCCAATCTCTATAAACTATATATTTATACTTAAACGCGTCGTTTTTTCGGTGGTTTGCAACCATTATGAGGAATCGGAGTAACATCACATATCTTGGTCACTTCCAATCCAACCTGCTGTAAAGCCCTCAAGGCTGATTCACGCCCAGGTCCGGGCCCCTTAATATTAACAAACACTTTTCGCATACCAGAATCCATTGCCTTTTTGGCAGCTGTTTCTACGGTATTTTGAGCAGCAAATGGAGTGCTTTTCCGAGATCCTTTAAAGCCTAGGCAGCCAGCACTACACCATGACACGGCATTACCCTGTTTGTCCGAAAACGTAACCAAGGTATTATTAAATGTTGACTTAATACTGACTATACCCTCGGGTATATTTTTTTTCTCTTTACGCTTTACCTTGGTTTTAGGCCCAGCCATGAGTGATCTCCTAATCTATTTGAAATGTGAAATTAATTTTTTATTTATTCGCAGCACGTCTAGGACCTCTTCGAGTCCTAGCATTAGTACTCGTCCGCTGCCCGCGACAAGGCAAGCCCTTCCGATGACGAATCCCTCTATAGCTTCCTAAGTCCATCATCCGTTTAATGTCCATAGCGACATTACGTCGTCTATCACCTTCAACACTGTGAGAAGCAGATTCGAGTATTTTTCTGATTTCAGCAACCTGATTGTCATCAAGATTGTCACTACTCATGGTATAGTCAATCTTGACTTCATCGAGTATTTTTTTTGCGCTTGTCTTGCCAATCCCATGAATATAGGTCAGGGCAATAACCATATGCTTATTTTTAGGTAAATCTACACCAGCTATACGTGCCAAAGTTATACTCCTAGATAAGTTAATACGTAATTGATACAACCAATATCAACAAGGCCGGATCTAGCCTTGTCGTTGTTTATGCTTTTTAACCTTGCACGAAACACGCACCACGCCATGTCGCTTAAAGATCTTACATTCACTACAAATTTTCTTTACAGATGATCTAACCTTCATGATTGTTCGCCTTTGATTCTATAAATTAGTTACCTAGTGCCTTTTCCACGAAATACAATTCTGCCACGAGACAAATCATACGGAGATAACTCAATTGTTACTTTATCGCCGGGCAAAATTTTAATAAAATGCATTCGCATCTTGCCAGAAATATGTGCGAGGACTTTGTGGCCATTCTCGAGTTCAACTCTAAACATCGCATTAGGTAAGGGTTCGATTATCGTTCCCTCTACTTGAATTGCCTCTTCCTTTGCCATATAAAAACTATCCTCAATTTCCCAATTAGAAAGACTGTGAGTTAATGGCTTCGCTCAAAATTTCAGGCTCACCTTCAGTCACCAAAACCGAATGTTCAAAATGAGCTGAATTACTTCTATCTGAAGTTATTACCGTCCACCCATCTTTCAAAACTACCACATCTGAAGTCCCAACATTTACCATTGGTTCTATTGCTAATACCATCCCAGGCACAAGTCTCGGACTTCTTCCAGGACGCTTATAGTTGGGTACTTCTGGCGCTTCATGCAATTTACTACCAATACCATGGCCAACAAATTGTTTCACTACATGGAAACGATTGCTCTCAACATACGACTGTATGGCATCTGAAATATCACTTACCCTGTTCCCTGCTCTTACCTGCTCTATGCCCAACAGAAGTGAGTGTCTCGTAACTTGCAACAACTTCTTTTTATTTTCGTCTTGCTGTGAGCCAACTAATATTGATAGAGCTGCATCTCCGTAAAATCCCTTAAAACTCACGCCGAAGTCAACACTGACGATATCACCATCTTGTACAACTACCTTTCGAGAGGGTATGCCGTGCACAACCTGCTCATTAATTGACACACACAAACAGGCAGGGTAACCTCTATACCCTTTAAAGGCTGGGATTGCACCATTTTTTTTTGCGAAGTCCTCGGCGATCGCGTCAAGTTCCTTTGTCGAAACGCCAGGTCTAACATGTTGCATTACCAGATTAAGTGCACCCGCGACAATTGAATTAGCACGTCGCATCAGCAAAATTTCGGATGCAGACTTAATAGTAATTGCCGAACTCATAGATCAATCTTCAGTTAACGGCTCTTAATCCTACCAGTTTTTAAAAAACCATCATAATTACGCATTACAGTATACGACTCAATCTGGGATATTGTATCAATTGCAACTCCTACTACAATCAACAACGCAGTTCCACCAAAATAAAAAGGAACATTACCCTTTTTAATCAAAATTTCAGGCAAAATACATACGGCGGAGATATAAACAGCCCCAATTACCGTGAGACGAATCATAATTTTATCAATGAACTCAGCAGTTTTTTTACCAGGTCGGATCCCTGGAACAAACCCACCGTTTTTCTTTAAATTTTCGGCAATATCAACAGGGTTGAACGTTACTGCTGTATAGAAGAAACAAAAGAATACAATCATCACTACATAAAAAAACGAATGTAAGAAAGTCCCCCAAGCAAGTGCGGCAGAAACTTGTTTCACCCAGTCAATCTGTATGAAGCCGCCGATAGTTGCCGGGAACATCATGATTGAAGAGGCAAAAATAGGTGGAATAACACCTGACATATTAATTTTCAGAGGCAAATGCGAACGTTGGCCACCAAAAAGCTGCCTCCCGACCATACGCTTCGCGTATTGAATAGGAATGCGTCTTTGCGCTGTTTCAAAGTAAATCACAACCGCAATAACCGCACCCATCATCGCCAGCAATATCGGCAACAAAATAATTGGCATTTCACCAGCCGTTGCCATTTTAACTGTATTTACGATCGCTACTGGCATCCGTGCCACTATTCCGGCAAAAATAATCAAAGAGATTCCGTTACCAACACCTCGCTCTGTCATTTGCTCACCGAGCCACATAATGAATGCTGTGCCAGAGGTCAAGGTGATGACTGTCATCAAGCGGAACGACCATCCTGGCTCAATAACAATCATGGCGTTACCAGAGGGAGCAGCCATGCTCTCCAGTCCAATACTAATAAATAACCCTTGAACAACACTAAGAACAACAGTTGAATAACGTGTGTACTGGGTTATTTTCCGGCGTCCAGACTCGCCTTCCTTTGCAAGAGCCTCGACCTGGGGGACAACAACTTGCAACAACTGAAAAATAATAGAAGCACTAATATAGGGCATAATCCCTAAGGCAAATATTGAAAAATTTTGCAATGCGCCGCCTGAGAACATATTAAACATGCCGAAAATCGTCCCGGCATTCTTTGCAAAGAAATCGGCTAAAGCCTCTCCATTTATCCCAGGAGTCGGTATTTGAACGCCAATCCTATAAACTGCCAACATTAATAGCGTAAAAATAATCCTACGTTTTAATTCAGGAATATTTGCTGTTCCCTGGAGACCACTTGCCATGATTATGCCTCGATTTTTCCGCCAGCAGCTTCAACTTTTGTCTTGGCCGACTCACTCACACAAGCCAATTTAATTACCAGCTTCTTCGAAATTTCTCCGGTACCCAAAAGTTTTACCAAAGAGTATTTCTTTCCTACCAGTCCTTTTTCCTGAAGGAATTTCGTATCAATAACTGAATTTTCTTCGAAATTCTCTAGATCCTTAACATTAACAATTCCAAACTCCTTCTTGAAAGGATTTGTAAATCCCCGTTTAGGAAGTCTTCTATGCAAGGGCATCTGCCCACCCTCAAAACCAGGGCTAATACTACTTCCAGAACGGGACTTAAATCCTTTGTGACCCCGACCTGCCTGTTTGCCTTGACCAGTACCTTGACCACGTCCAATTCTTTTTCTCTGTTTCGTTGCCCCTGGATACGGGGAGAGATTGCTGAGGTTCAACATATCTATTTCTCCACACAAATAAGATGTTGCACCTTACTCAACATCCCCTGAATTTCAGGCGTATTTTTTCGAACTACCGTCTTATGCATTCGAGTCAAACCTAAACCAATCAAGGTTGCACGAATCTTCTTAGGACTTCCTATATAACTCTTTACGAGTTTTACTCTAACTTCATTTTCCATAATATTATCCTAAGTTTTCTTTTACTTCCTGTATATTTCTTCTACAGTCTTATCTCGGTTAGCTGCAATCCTTTCTGGGGTACGTAACCCCCGGAGACCATCAAGTGTCGCCTTAACCAAGTTGTGCGGGTTATGCGAACCAAGACATTTTGTGAGGATATCATGTACCCCTGCAGCCTCAAGTACAGCGCGAACTGCACCACCAGCAATAACACCCGTTCCAGGAGAAGCAGGTTTTAACATAACCCTACCCGCCCCGAACTTCCCATGAATCTCATGAGGAATGCTTGTGTCAGTTATTGACACTAACTTCATGTCTTTTTTTGCCTGATCAACACCCTTACGGATTGCATCTGGAACTTGGTTGGCCTTTCCAAGTCCATAACCAACCTTTCCTGCTCCATCGCCAACGACGACAATCGCACTGAAACTAAAACGTCGCCCACCTTTAACAACTTTTGCAACTCTATTGATAAAGACTATTTTTTCAATTAGTTGATCGTCTTTTTCATTAACTAAATTAGCCAAGGGTTAAACCTCCAAATTTTCTTCTTAAGTATTACTAAAATACTAAGCCACCTTCCCTGGCTCCCTCAGACAAGGCCTTCACACGCCCATGATAGATGTACCCACCACGGTCAAAAACAACTGTCAGGACACCTTTAGACTTTGCCTGCTCGGCTAAAAGCAACCCTACTTTGTTTGCTTGGCCTATCTTCCCCTTTTCTTCAGCGTGACTCACTTCGCCAACAAGAGAAGATGCCGCACAAAGTGTTGTCCCCTTCGAATCGTCAATGATTTGCGCATAAATGTGCTTTGCACTTTTAAACACGCGCAACCTTGGGCGCTCCGTCGTTCCAACTACATTTTTTCTGATCCGCTTAACTCGTTTCTGCCGCGCTATTGTTTTTGCACTTGTCTTTGCCATTAGAATGCCCTAATTATTTCTTGCCAGCAGTCTTGCCAGCTTTTCTTGCGATATATTCGTTCTCGTACCTAATTCCTTTACCCTTGTACGGCTCAGGCTTACGGATATCTCTAATCTTTGCCGCAGTCTGACCCAACAATCCCTTGTCAATTGATTCGAGGGTAATTTGATTGTTGGCGGCAGAAGCGGTAACACTGGCCGGCAATACAAAGTCAACAGGATTTGAATAGCCAACAGACAATGTTAACTTGTCACCATTCACATTTACCCGATAACCAACACCTTCAACAATCAACACCTTTTTGAACCCTGATTGAGAACCGAGGATCATGTTGTTAATGAGTGATCGCGTCATACCACGGAATGCATTTGTCCGTTTGCTCGCATCATTTCCTTTAACTAGGACCAGTTCGCCCTCTTGGACAAGATCTATTTCAGTCAGAATTTCCTGTTCCAACACTCCCTTCGGTCCTGTAACTTTCACCATATTCCTGGTGAATTCAAGTTTAACACCTTTGGGAATAATAATAGGTTTATTACCAATTCTAGACATTGGTTATCTCCAAATAAAACAATTAAAATTCAAAATAACTCTTACCAAACTTCACAAATAATCTCGCCGCCAACAGCCTTCATCCGTGCCTCATGATCAGTAAGTAGGCCTGATGAGGTAGATAAAATCGAAATTCCTAGGCCACTCAACACCTTCGGTATTTCATTATGCCGAGAATAAATACGACGACCAGGTTTACTAACTCTTTTAATACCGCTGATCACCTTGTCGGAATATTTGCTACTCTTTAAAGCAATTCTCAGTACACCCTGAGGCGTATCAGTCTCTAATTTCTGGTAATCGCCAATATATCCTTCTTGCTTCAGAATCCTGGCAACTTCCGCTTTAATCTTCGAATATGGCATTTCAACACTTTCAAGATTGACCATCACTGCATTTCTTATCCTGGTTAGCATATCCGCCAGCGGATCACTCATCGACATTGGGGAACTCCTTCTCCGATCTTATATAAATATTGTAAATAGAGGTGAGGCTTACTCACATCAGATTTTTATCTCTGGTGTAAATATTACCAGCTTGACTTGGTAACGCCGGTTATCAAGCCACTATTAGACATATTTCGAAAACAAATACGACATAGATCAAACTTTCTCATATAGCCATGTGGCCTCCCACAAATTTTGCAACGGTTATGAGCCCGAACGCTAAATTTAGGATTGAGTTTACTTTTTGCAATTAAGGATTTTTTAGCCACTGTTAACCTCGACCTTCTTATTATTTTCTAAAAGGCATTCCTAGAGCTTGAAGTAGAAAGCGCCCCTCTTCATCAGTTTTCGCTGTTGTCCCTATAACAATATTGAGACCTTTTATTTTATCAATTTTGTCATAATCTATTTCAGGAAAAATTATTTCCTCTTTAATGCCTAAAGCGTAATTTCCTCTCTTATCGAAGGATTTTGACGGTATTCCTCTAAAATCTCTTACCCGCGGCAAGGCAATATGAATAAGTTTAGACAAAAAATCGTACATTCTGTCCTTGCGTATTGTCACACAGCAACCTATCGGCATTCCCTCACGCAATTTAAAACCAGCGATAGACTTTTTAGCTCTGGTAACAACCGCCTTCTGACCACTAATAGTGGTCAACTCGGACACTGCTGCGTCTATAATTTTCGGGTTTTGAACAGCCTCTCCCAAGCCCATGTTCAGAACAATCTTGTCTAACTTAGGCACTTCCATGATGGATTTATACCCAAACTCTTTCATGAGTAACGGAACACACTCCTGTAAATAATATTCCTTCAAACTTGCCATACTAAACTCCTTGAGAGATGCTCTATCTATTATTTGGAATCAACAACTTCATTGCATTTTTTGCAAACTCTAACCTTTGTGCCATCATCTAAAAACTTTTTTCCCAAACGAACCGTTTTGGTACATTTAGGACAAATCAGTTTCAAGTTCGAAAGATCGACCAAGGCTTCTTTTTCAATAATGCCGCCCTGTTGATTCGCAGGATTTGGCTTAGTGTGGCGTTTCACCATATTCACTTTCTCTACCACAGCCCTATTGTTCGAGGGATCAACTCTCAGGATCTTCCCGACTCTTCCTTTATCTTTGCCACTTAGGACTTCAACTTGATCATTTTTCTTTAATCTCTGTGCACACTGCATGGTTATTTGCCTCTCAAGTATCGTAAATAAAAATCAACTCATGCCAATTTTATAGAACTTCAGGGGCAAGAGAAATTATTTTCATATATCCTTTCGCACGGAGCTCTCTCGCAACAGGTCCAAAGATACGTGTCCCTACCGGCTCTCCATTCGCAGAAATCAAAACAGCAGAGTTATCGTCAAAACGTACGAATGTATCTTCAGGCCTTCTCACCTGAGTGACAGTCCGCACGATGACAGCCTTCATCACATCCCCTTTCTTAACTTTTGAGTTGGGAATTGCCTCTTTAATTGAAACAACAATTACATCTCCGATACCAGCGTAGCGGCGTTTAGATCCACCAAGCACTTTTATACAGAGAACACTCTTGGCCCCTGAATTATCTGCAACCTTCAAAACACTTTCGGTCTGTATCATAGCTACACCATGTCTTTTCTGTAATCAGAAGAAGTATCTACAGAAACAATATTTAATAGGAGTACATAAACCAACTTACCAAACATCATCAATAAGCGTCGGTAAGGGGTAAAAAAAAGACGGACAAATACCACAAATTTATTCTGCTTTTTTAACAATCTGCAGGAGTCTCCACCGTTTATTCTTACTTAACGGACGACACTCTTCAATAATAACACGATCACCTACGCTACAAGCATTTTGAGGGTCATCAGCCATAAATTTTTTATGGCGACGTATCATTTTCCCGTACAACTTATGAGCCACAAGGCGCGCGGTCTGAATGACAATACTATTAGTCATTTTATCACTCACCACCACGCCTTCAAGGGTACGTCTCGTCTTTATAAGTTCTGTCATTGTCTTCCCTGCAACAATTTATAAAAAAATTATAATTAAATTCTACGGATAGAATAGTTTATTTCATGTTAATTGCAGTATTAACTCTCGCAATATCTTTCTTTAACAATGAAATCTTTGAAGTATCTTCAATCTGTCGGATACTGTGCTGGAACTTAAGCTTAAATAAATCTTTTTCCAACAATTCCGCTTTCACAACTAGCTCAGCTTTATCTAGCTCAATTAACTCAGAATATTTCATATCGTAGAATCCTTGCAAATTATCTTTGTATCAAAAGAAAATTTATGCTGTGCTAAGGCTAATGCTTCAATCGCCGTTTGAGGTTCAATCCCCTGAATCTCAAAAAGAACTTTTCCCGGCTTAATAATGGCAATCCATCCCTCAGGAGCACCTTTACCTTTACCCATTCTTGTCTCAGCAGGCTTTTTAGTAAAAGGTTTGCCAGGAAATATCCGCACCCACATTTTACCACCACGCTTAATTTTTCGGTTTATCGCAACACGGCCAGCTTCAATCTGTTGTGCTGTCAATTTGCCGCACTCAGTCGCCTTCAACGCGAATTCGCCAAACTCAATGGTCGAACCACGTTGTGCGGAACCACCCATGTTACCTTTAAATTGTTTACGATGTTTAACTTTCTTAGGACTTAGCATTGTCTTATCCTATTATCTTAAATTACATTTTCAGCGTCAGAAAGAACTTCACCTTTAAATATCCAAACTTTCACGCCAATAACACCGAAAGTGGTCATTGATTCTGCCAAACCATAATCGATATCGGCTCGTAAAGTATGAAGAGGAACCCGTCCTTCACGGTACCACTCATTCCTAGCTATTTCCGCTCCACCCAAACGACCTGAGCAGGATATCTTAATACCTTTTGCACCAAACTTCAAGGCCATATTCACAGCCTTTTTCATTGCTCGACGAAATGCTACTCTTCTTTCCAATTGTGCAGCAATATTTTCGGCAACAAGTTGTGCATCGGCCTCAGGACGTCTTACTTCCTGGATATCAAGAACACAGCTACGGCTTGTCAACTTTTCAAGTTCGCCTTTAAGGGTTTCTATTTCTGCCCCTTTCTTGCCAATAACAATGCCTGGTCGTGCCGTGAAAAGCTTAATCCTGATTTTATCGCCTGTACGTGCAATCTGAACCCGTGACAAACCAGCATGAAATAAACGTTTCTTAAGAAATTTCCGTAGGGTATGATCCTCAAGTAAAAATTTAGAATAATCTTTACTTGCATACCAAGTCGATTCCCAAGTACGAATAATATTAAGGCGTAAACCGATTGGATTAACTTTCTGGCCCAAAACCTTCCTCCATCACAATTAAAATATAAATAGTTAATGACGATTACTGCTCGTCAACGATAATGGTAATATGGCTGGAACGTTTCAAAATACGGTTGGCACGCCCCATTGCTCTCGGCATTATCCTCTTCAACATCGGCCCACCATCGACAAATATTGTTTTGATATAGAGCGTGTCAACATCAATTGACTCGTTCTGCCGAGCATTGGCTACTGCTGATTCTAAAACCTTACGTATGATAGCAGCACCCTTCTGAGGCATAAATCGAAGACTATTAATAGCTGCTTCAACTTGCCCTCCCCTTACTAAATTAGCAATCAGCCTAGCCTTTTGCGGAGATATGCGGCAATATCTCAAAACTGCTTTCGCTTCCATCTCTTTCTTACTCCTTATATAGTTGGTATTCTGCCCAACGGATAAATCGTATTCTCAACCGAAACTAAGCATTCGACTAAGAACAAATGCCGTATTCTTTATTTCTTCCCTTTTTTGCCGCCAGCATGGCCAAAGAAAGTCCTCGTGGGAGAGTACTCCCCCAACTTTCCACCAACCATATTCTCAGAGACAAAAACTGGAATAAATTTTTTCCCATTGTGTACGGCAAAGGTCAGCCCAATCATGTCAGGCACAATATCTGACCTTCGAGACCACGTCTTAATGACCTTTCGTGAATTAGTCTCTTTGGCTTTAACCACTTTCTCCAGCAGATGAGAATCTACAAAGGGTCCTTTTTTAATTGATCGCGCCATATCTCTTCCCCCTATCAGGACCTTTTAGTTACAATATATTTGTCTGAATCTTTTTTCTTTCTCGTCTTAAACCCTTTTGAAGGCATGCCCCACGGTGAGCATGGATGACGACCGCCAGAACTTTTCCCTTCACCGCCTCCCATAGGATGGTCATGAGGATTCATGGCAACACCACGGACCTTAGGACGATTTCCTTTCCAACGATTCCGACCCGCTTTGCCCATTTTCTGCGAATCGTACTCCACATTCCCTAGTTGACCAAAACAAGCACGGCAAAGTTTATGAAACTTTCTCACTTCACCTGACGGCAATTTAATCAAAACATAATCACCCTCTTTGGCCATTAATTGCGCAGAAACACCAGCGCTCCGAACTAACTGCGCCCCCTTACCGATTTTCATCTCAACGTTATGGATAATACTACCCATAGGCATATTACCCATAGGCATGCAGTTCCCAACTTTTACATCGACATTATCCCCAGCTATAACGTTATCACCAACTTTAACGCCGAGAGGAGAAAGGATATAACTCTTTGCGCCATCAGCATAAGTAATTAACGCGATGTTAGCAGAACGATTAGGATCATATTCTATGGAGGAGACTTTAGCTGGAATATCCTGTTTGTCCCTCTTGAAATCAATAATCCGGTATTTCCGTTTATGACCACCACCTATGTGTCGAGCAGTAACTCTTCCATTATTGTTCCGCCCTCCACTTTTACTCAGTGGAGCCAGTAGGTTTTTCTGTGGGCCAGCTTGTGATAGTTCAGGTGATACCATCAATGCGTAATTTCTACGCCCTGGTGATGTCGGATTAAAGGTTTTTATTGCCATTGCAAACCCCGATTTTCAAATTTTCAAAAAAAGTGAGATAAAAAAACGTGTTTATTATAGTTGTTCCAAGAAATCCATTTTTTGACCTTCTTGAAGGCTAACAATAGCCTTTTTCCAGTCGTTTGTGGTTCCCGTGTGTTTTCCTACTCGCTTACTCTTTCCATGCATATTAGCTGTTCTAACCTTACTAATTTTCAAGTTAAAGAGCTTTTCCGCTGCCTCTTTAATTTCGATCTTATTGGCAAATGGATTAACCTTCAAGACGACTTGATTATGTTTTTCCTGAAGAAACATCCCTTTCTCTGTGAGGCACGGTTTCTTAATGATATCGCATACATTTTTCATGACAATAACCTCTTTTCGAGTTGCTCGATACTATTCTGAAGCAGAATCAATTTTTTATGATGTAGAACATCAAAAACATTAAGCCCCACAGAAGGTAACACTTTAAAGCCATGTACGTTTCTAGAAGACTTTTCAAGGGCTTCAAGATGCTCTGGAACCACAATCAGAGCATTCTTTATGTCAAAATTATCCATAATTGATACGAAATTCTTGGTTTTAATTGAATCCATCAGAAAATCATCAAGTATGATTAAATTATTTTCAGCCACACGCGCACTTATCGCCATTCTTAGCCCTAACCGTCTGGCTTTTTTGGATAACTTAAGGGAGTAGTCTCTTGGCTTCGGTCCATGGCTAACACCGCCGCCACGCCACAGAGGAGATCGCTTACTGCCGGATCTAGCTTTACCGGTTCCTTTCTGCTTAAAAGGCTTTGCTGAGCTTCCATGCACCTCGACCCTAGTCTTCGTGCACGCCGTTCCCGCACGTCTCGCCGCCAGCTGCATCCTAACAACGGTATGAAGAAGGTGCGTATCAACGTGAACCCCAAACAGCTCATCGTTCAATTGCAACTCTCCCACTTTCTCATTCTTAATATTACGTAACTCTGTAACTGGCATTTTAAAATACCTCAAATAAAGATAACTCTGTCAAACCCGAAAACGAGTTGCTTGTGCATCCTTTCTATCCAAGAACGCATCCCAACCGTGCCTTGTAAGCATACAAAACTTACTTTACATTATGCTTTTGAGAAGATCTGTAATATCCCCTGCTTGGCACCAGGAACGGAACCTTTCAGCAAGACTACATTATCTTCTGCACGAATATCTAAAATGGTGACATTTTTCTTATTGACTCTGGCAGATCCCATATGTCCTGGCATTTTTTTGCCTTTGACAACACGACTTGGCCATGCGGAGCAACCAATGGAACCAGGAGCACGATGAAACATTGAACCATGCCCAGAACCACCACCTTTAAAACCATGACGCTTTATAACGCCCTGAAAACCTTTTCCCTTACTCACTCCTGCAACATCAACCAGATCCCCAATCTTGAAAACATCTTCGATTGCCAGCACCTGGCCAACTTGATACTCCTCAGGATTAGGAACGACAAACTCTTTGATTTGATAAAAACAGCCCTTATCAGCCGCTTTACACTGGCCAACTTCTGGTTTCGTTGCACGCTTTTCTGCCTTGGGACCAAAACCAATCTTCAGGGCGTTGTACCCCTCTTTTGCAACAGTTTTAATCTGTAATATGGCACATGGACCAACTTCAATTACAGTAACTCCCATGGCCTGACCAGTTTCATTGAAAACACGAGTCATTCCAATCTTTTTCCCTAACAATCCTATTCTTTTTGGCATAATACCGCCCTACATTAGATTAAGTAATGAATTCATAAAAAAATCAATTACAGCTTTATTTCCACATCAACACCAGCAGAAAGTTCTAGTTTCATGAGTGCATCAATCGTCTGTTGAGTTGGTTCAAGTATATCGAGCACTCGCTTATGCGTCCTCATCTCAAACTGTTCTCTTGATTTTTTATCAACATGAACCGAACGGTTTACACAATATTTGTTAATCATGGTAGGCAAAGGGATCGGGCCTGCAATCATAGAACCTGTACTTTTAGCCGTATTAACGATTTCCTGCGTAGACTGATCTAAAAGTTTATGATCATAGGCTTTGAGCCTTATGCGAATCTTCTGTGTTTGAACCATTACCATTCACCTTATGCGATTATCTTATTGATGACGCCAGCACCAACAGTTCTGCCACCTTCACGAATTGCAAAGCGTAATCCCTCTTCCATTGCTATCGGTGTGATCAGGCTACCATCAATTGACACATTGTCCCCTGGCATAACCATCTCTACTC